>CABUQK010000023.1 GCA_902493615.1 uncultured Collinsella sp.
TGAGCCCCCAGCTGGCGGCTCAGCCCAAGCCGCCGTGCCCTCCCCCGCCGCGCTCACCGTGGGTTCGGTCGCGCTCGATCCCGACCGCCGCGAAGTCACGGTCGGCGACTCGCCCATCGCGCTCACTGCCCGCGAGTTCGACGTCCTCGCCCTGCTTATGGCACATGCCGGCACCGTGCTCACGCGCGAGCGCATCGCGCATGAGGCGCTGGGCTACGACTACGTGGGCGACACCAACAACGTCGATGTGCACATCGCACATTTGCGCGCCAAGATCGAGGACGCCGGCGGTGTCCGCATCATCCAGACCGTGCGCGGGGTGGGCTATGTCTGCCGTGCGTAGCGCCGAGGC
Source organism: uncultured Collinsella sp. (assembly GCA_902493615.1). GTDB lineage: Bacteria > Actinomycetota > Coriobacteriia > Coriobacteriales > Coriobacteriaceae > Collinsella. The sequence goes on from CABUQK010000023.1 coordinate 353, forward strand.
CAAGCGCGTCACCTCCATCGCCCGTGCCATCAACTGGAGCTACATGTGGCGCCGCCTGATGAGCTACGTCTGGCTCGATCTGTTACTGGTGGTTGTCGCGGCGGCGGTACTCGTCTATGGATACAACCAGACGCTGCCCGACGGCGCGTTTACCGCAAGATGGATCCCCGGCGCCGCCGTTCACGGCATGTCGCTGACACCCACACGCGGCTGGGACCTGACCACGCTTACCTATACCATCGAGCTTGCGCGCACCACCAAGAGCTTTCCCCTCGCGCAGGACCTCGTCGCACTGTGGCCTCTCTACCTAGTCGTTGCAGGTTGGCAGGTCATCGGCGTGCTCAACATGCTCGGCGGCGCCCGACGCGTGCGCCGTACCATGGCACCGCTCAACGATCTGGCACTGCGCGTGGATGAGCTCGGCCGCATGCAACTCGCCGACGGCAAAATGGAAACGCTGGAGCATGCCATCGAGCGCGCAAGTGTCGACTCGCCGAGCGTCACCACCGGCGACGCCGATCTGGCGAGTATCGAGGTCGCGCTCAACCGCCTGCTGCGCCAGATGCAAGAGGCCAAGCTGCAGCAGATGCGCTTTGTCAACGATGCGAGCCACGAGCTGCGCACGCCCATCGCGGTGATTCAGGGCTACGTGAACATGCTCGACCGCTGGGGTAAGGACGACCCGGACGTGCTGGCGGAATCCATCGCGTCCCTTAAAGCCGAAAGCGAGCACATGCAAGAGCTTGTGGAGCAGCTGCTGTTTTTGGCACGCGGCGATGCCGGACGCACCGTACTGCGGCGCGCGAATACCAACCTGGCCGCGCTGGTCGGCGAGGTTTGCGAGGAATCGCAGATGATCGATGCCGCGCACACGTATCGGCTGGCGTTTGACGCCGCGCTCGCCAGCGACCCGCGCTGCGACGCGCCTGTCGACGTGGCACTCGTAAAGCAGGCCCTGCGCGTGATCGTGCAGAACGCCGCCAAGTATTCGGACGCGGGCACATCCATCTCGTTTGACATGACGCCGGATGCGGGCGCGGGCACGATCGACATAAGCGTTGAGGACGAGGGCATCGGCATGAATCAGGAATCCGCAGCTCACGCGTTCGAGCGGTTCTACCGTGCCGACAACGCGCGCGATGCCGGCACGCAGGGTTCGGGCCTGGGGCTCGCCATTGCCAAGTGGATCGTCGATAGCCATGGTGGTGTCATTGGCGTGACCTCAGTCGAGGGCGTCGGCAGCCGCTTTACGATTCGCCTGCCGCGGTAGGAAGCCCCTCGGCGTAAAAAAGGGATAAGGCCATGCGGCCCTATCCCTTTTTGCTAGCTATAGCAGCCTGTGCGCTACTCGCGGCACAGATGCACGGCAAAGCCGGCGAACTCGCGCTTAAAGTACACGAGCTTGGTGCCGCCGTCGGGCAGCAGCACGCGCGACTCCTCGTTGACCTCGAGCCCGCGCTCGGCAAACCACTTCTCAGCTGCATCGATGTCGTTAACGGCAAAGCCGATGTGGCCTTTGGTGCCACGACCGTTCTGCTTCATGATCTCGACCAGCGAATCGTTGAAGTACGAAACCGGGGTCTCGATGACGGGCAGGCCCATCATCGTCGAGAACAGCTCCGCGATCTCCAGGGCGTCTGCCGGGTCGGTGGCGTTAATGCCCACATGGGCAACGCGCATGCCAAAGAGCTCGACCGGATTGGCGTTCTGCTCATTCATACAGTCAGCGCCTACTGAGCCATGACGTCGAGAACGGCCTTCTCGGCAGCGACGCGGTTCATGCCAGTCATGAAGGGCACGCCGCTCACGTACGGGCAGGTGAGGCCCTCGGGGGCAACGGTGGTGGCGATCAGCAGGTCGGCGCCCTCGTCGCAGTAGTCCTTGGCCTCGGAGATGGCACACTGCACGATCTCATACTTGCCGGCATAACCGTTGGCGTCGAGCAGAGTAGCGACCTTCTGGGCAACGAGCGTGGAAGTAGCAGCGCCAGCACCGCAAGCCAAAACAATCTTCTTCATAGGTAATGTCTCCCTTCATGGTTTACTTTAGGTAAGTGTACCGCAGCGAGCGATGGCACTCAGCCTCGATGAGCTTTTATGCTAGTTTGCTTGCGCGCTGCGTATAATACATCTAGTACGTGTTGTCATACCGCTCGCTTTATGAGCGACTAAGGATCCCAATATGCCCGATTCCCGCACACTCTGGACCGCCGTCGTCATCATCTGCATCGCCGTGTCGGTGTTCTTTAGCGTCAAAAAACGCACCACGTTCAAGCGTCTACAGCAGCTTATGGCTGCCAAGCAGTGGGACGAGTTCGATCGTTTGCTCGACGGCAAACTCACCAGCATGCTGTACCCGCGCTACAACCGCGACTACCTGCGCCTGAACTCCTATCTGCTGCGCGAGGACCACAAGCGCGCCGATGAGATGTTCGATTTGCTGCTGGGGCTCAATCTGCCCAAGATGCAGCGCGTCGACCTGGTGATCAAAGCCTTTAACTACTACGTTGGCCAGGAGGACCGCAAAAAGTCCAAGGAGCTTCTGCACGAGATCAAGGGCTTTGAGGGCGGTCAGGCCGAGGCGGTCGCACACGAATGCCAGCTGATGTACGACACGATGATTCTCAAGCGCCACAACGACATTCCCGAGCTGGAGCGTATGCTCGAGGATGTCGGCGACGACCCGGTCAAGCGCTGCCGTCTGGAATACCTGCTGGCCCTGCAGTACCAGAACAAGGGCGACGAAGCCAAGTTCCAGGAGTTCCTGGAGAAGTCGGGCCAACACTCGATGGCCGTCAACGCGTAACGGACGGCTTGTGCTAGACTTCTAGTCTCACGGGGGCGTGGCGGAATTGGCATACGCAGGAGACTTAAAATCTCTCGCCGCAAGGATTGTGGGTTCGAGTCCCACCGCCCCTACCATATGGAGCTTTCGAGCCAGTGTCCCCAAGGGATGCGGGCTCGTTTCTTTTACACGCCGGTGGGGCTCTAAGTTGCGGTGGAATAGTTCCTGTTTTGGCAGTTTACCAGCCCATTTAGGAACTATTCCACCGCAACTTAGGTTGGTGTTCCCACATTTTCCAATGGAAAAACGTGGCTGTCTCCCACATTTTCCGATGGAAAAACGTGGTTGTCTCCCACATTTTCCGATGGAAACTCCCAAATGGCCTTATACTAGCCGAGAGGGTTGGGAGGCAATATGCAGCGACAGCTTATGAGTGAACTTATCGCTTGGAAATCAAGGGCGAATCGCAAACCTCTCTTGCTTAAGGGAGCCCGCCAGACAGGAAAGACTTGGCTTCTTAACGAATTCGCAAGCCAGCAGTATCGAAACGTCATTCGTTTTGACTTTATGCTCGAGCCGAGCACACGCTCGCTGTTCGATGGGGACCTCGACCCCAAGCGCATCATCTCCCAGATAGAACTCCTACGTGGCCAAACTGTAACGCCAGCAGACACGCTCATCATCTTCGACGAGATCCAAGAGGCCCCGCGCGGGATCACCTCGCTCAAGTACTTCAACGAGCTTGCACCCGAATACCACATCGTAGCAGCCGGTTCCTATATGGGCCTCGCGCTCCGACGCGAAAACGAGTCATTTCCCGTCGGCAAAATCGACCAGCTCACCATGCGTCCCATGGGGTTCGCCGAGTTCGTTCGTGCCGTCGACGGCGACCCGCTCGCCGACGCCATCCTTGCCGCAGACATGAACCTTCTAGCAAACGTTACCGAAAAGCTCGAACACTTGCTCAAGGAATACCTTGTTGTCGGCGGTATGCCCGAAGTTGTCTCCGCTTTCGCCGAGACACGCGACTTCATCGAAGCCCGAAGGCTTCAGCAGCAAATCATCGAGGCTTACGAATCCGATTTTGGCAAACATGCACCCGCCCGCATCGTCGAGCGCATGAGGTTGGTTTGGAAATCCCTTCCCGGCCAGCTTGCAAAGGAGAACAAGAAGTTTGTCTATGGCGCCCTTCGTCCCGGAGCGCGCGCACGCGATTTCGAGGAAAGCCTCCAGTGGCTCACGGACTACGGAATCGTTCATAAGGTGCCACGTGTTTCCGCTCTAAAGGCGCCGCTCTCGAGCTACGAAGACCTCTCGGGCTTCAAACTGTTCTGCATCGACACCGGCATCCTCGGAGCGCTCTCCGGTCTCTCTCCGGCCGTCGTTCTTAACGGATCCGCTGTTTTTACCGAGTTCAAAGGTTCGCTGACCGAACAATACGTCGCGCAAGAGCTCTTGCTCCAGGACAAAACTCCCGCGTATTGGTCCTCTACCTCCGGCAATGCCGAAACCGACTTTGCCATCGACCATGCGGGAACCGTGCTTCCGCTTGAGGTCAAGGCGGCAGAGAACCTTAAAGCGAAGAGTCTGAAAATAGCCTGCGAAAAATTCAAACTCGAGCGTTGCGTGAGGAGCTCCCTGGCGGCATATAGAGACGAGGGCATGCTCATCAATATTCCGCTTTGGGAGATTGGGCAGATCGACAAGCTGGCATAGGCGCTGTGGGGACGCCCCGCAAGGACTGTCCCCAGGTGCCGGCTGTTGAGTTGCGGTGGAATAGGGACTGTTTGGTGCCCGAAAGGGCGATTGTAGTCCGTATTTCACCGCAAATTATTTAGAGGGTGCTGAGAGTGGGGGTCCAGGCGATGGTGGGAGTCGCGCCGTCGAGAGTTTCGTTGATGGTGGCGGCCATGCCGGCGAGTAGGCTGTTCTCACTTACGGTGAGCGTCTTGTAGCCGCCGGCACGCATGAGTTCGCGGATCACCACGGCGCCAGCCAAGATCACGCCCGCGCGTTTGGGCTGTACACCCGGTAGCGCGGCAATGCCTGCAACATCCAACACAGACATGCGCTCGATAGCGGCCGAGACCTGCTCCAGCGACAGCTCGCGTAGGTGAACAAAGCTCGAATCGTACGGTTCCAGCTCGTGGACCAGAGCCACCAGCGTAGTCACCGTGCCACCCACCGCGACCAGACGCTCGGCGCGCTCAAAGTCGCTGGGCAGGCCCTCAAAGTAAGCCCCGAACTGCTCGCCCGCCCATACGTCAGCGGCGGCAAGTTCACTGTCCGTTGGCGGCAGCGCCGAGAAAAACCGCTCCGTCACGCGACGGCAACCGATGTCCAGCGAGCGCGTTCCCTCCAGCGCAAAGACCCCGCGCTCAGGCGCATAGACGCCCGTCGCGAGCTCCGTGGAGCCACCGCCCGAATCGGCGACGATGATGCGCTCGCCAGCAAAGTCGTGTGCCACGCCAAAAAACGTCAGGCGCGCCTCGACCTCGCCCGGAATCACCTGCGGTTCGAGCCCCAGATCGCGCAGACCGTCCAGCAGCAGCGCGGCATTGGACGCATCGCGCGCGGCACTCGTGCAGGTGGTGCAGACGCACGCGGCCCCAAAGGTACGGGCTTCGTCCACAAACATGCGGCACGCAGCGAGCACGCGCTCAACGGCCGCCTCGCAAAAGCGCCCCGTCGCATCCACGCCCTCGCCCAAGTCGGTGATCTCGGTATGCTTGGACGATTCCACGATCGCCCCGGCCTCGACCTGCGCTAGCACTAGTCGCGACGACACCGTTCCCAGGTCGATCGCGGCCACCTTATATCGTTTGCAATTTGTCATTGCGGGCTCCCCTCCGGGCGCTATTTGCCGTTGGACACGACCGCCTGGCCCTCGACGCCGTTAAACCCAAACAGCATGTCGAGCGCTTGGATGTACCACGGCGCGTCCTTACCGACTTCTTCGATTTCCTTGGCAACTTCGCTGGCCTTCTTGGCGTTCGACGACTTCTGGCTCGACGAGGCATCCGAATCGCCGTCCAGGCCCTGCACTTCAATCCTCTTCTCGCCGGGCATCGCCATGCCCAGTTCCCGTGCCCGATCCTTAATGCCCTCTTCCGAGAGCCACTTGTCAGTGTCTTTTTTCATCTCATCTTTGTATTGCTCGCGAATCTCGACCTGCTTGGCCAAGATGTCGTTCGAGCGTTTTGCAACGTACAGGTCGCGCACGGGGAAATACAGGCTCACGAGCGCCAGAGCCACCACGATACCGATAAACAGCGGGCGTAGAGAGCCATGCGTAAAGTCGTAGATCGCCTTGACCACCGCGTTGTCGTTGGCGTAGTGCATAAAGTCCGAGCCCGAAAAACGGTTCGAGGGCCTGCTCGACCTGTCGTGCGTCTGGGCCGAGGGACGCGACGCATGCGACGAACGTGCCGGGCGCACTGGTCCATCTGTCGAAGTATTCACTTGAGCATTGGGGCGCGAGGTACTTGTCGGGCGTTGCATGGAGCGGTCGGCGCCGGCGTAGGCGGACCCACCGAGCTGCACCGTGCGCGCACGGCGAGGCGACGGCTCACGCGAACCGGCGGAATAGTACCTGTTGTCGTAAATCTGATCCATGTGCGCCTTGTGCGGTTGAGGTTTGTTTGCGCTAAGTATTCTAGTTATAGCACGAGCGCGCGCACCGCCTTCGCCAGCCTTTGCTCGACATAAAAAAGGCGCTGAGCCGTATGGCCCAGCGCCCAATGGTGCTCAACCGCGCCCGGCTGGAGCAAGGCGAATCCGAGTCTTCCCCGCCCCCGCGACCTCCGCGTGCCTAGCGAATGTTGTAGAACGCGGCCTTGCCGGCGTAGCGCGCGCTGCCCTCGAGCTCGTCCTCGATGCGGATGAGCTGGTTGTACTTGGCGATACGGTCGCTGCGGCACGGGGCGCCCGACTTGATCTGGCCGGCGTTGACGCCCACGACCAGGTCGGCGATCGTGGAGTCCTCGGTCTCGCCGGAACGGTGGCTCACGATGCAGGCGTAGCCGGCCTCCTTGGCGGTCTCGATGGCCTCGAGCGACTCGGTGAGCGTGCCGATCTGGTTGACCTTGACCAGGATCGCGTTGGCGGCGCCCAGCTCAATGCCCTTCTTGAGGCGCTCGGTGTTGGTGACGAACAGGTCGTCGCCCACCAGCTGCACCTTGTTGCCAATGCGGCGGGTAAGCTCGACCCAGCCGTCCCAGTCCTCCTCGGCCATGCCGTCCTCGATGGAGATGACGGGATAGGTGTCGACGAGCTTCTCCCAGTAATCAACCATCTGGGCGCTCGTGTACTCCACGCCCTCGCCCTTGAGCTCGTACATGCCGGTCTCGGCGTTGTAGAACTCGGTCGAGGCGGGGTCCATGGCGTACATGAAGTCGACGCCGGGCTTAAAGCCGGCCTTCTCCACGGCCTTGGTGATGTACTCGAACGGCTCGGCATTGGTCTTGAGGTTGGGCGCAAAGCCGCCCTCGTCGCCCACGCCGCCGCCCAGGCCGGCCTCGTGCAGCACGCCCTTGAGGGTATGGTAGACCTCGGCGCACCAACGCAGGCCCTCGGCAAAGCTCGGGGCGCCCACCGGCATGATCATGAACTCCTGGAAGTCAACGTTATTGTCGGCATGCACGCCGCCGTTGAGGATGTTCATCATAGGTGTGGGCAGCAGATGAGCGTTGACGCCGCCCAGGTACTGGTACAGCGACAGGCCCGCCGACTCGGCGGCGGCGCGGGCAACGGCCAGCGACACACCCAGGATGGCGTTGGCACCGAGCTTGGTCTTGTTGGGGGTACCGTCCGCGGCAATCAGCGCGGCATCGACGGCGCGCTGGTCGAAGGCATCGAGGCCCACGACGGCGTTAGCGCACTCGTTGTTGACGTGCTCGACGGCCTGCGAAACGCCCTTGCCCAGGTAGCGGCCCTTGTCGCCATCGCGTAGCTCGCAGGCCTCAAAGGCGCCGGTCGAAGCACCCGAAGGCACCATTGCGCGGCCAAAGCTGCCGTCCTCGAGCACGACCTCGACCTCGACGGTGGGATTGCCGCGGCTGTCGAGCACCTCGCGACCGTAGACGTCCAAAATATCGCTCATGTTGTCTCCCTCTCACTTGGAAACGTAGTGGATGCAAGCGACCGGCTGACCGTGCACCGTCGGTGCGCCTCCGTAAGTTAGCCATGTCGCACTTTTTGCATTATGCCCTAAGTTAGCCGAGGGATACACTTGATTTTCGAAAAATTTAGCGGGAACGATGAGGCGTGTCAGCCCGTCGTTCCCGCAGTCTTACTCCTCTGCCTTGGCGGCATCCCAGAGGTCGTTGAGGCCGTGGGTCGAAAGCCCGGCAAGATCCACGTGGGCGTCAGCCGCCATCCGCTCCATTGCAGCCCAACGGCGACGGAACTTTGCCGTACTGGCGCGCAGGGCGCTCTCGGCGTCGATACCCTCTTTGCGTGCCACGTTGACTAGGGCAAAGAGCAGGTCGCCAAACTCCATCTCGCGCTCGGGCGAGCCGGGAGCCTCGGCCTCAAACTCAGCGCGCTCCTCGGCAACCTCGTCCCACACATCCTGGACCGTCTCCCACTCAAAGCCCACGGCAGCTGCCTTGCGCGAGACCTTCTGAGCCTGCATCAGCGCCGGCAGATGCGTGGGCACGCCGTCGAGCAGGCCCTCGGGCGTGGCCTCACCCGCCGCCACGGCCTTGTCCTTGGCGGCTTTCTCGGCAAGCTTGACCTCGTCCCAAATCTTGAGCACCTCGTCGGAGCTGTCGGCATCCGCATCGCCAAACACGTGCGGGTGGCGACGAATGAGCTTGGCGTCGATATCGCGCGCCACGTCGGCCAGTGTAAACTCGCCGGCGTCGGCCGCAATCTGCGCATGCAGCACTACCTGCATGAGCACGTCGCCCAGCTCCTCGCGTAGGTGAACCGCGTCGTCCGCCTCGATGCAGTCGAGCGCCTCGTAGGCCTCCTCGATCATGTTCTTGCCAATGCTGCGGTGCGTCTGCTCACGGTCCCACGGGCAGCCATCGGGCTGACGCAGACGCCAGATGGTCTGCACCAGATGCTGCAGCTCGGTCGACGCGTCTACCAGCGTGGACAGATCGCGCGAGCCCTCGGCATTTTGCTGAGCCATGTGCTGCGCCATGGCTACTCCTCCTCCATGACCACGTGGCGGAACGCGCCGCCCTCGTAGATGCCGTAGCTGTGCGTGCCGTCCTTGGGGATGCTCACGCTGCCGGGGTTGAAGAGCCACAGGCCCAGGTGCGCGGCGCTTTCCTCGTTGACCTTGATGTGCGTATGGCCGTAGACGAGCGCGGAGCCCTCGGGCAACGCGGGCGCGTGGTCGACGCTGTTGTGCATGCCGGCGCCAAAGACATGGCCGTGCGTCAGGAACAGCTCGCGGCCGGTCTCGTCGAACAGCGTGGCATAGTCGGCCATGACGGGGAAGTCGAGCACCATCTGGTCGACCTCGGCGTCGCAGTTGCCGCGCACCGCGATGATGCGGTCGGCCAGGGCGTTGAGCAGCGGGATTACGCGCTTGGGGGCGTAATCGCGCGGCAGGTCGTTGCGCGGACCGTGGTAGAGCAGGTCGCCCAGCAGCACGATGCGGTCAGGCTGCTCGGACTCGATGGCGGCGCAGAGGCGCTCGGTCCAATATGCCGAGCCGTGGATATCGGAGGCGATGAGGTATTTCATGGGGAGATCCTTTCGAATGGGGTTGATATGGCTAGGCGCAGGATGTCGCCACCAGCCGCGTTATTCAAATCGCAGTGCCGCGCTCTGGGCCGTCTGCATCACGCGCTGGAGCGGCACATTATGCTCGCGAGCGAGACGGGCGCAGTCCTCGTACTCGGGCGCTGCACGCTCGCTGCCATCGGGCAGGGCTGCCACCTTTACGGCCACCTCGCCCCAAGGCGTCGCCACTTGTTCAAAGTGGCGCGGCAGGCAGACGCGCTCCATGACCTGGCGGCGGATGCCATTGGTCGTAGTTTCCAAAAAGATAATCGTCTGTAGACGTTCGATATCCTCATGCGAGCAGATCACCTGCAGCTGCCAGCCGGGACGGCCTTTCTTGCAATAAACGGGCAGCCAGTGCACCTCGCGCGCACCGGCCTCGCGCAGGCGGTCGGCGGCGTAGGCGAGCACCTCGGGCGACGCATCGTCGATGTCGCATTCCAGCTTGACGATGGTCTCGGGCGCATCGGTCTCGCGAGACAGCGGAGATTTGCTATCGCATGGCATACGGTCCGGCTCCTTTCCGCACGGGCTCGTTTTGTTCATCCAAACGCTAGCACATCGCGGGCGGCGTGGGGGCGGCGTCATGGGATAGGTGCGACTTTTGCTGGGCGCAAGTGCTGGCGCGCTCCAACGCCGGCCCGCTCCACTCAAACGTGTACGTCAGCCTCCAAACATGTCATTTTTTGTCGGTTTTGGAGGCTGATGTGCATGTTTTGAGAGCGCAAGCGAGGCCGCACCGCGCGCCGCACAGCCTTTCCAATCGATTTCGACCCCCGGCGTGCCCGGCGTGTTGAGAGCTGCGCCATTACAATGGAGCGGATTCGCTTGACGCAAAGGAGCCGCTATGCCCATGTGCCCGCTGGTCGATTGCCACACCCACACCTCGTTTTCGGACGGGCATGCCTCGTTTGAGGAAAACGTCCGCGCTGCCGCGGCCGCTGGCTGCCGGGTCATGGTCTCGACCGACCACCTCACCTTACCAGCCAGCATGGATGCCAACTGCGAGGTGCAGGTTACTGAGGGCGACCTGCCGGCACATCGTCTGGCTTTTGAGGATGCTCGCAAGCTTGCCGCGCAGATTGCGTCGGAGCTCGAGCTTATCTATGGCTTTGAATGCGATTGGTACGAGGGCTGCGAGCCTTTGGTTGAGCGCTGGTCCCAGGGCGCCGTCGTACGCCTGGGCAGCGTGCATTGGATTGGCAACCCAGGCGATATCATGGCCGGCGCTGCGGCCACGGCAGGGGCAGAGGGTGTCGCACGCCCCGATACGCCCGATTCACGCTGCGGCTGGATCGATGACGACACCAACTTGCATGTTTGGGAAAACTTAGGCGTGCGCGGTGTATGGGAACGCTATGTCGATGACTGGTGCCGTGCTTGCGAAAGCTCACTCAACTTTGATGTAATGGCCCACCCCGACCTGGTCATGCGCTTTTCGAAGGAAGGCTTTGCGCCCGACTTTGACCCCGCGCCGTTCTGGGGGCAGATGGCAGAGTGCGCGCACGATACGGGCCGCCGCGTTGAGGTCTCGACCGCCGCACCGCGCAAGGGCCTCGACGACTACTATCCCGCGACCGGATTGCTGCGTTGCTTTGCCCACGCCGAGGTGCCGATCACTTTTGGCTCGGACGCACACCGCGCCTGCGACATCTGCTGGAACATCCGTGAAGCCCAGGCACACGCCTACGACTGCGGCTACCGAACCTTCGGCATCCCCCACGCCACCGGCGAATGGGAATCCACACCCCTCGCCTAAGACTAGTGGCGGCGGGCGTTGAGTTCGCCGGCTAGCTCGTCGAGGGTAATGCCGTAGCGCTCAAGCGTCACGAGCAAGTGGTAGACCAGGTCACCGGCCTCGTAGCGAATGTGATCGTGATCGTTATCCTTGCAGGCCATGATCACCTCGCTCGCCTCCTCGGCAAGCTTCTTAAGCAGCTCATCCTCGACGTCGGTCAGCAGGCGAGCGGTATAGCTCTCCTGCGGCGACGCGTCGCGACGACCATGAATCACCTCGGCCAGCCCCGTCAGTGTCTCGCCGATATTTCCATCCTGAACGTTTGCGGTGCGCACACCCATGGTTCAATCCTTTCTGGTTGGCCAAGCGCCTAGTCGAGCGCCCGCCCTACGCGAGTTTCTTAAAGAAGCAGGTGCGGTTGCCGGTATGGCAGGCCGGACCCGGCGAGTCGACCTTGACCAGCAGTGTATCGTTATCGCAGTCGGCCCAGAGCTCCTTGACCTCTTGCATATTGCCGCTCGTCGCGCCCTTGTTCCAGAGCTCCTGACGGCTGCGGCTCCAAAACCACGTGGTACCGGTCTTGAGCGTCAGCCCCACCGACTCCTCGTTCATCCAAGCAACCATAAGCACCTCGCCGGTGTCATATTGCTGAACCACACAGGGAATCAGCCCGCGGGCGTCGTATTTAAGATCAGACGCTTCTATTACCTCAGTCATCATTTCTCCCAAGTAATTACCGTAAACCCCACAGGTCGGCGAGGGTTGTCCAGGTGCCCGAGATTCCGAGCGACAAGCCCGACGACGCGTACTTAAGTACGCGAGGAGGGTTGGAGCCGGAAGGTCGGGTGCCTGGGCAAGCCGCAGCATTAGAAGTCCAACCTCACAGGAATACCTTGAGAGGCCATATACTCTTTGACTTCGCGAATGCTGAACGTCCCAAAGTGAAAGACGCTGGCCGCCAGCACGGCATCGGCTTCGCCCTCGATCACGCCCTCGGCAAAATGCTCGAGCGTACCCACGCCGCCGCTTGCGATCACCGGAATCGGCACCGCGCGCGCCACGGCGCGGGTGAGCGCCAGGTCAAAGCCGGCCTTGGTGCCGTCGCGGTCCATACTGGTGAGCAAGATCTCGCCGGCGCCGCGACGAGCCGCCTCCTCGGCCCACGCCACCGCGTCGATACCCGTGGCGTTGCGGCCTCCTGCGGTAAAGACCTCCCACTTGTCGGCACCGGATGCGCCAGGCAGGCCGACGCGCTTGGCATCGATCGCCACGACCACGGCCTGGCTGCCAAACGCCGCGGCGGCCTGGCTGATCAGCGACGGGTCGTGCACGGCCGCCGAGTTGAGCGACACCTTGTCGGCACCGGCTGCAACCATGGTGCGCATGCCCGGCAGGTCGCGAAAGCCGCCGCCCACGGTATAGGGAATGGCCAGCTCCTCGGCCGCATGCGCTGCCATCTCGATAGTCGTCGCACGGTTGTCGCTTGTGGCGGTAATGTCTAAAAACACGACCTCGTCCGCACCCTCGCGGTCGTAGGCACGCGCCAGCTCCACCGGATCGCCCGCATCGCGCAGGCTCACAAAGTTGACACCTTTGACCACACGGCCGTCCTTGACGTCTAGACAGGGAATTACGCGTTTAGTAAGCATGGGCTACTCATCCCCTCGGGCAGCGGCCAGCGCCTGCGCCAGCGTAAAGTTGCCTTCGTAGAGCGCACGGCCGGTAATGGCGCCTTCAATCGCGCCCTCGCCCACCGCGGCCAGCGCGCGGATGTCGTCGAGCGTCGATATACCGCCCGAAGCCACAACGGAAAAGCCCGCGACCTCGGCCACATGGCGATACATCGCCACATCGATGCCCGTCTGCATGCCATCGCGCGCGATGTCGGTATACACCAGATGCTTAAAGCCTAGCTCGGAAAGCTGCGCCACGGCATCGTCGAGTGCCACGCTCGCGCCGTCGCGCCAGCCATTCACCTTAACCTGGCCGTCGCGCGCGGCAATATCGGCGACCAGCAGCTCGCCAAAGCCTTGGGCCGCCACCTCGGCAAAACCCGGCTCGGTCACCAGCACGGTGCCCAGCGCAATGCGGCGAGCACCATAGCCGGCCAACTCGTCGATGCGCGCGAGCGAGCGGACGCCGCCGCCCACGTCCACGGACAGACCGTCGACGCCGCAGATGGCCTTAATCGCCGCTGAGTTGGCAGCGCACGCGTCCTCGTCCTCGCCAAAGGCAGCGGACAGGTCGACGACGTGTACCCAGCTCGCGCCCTGCTCGGCAAACGAGCGGGCAACGGCCATGGGGTCGTCGGAATATACCTTGCAGCGGCTGCGGTCGCCGCGCTCCAGGCGCACGACCTTGCCGCCGATCAAATCGATTGCGGGAAACAGGATCATCGGCCAACCTCCTCGACGATGTTGACGAAGTTCTTAAGGATGCGCTGACCCAGCGCAGAGGATTTCTCGGGATGGAACTGACAACCCCACACGTTACCGTGGCGCACGATGCACGGGAAGCTCCGCGTATAGTGCGTGCGCGCCAGCACATCGGCGGCATCGGCATCGTCGGTCACCGCGTAGCTGTGGGTGAAGTACATGTTGGCGCCCTCGGCAAAACCGGCGAGCAATGGATCGGCCGCACCAGAGGGCGTCATGTGCACCTGATCCCATCCCACGTGCGGCACCTTCAGACGGCTCGACTCCAGGCGCGTGCACGAACCGTGCATAATGCCCAGGCCATCGACCCAAGGGCCGTCGGTATGGTCGGGGGCGTTGCCGTCGGCGACCGCGCCCTCGTCCGCAGGCACACCCTCGTTGCCGCGCTCAAAGAATAGTTGAAGGCCCAGGCAGATGCCGAGCAGCGGAGTTCCGGCGGCAACGGCGTCGAGCACCGCGTCCGCCTCGCCGCTCTGGCGCATAAAGGCGATCGCGTCATAGAACGCGCCCACGCCCGGGATGACCAGGCCGTCAGCGTTGCGGATCTGCTCCGGATCGTCCGACGTGCAGGCAGCGGCACCGGCGCGCGCAAGCCCGCGCACGACGCTCGACAAGTTGCCCTTGTGGTAGTCGACCACCACGATCTTCGGTTCGCCCACGCGACCCCTCCACTTCTCATCATCCAAAACCACCACAAAGGGGACAGGCACCTTTGTGGTGGTTTTTGCCTTTGTTGCGGTTACAGCGAGCCCTTGGTGCTGGGGATGCCCTGCACGCGGGGATCGAGTTCGCAGGCGTGGCGCATCGTGCGGCCCACGGCCTTAAAGGCGGCCTCGATAATGTGATGCGAGTTGCCGCCTGCCAGCTCGCGCACGTGCAGCGTGAGCTTGGCATCGCGCGCAAAGGCGTAGAAGAACTCGACGGCCAGCTCGGTATCGAAGCTGCCCACGCGCTCGGTCGGCACGGGCAGCTCGCAGTAGGCCTGCCCGCGGCCCGAAATATCAACAGCAGCCATCACGAGCGTCTCGTCCATGGCGATCGCCGCGTCGGCAAAGCGCGTAATGCCCGCCTTGTCGCCCAGCGCCTGGCAAAACGCCTCGCCCAGCACAATGCCCGTGTCCTCGACGGTATGGTGCGCGTCGACCTCCACGTCGCCCACCGCGTGCACCGTCAGATCGAACAGACCATGGCGGCCAAAAGCGTTGAGCATGTGGTCGAAAAACAGCACGCCGGTCGAGATATCGCACACGCCGCTTCCGTCCAAGTCGAGCTTTACGACAATGTCGGTCTCGCCCGTCTTGCGGGTTACCTCGGCATAGCGGTCCATCTACATCTCCTCCTTCACCAGCGCGGCAAACGCAGCCAGCACCTCGTCGTTTTCCTGCGGGGTACCCACGGTAATGCGCAGGCAGTCCGCGAGCCCCGGCGCATAGCTAAAGTCGCGCACCAAAATCGAATACTCGTCGCGCAGACGCTCGCGCACGCGCGTGGCATGCGGCGTGCGCACGAGCACAAAGTTCGCCGCGCTCGGCCACGCCTCCACGGGCAGACCCTCGGCAGCCATTGCGTACAGGGCACACAGTTCGCGCTCGCGCTCGGATGCAACCTGTGCCACCACGGGCGCGTACGCATCGCGGGCACGCACGCAGGCAAGCGCGGCGGCCTGGCTCAGCACGTTGACCGAATAGATCTGGCGAATCGCCGCGAACACATCGATGACCTCGGGCGCCGCGATCACATAGCCCAGACGCGTGCCGGCGGCGCCGAACGCCTTGGACAGCGTATGCAGAATCACCAGGTTGGGATGCTCGGCGATAAGCCCCTGCGCCGTGGTAGCCGCGCCAAACGAATCGTCCGCAAACTCAACGTAGGCCTCGTCAACCATGACCATGCCGGGGCACGCATCGCACAGGGCCGCGACAAAGTCGAGCGGCGCCACGTCACCCGTGGGATTGTTGGGCGAGGTCACGATCGCCAGATCGCACTCGGGAGCCGCCGCAAGCACCGCCGCATGGTCGAGCTCAAAGGTCACCGGGTCGCGCCACACGTCGCGCACCTCGGTCTGGCACAGCGACGCAAAGAACGCGTACTCGCTAAAGCACGGCGGGCAGTTGAGCAGGGTCCGCCCCGCGCCGCCAAACGCCAGCAGGTAGTTATAGAGCAGCTCATCGCCGCCGTTTCCCGCGCAAATATTCTCACGCGCCACGCCATGCCAGGCAGCGAGCTCATCGCGCAGGTCGTTGGACATGGGATCGGGATAGCGGTTGAGCGGCGTGGCAGCCAAGGCCGCATCAACCGCCTCGCGCACGCCAGCAGGTACGGGATAGGTGTTCTCGTTGGCCGAAAGATTGATGCGCGTGGGCGTAAAGTTGGGATCGTAGGGCTCGATACCGGCCAAGTAGGGCTGGACGAGCTCCTTCATGCGCGGCGTGAGTTCGGCCATGTTAGGCCTCCCCGCCGGTCGCGCCAGCGGCACCGCCCGCAGCCGCCGCCAGGTCCACGCCCTCGGCAACCGTCGCCACAGCATCGCCCGGCCAGGCAACCTTGGTCAGGTCGGCCGCGGCCAGCGACGCGGCACTTACGGCATCCTCGCCCTGCTCCAGCACGCGGCGGCGCAGTGCGGCCGAAAGTGCGTGCGCCCATAGACCCTCGGCCTCGGCCAGACGCTGCGTAGCAGGAGCGTCGGAGAGCAGACCTTCGGGCGTATAGCAAATGACGCTCGAGCGCTTAACGAACTCTTCGACCGAAAGCGGGTTGGAGAACATGGCCGTGCCGCCGGTCGGCAGCGTGTGGTTGGGACCGGCGACGTAATCGCCGAGCGGCTCGGAGCTCCAGGCACCCACAAAGATGGCACCGGCGTTGCGAATGCCGCCGAGCAGGCCCATCGCGTCCTTGCAGTGCAGCTCCAGGTGCTCAGGCGCCACGGTGTTCACGGCCTCGACGGCGGCAGCCATGTCGGCGGCGACCACGATGGTGCCCTCGTTATCGAGCGAGGCGCGCGTGATCTCGGCGCGCGGGGACTGCGCCACCAGAATGTCGATACCCGCCTCGACCTCGCGCGCAAACTGCTCGTCGCAGGTCACCAGATAGCAGGCAGCCAGCGGATCGTGCTCGGCCTGCGCCATCAAGTCGGCCGCGACCACCATGGGCTTGGCCGTGGCATCGGCCAACACGCAGACCTCGGAGGGGCCAGCGACCATGTCGATACCCACGTCGCCCGAGACAATCTGCTTGGCAGCGGCAACAAAAGCGTTGCCCGGACCGGTGATTTTATCGACGCGCGGAATGGTCTCGGTACCGTACGCCAGCGCGGCCACGGCCTGAGCGCCGCCCACCATATAGATCTCATCCACGCCGCCGAGCTTGGCTGCCGCGAGCGTGTAGGGGCTGATCAGGCCACCCTTTTGCGGCGGGGTCACCATGACCACGCGCTTGACGCCGGCGACCTTGGCGGGAATGGCATTCATGAGCACGGTGGAGGGATACTGCGCGCGACCGCCCGGCACGTAGATGCCGGCCGCCGCGAGCGGGGTCACCTTAACACCGAGCATCGTGCCGTCCGCACGCGTGGTAAACCAGCTCTGCTCGACCTCGCGCTGGTGGAACTCGCGAATCTGGCGCGCGGCCTTCTCGAGCGCGGCGACAAAGGCCGGGTCGAGGCCTTCGAGCGCGGCATCGATCTGCTCCTGCGGCAGGCGGAAGCTCTGCAGATCAACACCGTCAAAACGCTGGCAGTAATCGCGCACCGCAGCATCGCCGTTGGCACGCACGTTGGCTACGATATCGCGGGCGGCATCAACAATTTTTTGCGGTAGCACGCCCTTGCGGTTGAGCTGATTGGTAACGAGACGCTCGCCGGGAGCAAGTTTGATGGTCTTCATATCGGTATCCCCTATCGGTCGAGATTGTGTTCGAAAAACGAGAGGCCGGGCGGCGGCGCCAATTGGCCCGCAGCCCGTACGTTGGGGCGCCCGTGCGCGCTCGCGCTATTGTGCCGAGCCCGCGACGGGCTCAAAATGCTTGTCCTTCACGGCCGCCACCAAGCGATCTGCCAGATTGCGCACGCGCGGATCCAAGCGAGCGGCACCCGGGTTGACAAAGAAGCGGGCCGTGCAGTCCATAATGCGGCCGGTGATGACCAGGTCGTTGTCGCGCAGGGTGGCACCCGTGGCGGTAATGTCCACGATGCGATCGGTCATGCCGACAATGGGGCCCAGCTCGATGTTGCCGTGCAGCGAGACGATATCGGCGTTCACGCCGCGCTCGGCATACCAGGCACTCGCGATGCGCGGGTACTTGGTTGCCACGCGAAGCGAACCGCGGCGGGCATAGTTTCGCTCGGCCTGCCCGGCGCGCCATGCGGGCTCCGCCTCGATAAAGGCGCACAGGCCATAGCCCAGGTCGACCAGCTGCAGCAAGTTGAGGTCGGCCTCGATGAGCGAGTCCCAGCCGCAGATGCCACAGTCGGCACCGCCGCAGCCCACAAAGGCAGGCGCATCGCTGGGGCGCACGATGACAAACTCGATATCGCCAACCGTGCCCTCGCCAGCACGCGTGTCGTGACCGCGCACAATCAGGTGACGGCCGGGATCACGCAGCTCAGAGACGTCCAGGCCCGCGGCCTCGAGCACGTCGAGCGTATCGGCCTTAAGCGAGCCCTTGGGCACGGCGATGCGCAGCGGACCATCGGCACCACGGCCCGCGGCGTGATCGCCATCGGAAGCGGCGTCCTCGACCGAGGTGCGCGCGGCCTCCAGGCGCTCGAGCGAAAAGGCGAAGCCCGCCGCCGGCACCTCGATGCCATCGCCAAATGCACCGGTAAAGATGGAGTCATAGCGTCCGCCCGAGCCGACCGGATCGGGTAAGCCGCCGGCATAGGCCTTAAAGACCAGGCCCGTATAGTAATCGAAAGAGTTCATGATAGAAAAGTCGAACGACAGCACCTGAGCGTCCTCGGGAGCCAGGCCCTCGACCAGGGCACGCAGTTCACGCGTCAGCGGCGCGGCGATACCGGCAGCCTCCAGCAGCGCGTCCACGCGGTCGAGCACCTCGGCTCCGCCGTGCAAGCGCGGCAGCTCGCTAATGGCGGCCTTGACGGCATCGGACTCGGCGCTTGCCGCCACGCGGGCATCGAGGCCCACAAAGTCGTTGGCGTGCACGCAGCGCAGGGCCTCGGCCGCCAGCTCACGATCCTCGCATACCGCGAGCAATTCCTTAAAAGGACGCACGCTGCCTGCGATGATGCGCGCATCGGGAAGTGTCAGCTCGCGCACGGCCTCCGCCACCAGCGAAACAATCTCGACATCGCCCGCGGTATCGCCCGCGCCGATAAGCTCAAAGCCCAGCTGCGTAAACTGACGCGAGCCGCCGGCATTGCGCTGACACTCGCGAACCACCGGCGCCTCGTAGCGCAGGCGCAGTGGCAGGTCGGCCGCGCGCATGCGGGTCGAAACCAGGCGCACGATCGGCAGCGTGTTGTCGGGACGGACCACCAGCAGGCGTCCGTCGTCGTCAAAGAGCTTAAACGGCGTGTCCGCAATGCGGCCGCCCTCCTCGAGCGAGCCCTTGTCCTCGAGCAGCGGCGTCTCGACCGGAAGGTAATGATGCTCCCTAAAGCAGCCCTTCACCGTCAGCGCGATCTCCTCGCGCGCCTGAGCCTCCTCGGGCAATATGTCCCGGAATCCCCACGGTGTGGCCGTCATCTGGTGAGCCTCCTCATGCTGCGTTTCATATAGAACAGAAGACCAGCATAGCTCCGCCGGTCTTCTGGGTACTTTAGCATACTAGAGTACTTGCGGGGAGAATCGTCCTCTTCGGCTCACGCCGTATTCATTTGGAAACATAGGGCGAGCGATTAGCAGTAGTCTCTTGTCACAACGCAAAAA
>CABUQK010000024.1 GCA_902493615.1 uncultured Collinsella sp.
TGGAGGAGGCATCGGCCGCAACCGTGATCGCGCGTGGCTTGACCTCGAGCGTAACATCACCCTCGGCGGTCGCACCGTCAATCGTCACCTTGTAAGCAACGGTCAGCGTGCCAACGTCCTTGATCTTGGGGGCCTCGGGGGACCAGTTCTTGCCGTCGGTGCTGTACTGGGCCGTTGCGCCCTCGGGCAGGCTCGTCGCATCGACCGCGTGATACGCACCGTCGTACTCATCGGAATAGCCGACAATAGCGGCAGCCGGAATCTCGACTGCAGGCAACGCATGTCCACAGACTGTGCACTGCTGATGCTTGAAGCCAGCCTCGGTTGCCGTGGGCGCCTTGCCGATGACCCACTCAAAGGCGTGCGAAGTCTCATCGATCTTCTCGCCGCAGGTGCACTGATGCCAGTGCGCGTTATCGTCGGAGAGCCACTTATCGTTCACGGCCTCGTGCTTGCGCACGCCCTCGACCGTGATGGCGGTATTCTCCTCGACATTGCTCAGGGCGAACCTTCCGCCCTCGTTCTTCTCGAGAACCACGCCGTTCGCCTTGACGGCAAAGTCGTCGCCCGCGTAGTAGCCATCGGAGATCTTAACCGAGAACTCTACGCTTTCGTGCCACTGCAGCCTGTTCGGGCTATGCCACACTATCGAGCAGGCGTCATTTTTCTCGGAAAGACTGACGTTCAGGTACTTGCCCTTGCCGACATGCACTTCCACAGGCGTGGACGGCATGTAATTATCGGTCTCGGCATACCAGACCTGGTAGTCGCCAGCGGCAAGATTCTCAATCTTACCGTCTTCGGAAACCGTGGTCTCACCATCGGCGTCCCCGGCTTCGGTGCGGAACAGGCGGTAGGCGACGCCGCCGTGCGCGCCTTCAATCTTGCCGTCGCACTTGCCACGGATGGTTTCGGCGGTAGCCTTCAGGCCCTGGGGCTTCTCCTGCTCGGCCTTATAAATCGTGTAGGTATACTCAAGGTTTTCGGTAGGAAGGGCATAGTTCTTGATGACCTCGGGGTCACCGACGAGGCCCGTCACCTTTGCCGGATAGCTACCGGCATCGATGCCCGTCGCGTTCTCAACCTCATAGGAAACCTTACCCTCGTCGCCCTCGGCAACATTGCTGACCGTGACCTTGGGGCCCTGAGGCTTGCCGTTATAGGTATACGTTCCGACCGTCCAGCCAACACCAATCTGGCGCTTGGCGATCTCGAACGTGCCGGTCTGGAGCGTCGGAGCATAGTTCGCCCGCTGGATCTTGTCCCACTTGTCGCCGACCTTGCTTTCCTCGATCGTCAGCGTATAGGCGCCCACGTTCTCGCCAGTCTCACGGTGGATCTTGAACCAAGAGAGCGGGTGGCCCTGAACAATCGAGCCCTCGACGGCTTCGAGCTCAAAGGTTGGATCGTCGAGACCGTACATCTTCGAAGCGTCCTTGGGCTTCACCGTCACCGGACGGGGATCGACCTTAAGCTCGACCTCGCCCTTGCAGATGTCCCCAGACGTAAGGATCGCCTCAAACTCGACGGTCTTGGTACCGGCATCGCAGATGAGCGGAGACTCGTCACTCCACTTCTTCTCGCCCTTCTCGCGATACTTAATAGATGCAACAGTCTCGGTGTCAACCGTCACGCCGTGCCACTCGCCATCGTAGGTGCCCGAGTAGCCCTTGATGCCGAAGGCGGGGATCTCGACAGACTCGCGCTCGTAGCCGCACGTCTTGCAGCGCTCATGCTTGGAACCGGGCTTATCAGCCCTAGCGGCCTGGTCGACGACCCACTCAAAGTCATGCTTTGCGCGGTCAACGTCCTCCTTGCCACAGGTGCAGGTGTTCCAGTGTTCGGCGTCGTCGTGCTTCCAACCGCTACCGTCGGCCTTCTTAGGGCCGTCCTTGACCTCAACCGTCAGGGCCTCGGAGGCGCTATGGTTACGGTCGGCCTTAAGGCGAACGCTGTATTTGCCAGCGGCGAGGCCCTTAACCGACGTCTCGCCTTCGGCAATCCGCTGATAGTCGCTGGCAACCTCGGCTTTCCACTCGTAGGTGTTATCAATCCCGTCGATGCTGCCATCCGCCAAGGCATGCCCGGTCGCGGCCGTCGTCTTAACGTCCTTGGGAGCGGCCTGATCGGCGGGAGCGATCTTAATCTTAAGCTCGCCCTCCACCGGCACGTAGTCGGGTGCGGTAATACGGTACTTAATTATCTCGGCACACACGTTGTCATAGACATCGCGCGTGACATTGGTATAGGAGGGGATTCGGTCTTCGTACAGCAAGCCACCATCGACGCTATATTCGATCTGCATGCCCTCGGGGGCGTTGTCGACCGTCACCGACGGCGAGCGAGCCTTGCCATCATAGGTGCCGTCAAAGCCCTTGGCCTGAACATTCTCGAACTGCGTGCCGTAGATGCTCCAGTAGAAAAACTTGCAGGAGTAAATTGACTCGTAGGATGCGAAGTTTCCCAGGCCCCAGAGCTGGCTCCGGTACGCACCTGGATCTTTCTCCGAAACCGATTCGCCCCAAGCGAGACGTTCGAAATCGACGCCCTCTTTAAGCTCAATCCATTCGTCACCAAGCTTATACGTCACCTTAATGCGAGGCGTTATCTCCTCACCCGTCCACTTATAAGACGGAACGTCGTTGAGCACGTCACCGTTGCTGAACCTGACGTTATCCTTCAGCTTGTCGTAGCCAATGATTTCGACCTTGCAAAGATCCTTGCGGTTGGAGTCCTTCTCCGCAAGCGAGGCAGGGTTGATCTTGAACACGCGCTCGAGCGTAACATCGTTCTGCCCCTCGACGGCAACCGTCGCCACCACGCGATAGGTGCCCGCATCGCACGGCTGCGACCCTTCCATCTCGATGCCCACGGTGTCATTCTCATCAGCGCAACGGTAAAAGCGTGCGCTCACAATCTTTACCTTGCCCTGGGCCACAGCGTTGTCCTTTTGAGACGGCTTAGTCGTAGCAAGCACGGCGTCGCGCTGTTTGCCGTTGTAGGTAAAGCTCAGGTCGCCTCTCTTGGACGACATCAGCGAGATCGTCTCGCCGTCCCTGGAGTAGACACAGTGTGAGGCCTCATACTGTCCGTTGCACGTAGCCGCGATGCTGTACCCATCCTTGTTGGCGGAATAGGTCCACTCGTGCTCGTGCTTGCGATGGATGACCTTGACCTCGCCACCGGCAACGTCGTATGCAAGGTCGGCGTTGGCAAGCTTGAGCCTGCTCGCGAGATCCTCCTGCGAAAGATCGCTCGTGCCAAGGTTCACATAATCATAGTAGTAGTACTGCTTATTGGATTCGGAATCGAACTTGGAATCGTCGACAGACAGGGCAGTTTCGCCCGTAAAAGACTTATCGACATGAACCTTACCGTAGCTGCCGACATCGGACGCATCGACACCCTTCGCCTTGGCCGTAGTGACCTTCGTGTTGCCGGCGAGCGTCACAGAGCCAAGGGCATAAATTGCGCAGCGCTTCTCGTCCTGACCGCTTATGTCGCGACCGTTGAAATAATCAGAGGGGAACACGAACGAATCGTCGATAACCGTACCGTTTACGGTACACGACGCATCCTTTGCCACCGCAATGGCACTCGTCATGTGCATCTGATATTGAATATCCCACACCTTGAACATATAAGAGCAGGGTCCATTCCATGACGTGTTATTTGTTGAACGAATGCTGCAGTTATTCAGGACGACTTCAGCATTTTTGACGCCAATATTGCCCGCATGCACATGACCGCTCTCAACCTTCATCTCGTCGCATGCAATCATTCCTTGACTGTTGTTTTCGAACGTACAGCCGTTCAACGTAACTTTTGGAGTCTTCGACCGCCCGACCACGCTCAAGGTGCCGACGCAGTCATCACTATTATTTTTAAACGTGCAGTTGACAAACGTTGCATCCACCGCGACCTGGCTGCCTCTGATAGTCACAGGCGCCGGCGAGGCTTCGTAAATTTCATTACCCTGGTCAACCTTGAATGCGTTGTTCTTGCAGCATTTCCAACCGCTGACATTCACGTTCGTGAAGCTGGCCGTCTCCCCCGCACCCATAGTTCCATAGAGCGTGATTGCCCGAACGGTATCTTTGTTATCGGTCCTTGAAACAAGCTTGAGGTTTTTCACGGAAAGGTTGAGGCTCTTGCCCGTATTCGGCTTATCGACACCTCCACGCGCTTCGTAATCGTTGCTATCGCTCAAAAACGTTTTTCCATCGCAGCGGACCTCGGTCGAGGTGCCTGAATCGCCGATGAACTCGACATAACCGCCCTTAAGCACAAAGAGGGGGTGCTGCGAATACGTAAGGTCGCGCTTAACGGTCAGCGGACCGCCCAGAGACGAGCTATCGGTGAAATATAGGCGGGTCGGATTCTCCTTGGTGCCGCCCTCGACCTCATAGTGGTCGATATCAACCGTACCGGCAAACCGATAGTCTTTGCCGCCGGAAAGTTGGATTACATCACTTTCGCCATACGAAAGCTCGCTTTTCAGGTGCGTCGGTTTGATCGCGCCCTGCGGATACGCCTCCGCTACCGTAGGCGTGGCGAGCGTCGTCACCGCACTCCCAAGCGCCAGCGCTGCAGCCAGCACGCAAGCAGCAAGTCTGCGCATCCCCATCTTCTTCTCCCTCATCACAGCTCCCCTTACCCCTATGCTTTCGCAATGCTCGTTATCTCTTGGCGCCGGCGGCCGGCATGATTCCCCGTCCGACCGCCGGCATCGATTGACATGTTTATCCATGGATTATTTTGCTGCTGCACTTTCTAACGCCCTGCCGCTTGGCGCGAGTTGCACGTCGTGGGGCGCAAACGGGGCACACCTCAGCGGGCGGCGCGCACCCAATGTGGCAAAATCGAACTACTAAGGGGGCCCGAATGCTCAAGATTATCGCCTGCGACGACGACGTCGCTTTTCTAGATAGACTGCACCGGATGATCGACCGCTGGTCGACCGAGACGGGCACGACGGTCGACGTTGCGCTCGTCACGTGCGGCGAGGACCTGCTGGCCCGCCATGCCGCATCGCGCGCCGACATCATTCTGCTCGACATGATCATGCCGCTCGTCAACGGCATGGACACCGCGCGGGAGCTGCGCCAATCCGACACCGCCGTGCGCCTGGTATTCCTCACCTCGTCGCCCGAGTTCGCGCTGGAGTCCTATGAGGTCCGCGCCTTCGACTACCTGCTCAAGCCCGTAGCGTACGAACGCCTGGCGCAACTGCTCGACGAGCTTTCGAGCATGCGACCCGCCGCGACCGATGAGCTCGTGACCAAAACGTCCTTTGGCTACCATGCCCTACGCTTGTCCGATATCGAATACGCCGAGGCCCGCAACAAGCACGTGGTATTCCACCTGCGCGACGGGCGCGATATCGAGGCGCTCGAGCCGTTCCGCAACATCGAGGACCAGCTAGCCAAAAACGCGAGCTTCTTTAAGTGTCACCGCAGCTACCAGGTCAACCTACGCAATATCGACCACTTCAACCGTACGGATATCGTCATGCGCTCGGGCGCGTGCATCCCGCTGGCGCGCAGCTGCAAGCAGGGTTTCCAGGATGCCTACTTTGCGGCACGGTTCGAGGGCGGGAGGCGCTAATGCTCCCCACGGCCGAGATGATACTTTGGGCCATCCACCACGCAACGACCCTACTTTTTGGCGTTTTTGCCTCGGCGGCGCTCTGCGGCATCGAGATCAACCGGCGTCATGCACTTGAGCTGGTGATGGTCAGCGCCGTAACCGGATGCACATTCGGCCTCGCCAATGCCGTCGGCGGCGAGCTTTTCGCCCGTCAGGCATATCCGCTCGTCGTGCATCTGCCGCTCGTCATCTATCTGTGCGCGCGCTATCGCCTTAGCCCGCTGCTCGTTATGCTGGGCGTCACCAGTGCTTATCTGAGCTGCCAGTTCAGCAACTGGATGGGCATCGCCGCGCTCGCCGCCACCGACTCGCAAATCGCGTACTACGTGGCACGCATTATCACCACGGCCGTCGTCTTTGCGATCCTGCTGCATTGGGCAAGCGACATCGGTCCGCGCCTGGCGGTCAAAAGCCCTACCGAGCTCGAGATTCTGCTCATCCTGCCGCTCGTCTACTACATCTTTGACTACGCCACCAACGTCTACACCACGCTCTTCCACTCGGGTTCCGTGGTGACGGTTGAGTTTTTGGCGTTTGCGCTTTGCGCGTTCTACCTTATGTTTCTTGCTGTGTATCTGCGTGAATACGAGGCGAAGGAAATCGCCGAGCGCGAGCGCTGGATGCTCGCGACCCGCGACAGCGCGGCCATCAAGGAGCTCGAGGCTTGGCGCCAATCTGGACGTGAGCTTTCGGTCCTCCGCCATGACATGCGGCACTTCCTGCGCGGCCTTGCGGCTTTGATCGAGGAGGGCCACATCGACGAGGCGCTCGAGCACATCGACGAGCTCTGCGAGACGAACGACCGCACCGCTGTGCGCCGCTACTGCGCCAACGACACGGTCAATATCGTGCTTTCGTCATTTAGCTCCGATATCAACCGAAACGGCATCACCGCCGATTTGCGCGCCGCCGTGCCCGAGAGCGTCCACGTAGCCGACGTCGATCTGTTTAGTGTGCTCTCTAACGCCCTGGACAATGCCATCGTCGCCGCAAGCGCCGCTCCCCAAGGAAAGCGATTTGTCGATCTGGACCTGCGTTGCGAGGACGGGCAACTGCTACTTTTGGTCTCCAACACGTTTGGGCGCCCGCCGCGCATGGTCGACGGCATGCCCGTAGCCGGACACACCGGACACGGCTTTGGAACCAAGAGCATTAAGCTTGCCGTCGAGCGCATGAACGGCAACTGCCAGTTCCGCATCAACGGCGACCGGTTTGAACTGCGCGCCGTGATGTAGGGACGCGACAGGCCGGCAGCCGCGTTCGACCCGCTGGGGCTGCCCTGTCGGCGCCGGACCGCTACAGCGGCGCGGCTGCCGGAGTCAGCTGCTTGATGTATGCCCACATGCGCTGCTTGGCGGCTTTGTCAGTAAGCGCCGCCTCAAAACCGTCGAGCGCGAGCACGCGACGACCCTGCACATGGGCGACCAAGCCGGGCTTGAGCATGGCGGTATCAAAGTCGTCAATTGCCACGAGCATGTCGGCATAGGTCTCGCGCATGGTATCGGCCGCGCGATCGTCCAACAGCAAGACCGCCTCGGGGTCCAAAGCCTCGAGCGCCTCGCGGAACAGCTCGCACGGCAGGCCCTCGCCCGTCGCGACCGCCCCATCGCCCGCGCCGGCAACACTTGCCAGCACGCAAAAATCCTCTGGCGCGTAGCCGATGGCACCGAGCGCCTTGCGCAGCGCGGCACCGTCCGGACCGGCAGCCAGCTCGCCGCCCGCACGCTCGGCATCGTCTAAATCACCTTTTACCAGCACAATCGGCGAGCACGCGTTGCCTGCGATACGCACGCCGCGACCCGCGAGCGATGCGAGTTCCTGCTCGGTCGCCTGGGCGATGGCTTCTTTTTTCTGGCTTTGTGACGTGGACATGCGCTCTCCAATCGTTTACGTGCCCACCATTATATAAAAGAGCCGACCGCGAGTGGTTGCATTGCGGGCCGTTGGGTATAAGCACGGTCGTACTGAGTTTTACGCGGCCGAGCCGCGTCGCACTATGGAGGTCACCATGGCTGACATTAAGCAGATTACCCCCGAGAACTTCGATTCCGTCGTTAACGGCAGCCTTCCCGTGCTGGTTGATTTTTGGGCACCGTGGTGCGGTCCCTGCCGTTCGCTCTCGCCCATCGTTGACGAAGTGGCCGACGAGCTGGCCGGCAAGCTTGCCGTCGCCAAATGCAACGTCGACGACAATCAGGACCTGGCCATGAAGTTTGGCGTTATGAGCATCCCCACGCTGGTTGTCTTTAAGAACGGCGAGGAAATCGACCGCTCCGTTGGCGCGCTGCCCAAGGCCAGACTGCAGGCGCTGCTTGAGAAGCACCTGTAATACGCCGGTCATGTGCTGCCGTCCATGAGCGGTTTTGCGCCGCTCACCGGAGAGCCGGGTGCTGCGCCCGCGACCACGGATAGTATGGTAATCACAAACAGCCCCCAGTGAACGGGTGCGGGTCGGACGGACTCGCACCCGTTTTCTTATGCGGCGATGCGCAAAGCGGGCGTAGTAGAATCTGAACCACTGATTAGACCCGTACAAAAGGAGACTTTCCATGCATGATGTCGGAATGAACATGAGCCAGCTTGCCATGAGCGTCAAGCAGGTCGACGACACGATCGAGCTCGCCCACGAGTGGAGCCATCAGCTGCTGCATGCAACCGAGAACTTTGATATGGAGCGCATTGGCGCCAAGCTCGAGGCCGCCATGGCGGCGCTCCACGAGGCCCACGACGCACTCGAGGGCTACGAGGAGGCCATCGAAGCTGACCATAACTCCGTTGGCTCCGTAAAGCTGGTGTAGCGTGACCGAGCACGAGCACACCTGCGATCACGGACACGAGCATCCGCACGGGCCGACCGGCGACGCGGGCTGCCGTTGCAGTGGCTCCGCCTCCGAGCTGGTCCGTTTTTCGGTCACCGCGCCAGACGACCTGCTGCGCCGCTTTGACGAGCAAATCGCGCGCCGCGGTGACGTGGCCAACCGCTCCGAAGCTGTACGCGACCTGATTCGCGCCTCGATTGCCAAGGAGCAGATGCGAACGCCCGACGAGCAGGTCATCGGATCGCTCACCATGATTTACGACCATCACACCGGCGATCTGACGCGCCGCCTGGACGAGGTGCAGCACGACTACACCGACGAGATTGTATCGACCATGCATGTGCACCTGGACCATCACAACTGCTTGGAGATTCTGGCGCTTAAGGGTCGCGGCGAGCGCGTCTACGAACTGGCAGACCGCCTGCTGGGCCTGCGCGGCGTTAAACACGGCGAGCTCACCTGCGCCGCCACCAAGCAGAGTCTGGGGCTGTAACGGCACACATTTCAATGAAGGAGGGTCGCATGCGACATGCGCATATCCATGTAACGGGCATTGTGCAGGGCGTCGGCATGCGACCGTTTGTGTATCGCGAGGCCATGGCGCACGGCATTTGCGGCTGGGTACTCAACGCGGGCGATGGCGTGCATATCGAGGCACACGCTCCGGCCGATGCGCTCGATGCTTTTGTTGCCGCGCTTTCTGAGCATGCGCCTACGGCAGCCCGCGTAGAGCATGTCGAGGTTGTGGACCTGGTAGCCAACGGTTGGGATGCCGCCGATGAACAGGGCTTTCGCATCGTAGCATCGCAGGACCAGACCGCGCACACGACGCTCGTCTCGCCCGACATCGCTACCTGCGACGATTGCCTGCGCGAATTGTTCGATCCCGCCGACCGACGCTATCACTACCCTTTTATCAACTGCACTAACTGCGGGCCACGCTTTACCATCATCCGATCGTTGCCTTATGACCGAGCGGCCACGTCGATGGATTGTTTTCCCATGTGTCCCAGGTGTGCCGCGGAGTATGCCGACCCACTCGACCGGCGTTTTCACGCGCAACCCGATGCCTGCTTTGATTGCGGGCCGCATATTACGTGGCGCGAGGCTGTAAACGGCGATGCGTGCGGGAATTCGTCCGCGACACCGGCCGTCGGCACCACACGCGAGGCCAGCGACACTATCATCGAGCGCTGCGTTGAGCTGCTGGCCAGCGGTGGCATCGTCGCCATCAAGGGCCTGGGCGGATTCCACCTGGCCTGCGATGCTGCCAACGAACAAGCGGTGCGCGAGTTGCGCCGTCGCAAACGCCGCAGTAACAAACCACTTGCCGTCATGGTGCGCAGTCTTGCTGATGCCGGGCGCCTGTGCCATATCGACGACGCTGAGCGCGAGCTTCTCGCCGGCAGTATCCGCCCCATTGTGCTGCTGCGCCGACGTGCTGCTTGCGAGAGCGGCGGCTCCCCCGACGCCCTCGCGCTCGCGCCGTCCGTCGCGCGCGACCTTCCTGAGCTCGGCGTCATGCTCCCCTATACACCGCTTCAACATCTGTTGCTTGCCGCGGCAGAAGTCTGCGGTATGCACGCGCTCGTCATGACCAGCGGAAACCTGAGCGAAGAACCCATCGAGACCGACGACGACCTTGCCTGGGAACACCTCGTTGCTGCCGGCATCGCCGACGCGTTGCTCGGTAACGACCGCGCGATCCTCTCGCGCTACGACGACTCTGTAGTGCGCGTGGTCGACGGCGCCATTATGCCCGTTCGCCGCGCTCGCGGATATGCACCCCAGCCGCTGCCGTTGCCGGCGCTCGACGGCGCTCCGTCCTGCGCGCTCGCCTGCGGGCCACAACAAAAGGCCACGATTGCGCTCACGCGTGAAGGGACGAACGGCGAGGCGACCTGTTTTGTGTCGCAGCATATCGGCGATGTTGAAAACGGCGGGACCTTCGATGCCTGGAACGCCGCGCGCACGCGCTTGGAAGATCTCTTTGACTTGGCGCCCGCCGCCTTGGCCTGCGATGTACATCCCAGCTATCTATCGGGCCAGTGGGCGCGCGAGCAGGCGCGAAAATGCAATCTGCCGCTCGTCGAGGTGCAGCACCATCATACGCATATCGCGAGTGTAATGGCCGAGGCCATCGCCGCGGGCCAGCTTACAACCGACGCGCGTGTCCTTGGCATCGCCTTTGACGGCACCGGCGCCGGCACCGATGGGACCATTTGGGGCGGCGAGTTTCTTGTTGCCAGCCTTGGCGGCTTTGAGCGCGCCGCGCATTTGCGCACTTGGGCGCTCCCCGGTGGGGCGGCCTCCGTGCGCGACGCCCGCCGCAACGCCTTTGCCCTGCTCAGTGAGCTCGGCCTGCTCGAGCACCCAGGTGCCGCTCGGCTTTTGGACAGCCTCGACGAGCAAACGCGCAGCGTGACAGCCACCATGATCGAGCGCGGCATCAACAGCCCGCGTACCAGCAGCATGGGGCGTCTCTTTGATGCCGCGGCAGCGATTCTGGGCATCTGCGACAAGGCAACCTACGAGGGCGAACCCGCCATAGAACTCGAAGCCGCCGCCTGGCGCGCGCTCAGCAGTGAAAGTGCCTGCCCCGCCGGCAATATAGCCGGCTTTTCCGTAACCGAATCATCCCGTCCGGACGCCTGCCATGTTCTAAACTCCAGATCGCTTATTGAGGCGCTTTTGGAGGGAATCAGGGCCGGCACTGCGGCCTACAGGCTCGCGCTCGACTTCCATATCGCCATCGCGCGCTCTTCGGCACGAATCGCACGCGAAATCTGCGCGCGCGAAGGCATCGATACCGTCGCGCTCTCGGGCGGCGTGTTCATGAACCGACTTTTGCTCCAGCTCCTCACCCGCGAGCTCAAAAGCATGGGTCTCACTGTCTTGATTCCCCAAACCGTGCCCGTTAACGACGGCTGCATCGCCTACGGTCAGGCGGCAGTCGCACGCACTCGCCTCGCACAGGTCGCGCCACAATAGGCTGTTCGGCCAGCCCGCAAGCCGCCGTCTCACAGGTGTAGCGCGTTTGCCCGCAGCGCCCGCGAGCGCTACCATCAACTGATGGATTATTAAGCGCCCATCCAGCGCAAAGCGTATAAAAGGGGAACAATATGTGCCTTGCCGTTCCCGGCAAAGTAGTCAAACGCGACGACGACCTCAAGGCCACCGTCGACATGATGGGCATCGAGCGCCCCGTGTCGCTGCGGCTCGTGCCGACGGCGCAGGTTGGCGACTATATTCTCGTACACGCCGGCTTTGGCATCCAGATTGTCGACGAGCAGGAAGCACAGGAAACGCTCGAGCTTGTTAATGCCATGTCCGAGCTGGTCGAAGAAGACCAGCTGGCCACCAACCCGGCGGAGGCTTACTAGTGGCGCCCGAGCAGCCGGCTCGCTCCGGTATCGATTTCTCGGCATTCCGCGATCCCAAGCTGGCTCGCGAGCTCATCGAGCGCATTCATGAGCTTGTCGGCGACCGCACCATCAACCTTATGGAAGTCTGCGGCACGCATACCGTGAGCATCGGGCGCTATGGCTTTCGCTCCATTATGCCGGCAGGGCTCAAGCTGCTGAGCGGCCCGGGCTGCCCCGTCTGCGTCACCGCCAACCGCGACATCGACCACGCAATCGCGCTCGCCAACATAGACGGCGCCATCATCACCACCTTTGGCGACATGATGCGCGTGCCCGGATCATCCACCTCGCTCGCTGCGCAAAAAGCGGCAGGGCGTGACATTCGCATCGTCTACTCCCCGCTCGACGCGCTCGACATTGCCGAGCAAAACCCTGATCGCCCGGTCATTTTTATGGGCGTGGGCTTTGAGACTACGACGCCCACCATCGCCGCCGCCATCTTGGAGGCCGAGGCGCGCGGGCTTTTGAACTTCTCGGTCTATTGCGCCCACAAGACCACGCCGCCGGCGTTGCGCGCCATCGCCAACGACCCCGAGACCGCCATCGACGGCTTTATCCTGCCGGGCCACGTCGCCACCATCACGGGCTTGGCCCCCTTTGGCTTTTTGGTCGACGAGTTTAAGACTCCAGGCGTGGTAACGGGATTTGAGCCGGTCGACATCTTGCAGGGTATCTGCATGCTGGTCCAGATGGTTGTTGAGGGGCAACCCGCGATCGACAACGCCTACCGTCGCGGCGTCAATGCCGACGGCAATCCTGTGGCGCGCCAGCTGGTCGAGCAGGTATTTGAGCCGTGCGATACCACGTGGCGCGGGCTGGGATCGATTGCGGCTTCGGGACTCGCCATTCGTCCCGAGTTTTCGCACTTTGATGCCAGCATGCGCTTTGACGTGTCCATCGAGCCGACGGTCGAGCCACGCGGGTGCCGCTGCGGCGACGTGCTGCGCGGGGCCATTACGCCGAGCGACTGCCCCCTGTTCGGCCACGCTTGTACGCCCGAACATCCCGTCGGCCCCTGCATGGTGAGCTCCGAGGGCAGCTGCGCGGCGTACTACCGCTACCGCAACTAGCCCGGACACACCCGCACACCGGCACCACCCACGATTGGAGTTTTCGATATGTCCCATAGCGTTACCGATAGCACCGTCCTGCTGGGCCACGGCTCCGGCGGACAGATGATGAAGCGCATCATCGATGAGGTCTTTTTGGATGCCTTTGGGTCGCCCGAGCTGCTCGAAGGCAACGACGCCGGCGTCGCCGCGCTGCCCGCGAGCGGGCGCATCGCCATGTCGACCGACAGCTTTGTAGTCTCGCCGCAGTTCTTCCCCGGTGGCAACATCGGCCGCCTCGCCGTGTGCGGAACCGTCAACGACGTCGCGACCTCGGGCGCCAACGTGCGCTACCTATCGTGCGGCTTTATCCTCGAAGAGGGCTATCCCATGGATAAGCTCCACCAGATTGTGCAGACGATGGCCGAAACGGCGCACGAAGCGGGCGTGTCCATAATCACGGGCGACACTAAGGTGGTCGAGCGCGGCGGGGCCGACGGCGTCTATATCAATACCGCCGGCGTGGGCGAGGTACCCGCGGGCGTGGCGCTCAGCGGCGCAAACTGCCGGCCCGGCGACGTCATCCTGGTGTCGGGCACACTGGGTGACCACGGCATCGCCATCATGAGTCAGCGCGAGGGTCTGGCGTTTTCGAGCACCATCGAAAGCGACGCCGCGCCGCTCAACCACCTGATTGCCGATGTGCTTTCCGCAGCACCCGACACACGTTGCTTCCGCGACCCCACGCGCGGTGGCCTGGCGTCCACACTCAACGAGTTTGCACAGGCCAGCGGCGTTGCCATGGAGGTCGACGAGGATGCCGTGCCCGTGCGTCCCGACGTGCAGGCCGCCTGCGAGATGCTCGGCTACGATGTGCTGCAGGTGGCAAACGAGGGCAAGATGGTTGCCGTCGTGCCGGCCGAACAAGCCGATGCGGCGCTGGCCGCCATGCGCGCCGCCCGCCACGGCGAGAACGCCGCGATTATCGGCCGCGTGCTGCCACTTGGATCGGACGCTCGACCCGCCGTGCGCGTACGTACCGGCTGGGGCTCGACCCGCATCCTCGACATGCTCGTAGGAGAGCAGCTGCCGAGAATTTGCTAACGACAAAGGCTCAGGGCTATTAAAGATATTCAGATTCCAAACATGCCCGGCACGCATGCCCAGTATCATGGGGTGCGTTTTACAACTCAAGCGGCAGGAGCACCCATGGCAGCAGCTTTTTCCCATGTGATCTTTGACCTGGACGGCACCATTCTCAACACGCTCGAGGACCTGGCGGCCGCCGGCAACCATACCTGCGAGGCGCACGGCTGGCCCACGTTTGCCGTTGACGAGTACCGCTACAAGGTGGGAAACGGCATGTTCAAGCTGGTTGAGCGCTTTATGCCTGCCGAGTATGCGGGCGACGGCCGCATGTTTGAGCAGACGCTTGCCGAGTTTAGGGCTTACTACGGCGAGCACAAGGAGGACCACACCGCTCCCTATGCCGGCACGATCGAGATGCTCGACCGCCTGCACGCGGCGGGCGTGCAGCTTGCCGTGCTCACCAACAAGGACCACGTCTCGGCGGCTCCGCTTATCGAAAAGTATTTTGGTTCCGAGCGCTTTGCGCTGGTACAGGGCCGTGTCGATGCGTTTCCGCCCAAGCCCGAAGCACCCGTCACGCTGCATGTGATGGAGGAGCTGGGCGCCGATCCGTCGACCACGCTCTATGTGGGCGATTCCAATGTCGATATCCTGACCGGTCACAACGCCGGCCTTAAGAGTGCGGGCGTCAGCTGGGGCTTCCGCGGCCGCGCAGAGCTGGAGTCCGCCGGCGCCGACTACGTGGTGGACACCCAGGACGAGCTAGCGGCGCTGATTCTGGGCGAGTAACGAGCGACACTGCTTAACGCAGCTGCGACAATTCTTCCGCGCGGAAAGCGCATCCCGTTTCAGAGCAATATTCCGGGTCGCACTTTCCGCAACCCACCCCATCCGGAAAATGCGACCCACTATTCGGCCAAAAACCGGGTCGCGGTTTCCCAAGCACTCGATGCAACGCTGGCACAAGGAATGTCCCCAACTGCCGGCAGAAAAGGAACGTCCCCAACTGCCGCCTTCCCAATGACTACTTCAGCGATGGCAACGTCGCAGGTAAAAGTGCCACTTTAAGCCAACCAAGGGAACGACATTGTTTTGGCAACGACAGCCAAAGCCCGCCAGAGCGAGCAAGGCGCCTTGAAACGAGGCGGCATTCTGGTCATGCCGCCGAAGTTGAAAGGCAGATTGCCGCTCTGGCGGGCTTCCAGCGTCGAGCAGTTACGGCGTTTGGTAAAACGCCGTAACGAACTACCGCGTAACCCCCTAGCTCAGCATTGCATCCATCATCTCGGAGTTGACGGAGTCGTCGGCAGACCACTCGCCATCGTCGTTGCAGGTGTACTTGAAGATAACCGTGGTCTTCCTGGGCTCGGTGGCCTTGGTCACATCGACCATAACCTGACCGGCCATCTTGTACAGCTCGTCATCGGAAGGAACCGTGTCAAGCGCAGCGACCTTCTCCTGATACTGGGTGGAGAAGTCCTCGACGATCTTGTTCATAGATTTGCATGTAATAGAGACCTCGGCGGTCGCGACACCCTTGTCCTCGTCGACCGTCACGTCGCCGATCTTGTAGTCAAAGCCCTCAAGATAGGTCTTGGCGTACTCCTTGGGATCGATACCCAGCTGCTCGAACTCGTCGCCCGAAGCCTCCTCCAGACCAGAGAGGAAGTCGTCGCCACCGTTCTTGACCTCGTCAAACTGCGTCGTAAGATCCTCGGTGATGAGCTCCTCAACCGAAGGACCTCCACAGCCGGAAAGCACGACCACGCATGCAACCAAGACGCCCATGAGGGGCGCAAGCAGCAGCTTCTTTTTCATGTTGTTCCTCCCAATGAGCGGCACCGCGCTTCCCGGACGCGGCACACGTTGTAATAAGTAAGCCCATACTATCCACTTATGAACACCCTCGGCAACGCGAAGGCGTGGTCGGTTCGTTTTAGCGTCCGAACGGTTTGCAAGCCCGCCCAACGTGCAATAAAACGCTTCCCCACGGTGCAATAAAAAAGGTGGCCGGAAAACCCGACCACCCTTGCACATCCTTTGGACGCCGCAGTTTACTTGCGGACGACCTTGACGATGGCGTCACCGGCGGCGACGGCGGACTCTGCCTCGACGGTGAGCTCGACATCGGCAAACTCGGCGGTGTTGGACACGGCCACGACGACGCAGTCCTTGTAACCGGCAGCGGCGATCTTGGCGCGGTCGATCTTGAGTATGGGCTGGCCAGCCTTCACAACGTCGTCGGCCTTGACGAAGCCCTCGAAGCCATCGCCGTTCATGTTGACGGTATCGACGCCAACGTGCACCAGAACCTCGATGCCGCTATCGGACTGCAGACCCACGGCGTGACCCATGGTGACGGTCACCTTACCGTCGCAGGGAGCGTAGACCAGATCGTCCTCGGGCCACACGGCACAGCCCTTGCCCAGAACCTCGCCGCCAAAGACGGGATCGGGCACGTCGGCCATCTTGATGACCTTGCCCTTGACGGGCGAGCACAGCACGTCGGCGCCAGCAGAAGCAGAGATGGAGGCCGGAGCAGCGGCAGCCGCGGGCTCAGCCTTCTTCTTGAACATATCAAACAGACCCATACGTTTTCTCCTCTTGATTAAGCGCAACGTTGTGCGCATGCCTACGGTAATTATAGTGCCAAATGACCAAAATACTCAGGCAAGGGCTCGAATCGCACGCCCTTCCGAGCCCTTCCCAAAACCTTTTCCCCAGCGGCGCTCATATTGTCGATTAATCCTCAATAAGCCCCAGGTAAACAAAAGCGTTCCAGATGCCGTCGTCATTGACGTCGGTGGTCACGTAATCGGCTGCCGGTTCGGCGTTCGGCAGAACGCCGGGACTCAATCGCCGGAACTCAATTACTCCAGGCCCTCGCTACCGTTGGACTTGATGATCTTCTGGTATGCGAAGAAGCTGTCCTTGCGGCGGCGCTCGTAGGTGCCGGTGCCGTCGTCGTACTTATCGACATGGATGAAGCCGTAGCGCTTGCGCATCTCGCCGGTGCCGGCGGAAACCAGGTCGATGGGACCCCACCAGGTGTAGGCAATCAGGTCGACGCCGTCGGCAATGGCCTCGCCCATGGCCTTGATGTGGCTGCGCAAGTAGGCGATACGATACGGGTCGTGGATGGAGCCGTCCTCCTCGACCTCGTCGTAAGCGCCCATACCATTCTCGACCACCATCAGCGGAATCTCGTAGCGGGCGTAAATCTCATTGAGGGCGATGCGCAGGCCCAGAGGATCGATCTGCCAGCCCCAATCGGTGGACTCCAGATAGGGGTTCTTGCCGCCAAAGGTCATGTTGCCCTCGGTCATCTCGTGGTCCTTGTGGGTGCCCACGGTGCCGGACATGTAGTAGCTAAAGGTGTAGAAATCGACCTTGCCGTCGGCGATATCCTGCAGGTCGCAGTCCTCCATCACGAGCTCAACGTCGTTCTCGGCCCAGAAGCGCTTGGCATAGAACGGGTACTTGCCGCGCACCTGCACATCGGAGCAGTACCAGTTCATGGTATTCATCTCCTGCTGCGTGGCGAACACGTCGGCCGGATCGCACGTGGCGGCATAGGAGAGGATGAAGCAGTCCATGTTGCCCATCTTGAACTGCGGGTAGTGCTCGTGGGCGTAGCGCACGACGCGGCCGCTGGCCACGAACTGGTGATGCAGGGCCTGCATACGGGCCTGCGGCGTGGCGTGGACCGCCGAAGCCGGACCCTCAAAGCCCTGGATCATGCTAGTCTCAAAGAGGTTGCCCATGTCCTGGGTGCCGCAGTTGATCTCGTTGAAGGTGAGCCAGAACTTGACCTTGTCCTGGTAACGGTCGAAGACGGTCTGGCAGTACTTCTCAAAGAAGCCGATGAGCTCGCGGCTCGCCCAGCCGTTGTACTTCTCGACCAGATGATAGGGCATCTCGTAGTGCGACAGGGTCACGAGCGGCTCGATATTGTGAGCACGCAGGCAGTCGAAAACGCGGTCGTAGAAGGCGAGGCCGGCCTCGTTGGGCTCGGCGTCGTCGCCGTTGGGGAAGATACGGCTCCAAGAGATGGACATGCGGAACATGTTGAAGCCCATCTCGGCGAACAGCGCGATGTCCTCCTCGTAGTGATGGTAGAAATCGATACCGTCATGATTGGGGTAGAAGCGGTCGGGGTCGATGTCGATCGTAATCTGACGCGGCTCCTTGTAGCTGCCGCCCAGGAAGTGGTCGTCGACGGAAGGGCCGCGGCCGTCCACGTTCCAAGCACCCTCAAACTGGTTGGCGGCGGTGGCGCCACCCCAATAGAAACCCTCGGGGAACTTGATGTTTGCCATGAGCATCTCCTTTGCATCGCGGGTCGATAAGCCGAGTATCGCCCGCGCGCGGGACGGGCAGGGGCGGGGATGCCAAACCCGACACTTCTTTTCGCCTCCGAACCTTGTTACCGCCTTGTCCCTGACACTTCCTGATACAGACCGAAACGTGCAAAAATAAACCTGTCCCTTTTTGGTAGGTTTGGCAGGTGTGGGAGTTCGCATGGATATCAAACGCAAGATCACCGAGGCACAAGGCCTCACCCCCACCGAGCAACAACTCGGTATTGCAGCCCTTGCCATCGGCGAGGATATCCGCGGGCTTTCTATTAAGGAATTTGCCGCCCGCACCAATGTTTCGGTCGCGAGCGTGCACCGTTTTTGCAAAAAGCTCGGCCTCGAAGGCTTTAAGGACCTCAAGGTCGAGCTCATCCGCCTGGCAACCGAGGCGGGTAACCGACGCGACGTGGATATCAACTTTCCCTTCGATGCCACCTCCACCCCTGCACAGGTGATGGGGCGCATGGAGGGGCTCTATCAGACCACTTTGGCCGAAACGCAGGAGCTGCTCGACCCCACACAGCTCGACCAGGCCGCCAAGCTCGTCATGCGCGCCGGCACCGTGGACATCTACACGGGCTCGCATAATCTGTATCCAGCGGGAATGTTCCGCGATCGCCTGCTTTCCGCCGGCAAAAGCGCGACGTGCCACGACAGTGTCGAGGCGCAGGTGCGTACGGCGCTCGCCTCGGGCCCCGACCATGTGGCAATCGTTATCTCCTACAGCGGCCTTGCCCCCAACCTCAGGGAAATCTTGCCAATCCTCAGCAGCCGACATGTCCCGGTGGTCGTCATTGGCACACCGTACTGCGCCCGCATTCACCCCGGCTTTGCCGCCTATCTCACGGTGAGCAACCACGAGAGTATGACGCATCGCATCACGCAGTTCGCCAGCCACATCGCCGTGCAATACGTGCTCGATTCGCTCTACAGCAGTTACTTCGCCAAAGACTACGCCCGCTGCGCCGAATTCCTAGAGCGCTCATTCCCCTACACCCGCCTGCCCGGGCTTAAGTAGCGACGAGCGTGGATTTTCGGACACTCAGATAATGAGCGTGGACAATCTCCCACTTTGAGGCCGTCACCGAGCCAAAAACGGGAGATTATCCACTCTCATTTTGCAGGTAGTCGTTGGGTGTTCCTATAGTTTTGTCAACCGTCGGGGCTACTCCCGGTAGGGCACCCG
>CABUQK010000025.1 GCA_902493615.1 uncultured Collinsella sp.
CTTCCAAAAGCTCTGCCGCTACCCGCGGCAGGGCTTTTTCTGTTCTCCTCCCCGCAACTCATCCCGAGATAGTCATTGGGGACGTTCTTAAACGACTAGTCATTGGGGACAGTCTTGGTGCGCTCCGTTCGTCCTCCCGTTCGATTTTTGCTCGGTGGGTATACTTCCTTTCGCATTAAACGCCGGACTGAGGAGGTATCCAAATGCCGGATAACGGGTCAATACAAAAAAGAGATGCGCACGAGATGGCTCATGGGCGTCCTGTCCGGATAACCGAGCACACGACGGTAACCGAGCTGCAGCCCAGCCTGTCCGATGTCGTGTGCGCAAACAAAAAGCTGCAGATTGGCTTTATCATTGCGCTCGTGGTACTGGCGCTGCTGTCGGGCTTTGTAGCTCGTCCGCATTTTGCCGATACCAAGACTTGGGACTCCACCATCGAGGTCATCGATCAAAAGAAGGGCAACGTTTTGGCGCTCACGACCTCGTGCGTCGCCCTATCTGCGGGTATCACTGCGCTGCCGGGCGATACGGGAACGCCAGTCGCCGAGCAGCTCGCACAGCTTTCGGGTAACCTGGGCATCGTGCTTGCCGTGCTCTATCTTGAGAAATATCTGCTGACCATTTTGTGGTC
Source organism: uncultured Collinsella sp. (assembly GCA_902493615.1). GTDB lineage: Bacteria > Actinomycetota > Coriobacteriia > Coriobacteriales > Coriobacteriaceae > Collinsella. The sequence continues at coordinate 635 of CABUQK010000025.1, forward strand.
GGTTGGTCTGGGTATCCTGATTCCGTTTGCGCTGGTGCTCTTTGCAGTGTCGCTTGGTATTCACGGACGCTGGAGCACCAGCGCCGTCCTGCGCCGCGTGGCGACTCGCGTGCTGGTGGTCTCCATGATCGGCATGGCGTTGGTGCCTGCAAGCGTATGGGTGTCGCAGAAGGTCGACGAAACGTATCGCGTTAGCATCGAGGCGGCCGAGCAAAAGGCGGCCGACGCTGCGAGTGCGGCAGATAGCGATAGCTCCAAAACAAGCAAGAAAAAGACCGAGTCCACAGAGTCTAAGAGCGTGCTTGAGCAGCTTGCCGACGGCGCCTCGGGTCTCGTCGCGTCGGTGACCAGCGGCGCCAAGCAGATGACCGATGAAATTGTGCAGCAAGTGACCGATCTGATCGAAGGCGTCATCGTGATGATCGTGACCTCGTGTGTGATTCCCCTACTGGTTCTCGCGGCGTTTCTGTGGCTGGGGCACACACTGCTGGGGATTGATATTTCCGGCCCGGCGAACTATTTGACGGGCCGCTTTCTGAGTGCTCCGTCCAAGCACGCCAAAAAGGGTGGGCAGTTCGAGTAGCTAAAACAGCTGTATATACCGGGGCATACCGCCGAAGGGCGGCCGAGATGCGTTCTCGGCCGCCCTCTTTGTTTGTTGAACACATGGGCGCTACGTCCGCGCCGGGCCCAAACGGTCAGCAATCATCCGTGAACGGTATTTGTTCAAAAAAGAACAAAGATAAACAAATAGTTATTGCAGTTACTGTTCGAATGTGTTCAAATAAACATGAACAGTGAAGAACCGCACATTCAGATGCCCGGACCTGAACGCGATTCAACACTTCCAAACAGGAACTACGCACCTGCGTATCTCTCAAGGAGGATGTCATGAGGGTTGTAATCGCTTCCGATGCCGACGGTATGTCGATGAAGGAGTCCATCAAGGAGATGCTCATCGCCGACGGTCACGAGGTCGTCGACTATTCCGAGACCCCTGCCGCGGACTTTGTCGATTCCGCGACCGCCGTTGCCAAGGACCTGCTGGAGCACAAGGATTCCCAGGGCTTCGCATTCGATAAGTACGGCGTCGGCTCCTATATGGCCGCCGTCAAGATTAAGGGCATGGTCGTCGCCAACATTTCCGACGAGCGTTCCGCCTACATGACCCGCGAGCACAACGGCTCGCGCATGGTCACCATGGGCCCGGGCGTTGTGGGCACCGAGGTCGCCAAGAAGATCGCCCGCGAGTTCCTGCGCGCCCAGTACGCCGGCGGCCGTCACCAGATCCGTGTCGACATGCTCAACAAGATGGCCTAACGAGAGCCACCGAGAACTCGAACTTCTACCTCAACTTGTGAATTCAGACGAAAGGACGTTCTGATGAAGAAGACCATCGCAATCGGTTGCGACCATATCGTTACGGACGAGAAGATCTATCTGGCCGACCGCCTGGAGCAGGCTGGCTACAAGGTACTCGACTGCGGCACCTACAGCCACACCCGTACGCACTATCCCATCTACGGTAAGGCCGTGGGCGAGGCTGTTGCCAGCGGCAAGGCCGACTTTGGCGTGGCCCTGTGCGGCACCGGCATCGGCATCACCAACGCCGTCAACAAGGTTCCCGGCGCCCGCTGCGCCCTGGTCCGCGACATGACCTCTGCCCTGTATGCCCGTCGCGAGCTCAACGCTAACATCGTGGGCTTTGGCGGCAAGATCACCGGCGAGTTCCTGATGGCCGATATCATGCTTGCCTTCCTGGAGGAGCCCTACGAGAAGACTCCCGAGCACGATGCCCTGATCGCCAAGATCGATGCCTGCAACAAGGCCGACGCCGAGGCTCAGGCTGACCCGCACTTCTTTGACGAGTTCCTGGAGAAGTGGGACCGCGGCGAATACCATGATTAGCGGGTATCCGGCGTAATTAACTAGTCCGTTGACGGCTCGCGTTTCTGTGAGGGGGCGCGGGCCGGTTTTCTATCAGCCCTATTGACTTGGCGGGCTGTCGTAAGAAAGGGAAGATTCCCATGGAGTTTGTTCTTGATAACGGCTCTGTCCGCATTGCGTTGAGCACGGCTGGCGGATCGTTCACTTCTATTACGGCCAACGGCCGCGAGTATCTGTGGCAGGGTGATCCGGCGGTGTGGTCGGGCCAGGCGCCTATTTGCTTCCCGATCTGCGGCGGCCTTCGTGACGGTCACGCAATGACCATGGGCGGCCGCGAGGTTAAGCTCGCCCGTCACGGCTTTGCGCGCAAACAGGAGTGGAAACTCGAGGAACAGAGCGACAACATGGTTGCGCTGAGCCTAAGCTCTGCCGACCATGTCGAGTTACTCGAGCAGTACCCGTATCCGTTTAAGATCGTTGCTCGTTACATGATCGATGCGGAGAAGGTGGCCGTGTCGTACGAGGTGACCAATGAGGGCACCGAGGACATGCCGTTCTTTGTGGGCGGTCACCCTGGCTTTAAGTGCCCGCTTGACGAGGGCGAGTCCTATGACGACTACGAGCTCCGTTTTGAGCAGCGCGAGGCCGCCGAGCTCTGTACTGCCGTTCCCTCGACGGGCCTGATTGATGTTGAGCATCGCAGCAAGAACCCGATGGTTGGCAATGACCTGCCGCTGACCCACGAACTCTTTGACTTCGCGGAGACCATCTTCGACATGCTCGAGAGCCGCGTGGTTACGCTGACCAAGAAAACCGAGGACAAGGGCGTGCGCCTGACGTTCCCCGATATGCCGTACCTGATTGTGTGGAGCAAGCCCGAGGGCGACTTTGTGGCTGTTGAACCGTGGGGCGGTCTGTCCACCTGCTCCGACGAGGACGATATTCTGGAACACAAGCGCGGCTGCCTGGTGGCCAAGCCGGGGGAGACCGTCACCCGCGGCTTTGAGATCGAGATCCTTTAACGAGCTATCGTATGTTTGGGGTGGGTCATGCCGCCCCGGAACAGGAGTTCAATATGATTCTGACTGTTACCATGAACCCGTCGATTGATACGCGCTATCAGCTCGACAAGCTGATCATCGACGACGTGAACCGCGTGACGCCCGAAAAGACTGCTGGCGGTAAGGGCCTCAACGTGAGCCGTGTGCTGCTGCAGCTGGGCGACGACGTGCTCGCGACTGGCCTGCTCGGCGGCCACATGGGTGCCTATATGGCCGAGCTTATGGATGCCGACGGCGTCAAGAACGACTTTGTGCCCATCGCCGGTGAGACGCGCATTTGCCTGAATATTCTGCACGAGGGCAATCAGACCGAGCTGCTGGAGAGCGGCCCGCAGATCGCCCCGGCCGAGCTCGAGGCCTTTACGGTCAAGTTCGCCGAGCTTGCAGCGAAGGCGGACGTTGTGACGCTTTCGGGCTCGCTGCCGCGCGGCGTCGATGCCGACTACTATGCCGAGCTCGTCAAGATCGCCGAGAAGGCGGGCGCCAAGGTGCTGCTCGACACCTCGGGTGCATCGCTGGAGGCCGCGCTGGAGTCCGATGCCAAGCCTGAGCTCGTAAAGCCCAACCTGACCGAGATTAACGGCCTGCTGGGTACGTCCTTTACGACCGATGATGTCGATGCCCTGCGCGAGGCGCTTGCCGCCGATGGCCGCTTTGCCGGTATTCCCTGGGTTGTCGTTTCGATGGGCGCTGCCGGTTCGGTGGGCTTCCATGAGGGTCGCGCGTTCCGCGCCAAGACGCCCGCGATTGCGGCTGTGAACGCGACGGGTTCCGGCGACTCGACCATCGCCGGCTTTGCGCATGCCATTGCTGCCGGCGCCGACGACGTCACGGTGCTCAAGACCGCCAATACCTGCGGCAAGCTCAACGCCATGGATCCCAAGACTGGGCATTTGGTTATGGACCGCTGGGACGAGGTCTACAACAGCGTTGTCGTGACTGAACTGTAGGGTTACGCGGTTTTACCAAACCGCGTAACGGCGCGACGCTGCAAACGCCCCTAAGCGGCAATCTGACGTTCAATCGTCGGGCATGACCAAAAGGTCAATGCCCTCCTCTTTCACGTCACCTTGCTCGCTTAGGGGCGTTTTCGCTGTCGTTGCCAAGACTCCGGCGTTGCCTTGGTCGCAAGTAGTCATTGGGGACGCTCTTTAATGACTAGTCGTTTAAGAACGCCCCTTAAGAATGACCCCAATGACTACACTCAAAAACGGCGCCCGTCGGCGATGTTGCCGGCGGGCGCCGTGGTCGTGTAGGCGCTATTTGTTAAGTGCGTTCGTTCGAGCTCGCGTGCTACAGCGAGTCGATAAAGCGCTGCTGAGCGGCGCGACCTGCCTCATCCCACTTAAAGACGCCGGCGTTGTCGAGCACGTGGCCAAACACCACGCCGACCTCCTCGTGCAGGATGTCGATGGCGTTGTCGGCCGTAAGCTCGTCGGCGCGGCGGGCAAAGACGTCCTCAGCCCATGCGGCGTGGCTGCGGCAAAGATCATCGCCCTTGAGCGCACCGGCAAGGTCGTAGCTGGCATCGACCTTGGCTGCCAGCAGATGCTCACGGACAGCGCCAAGCTCGGGAACCAGGCGCGGCGGCAGAATGGCAAGGCCCATGACTTCGATCAGGCCGATGTTCTCCTTCTTAATGTGGTGGTACTCGGCATGTGGGTGGAAAACGCCTAGCGGGTGCTCGTCGGTCGTGATATTGCAGCGAAGTGCCAGGTAGGCCTCGTAAATCTCGCCGCCGGCGTTGCCGCGGGAGTCCACGCGGCGAATGACGGGCGTCACGGTGTTGTGCGCCACGCCATCGGCTGTGTACGCGATGACGCCCACAGACTCATCGGTCCACTCGCGCCAGGCGAGGATAATCTTCTCGGCAGCGTCGAGCAGCTGAGCGCGGTCATGCGAGCGCAGGCGCAGCACCGAGAGCGGCCACTGCAGCACGGTACCGCTGACCTGGTCAAAACCGGGCACGCTAAACTGCGAGACCTCGGCGGCATGCATCATGGGGAACTCGTGCGCGCCGCCCTGGAAGTGGTCGTGCGACAGAATCGAGCCGCCCACGATGGGCAGGTCGGCGTTGGAGCCAATAAAGTAGTGCGGGAACAGGTCGACAAAGTCGAGCAGGCAGGTCAGCCCCTTGCGGTCGACGTGCATCGGACGATGCTCGGAGCTCATGGCAATGCAGTGCTCGTTAAAGTACGCGTACGGGCTGTATTGGAAGCCCCAGCGCTCGCCGTCGAGCTTAATGGGGATAACGCGCAGATTCTGGCGGGCGGGATGGGCGCCGCCGTCGGCTGCAGCGGAGCGTCCGGGATAGCCCTCGTTTTCGATGCAGAGCTGGCAGGCGGGATACTTCTCGCCCGTGTTTTTGGCGGCGCCGGCCGCGGCAATATCGTGCGGATCCTTCTCAGGCTTGGACAGGTTGATGGTGATCTCCAGGTCGCCCCAGTTGGTGGGGGTGCTCCATTTGATGTTGCGCGCGATGGCGGCGCGGCGCACGTAGCCGGCGTCGCAGCACAGACCGTAGAACCAGTCGGTCGCGGCGCGGGGCTCGTTGACGCCCATGCGGCCGTTGAACTCCTCGTTTACAACCGAAGGCCTCGGCATGAGCGCGCCCATAATGCGCATGGCAATGCGGTCGCGGCCAGACGCCGTGTCCTCGGCGGCGCCGTTGGCAACGGCAGCCTCGGCAAGCGCAGCAAGCGTGCCCTCCAGGTCAAAGTTGGGCAGGGTATCGGGGTGCAAGAGCGAGAGTTTCTCGACCTGGAGCGCCCAGGCCATGTCGAGCGCCGGGCCCGTAGCACCGATGCACTCGAGAATGGTGTTATACGCCCAGATGCGATCGTCCTGGCCGATCATCGATCGGTGGATAGCGTACTCGATCAGGTTCTGCGCGGCCTCGCGCACGTCGGTCATTACAGCCATGCCGCGTAAGCCCCCTTGTCAGAAATTGCGTAGTGGCGGGCAGAGCCCTCGCCCAGCCAGCCGTTCATCTTGGTGATAAAGGTGTCGACCAGGTCGAGCGGCACGAAGGCCTGGATGGTGCCACCAAAGCCGCCACCGTGGATACGGACGGCGCCACGGCCGTCGAGCACGTGCTCGGCCAGTGCCAGGGCATACATGGAGGGCTGCTCGGAGCCCAGCTTGGCAACGACATTCTGCAGGTACATGGCAGAGCTGGCGCCGGACTCGCGCGTCAGGACCAGGAACTGATCGATGTCGCCGGCGTTCAGGGCAGCCCAGCGCTTATCGACCAGGCCGTTTTCGTACCAGTAGTGAACGGCGCGCAGGCAGGCGCGGTCGCCCAGCTTGGCGCGCAGCTCGGGGAGCTTGGCGTCAAAGTCCGCCACGTTTACCTCGCACAGGCGTGCCTTGCCAAACTCGGCAGCGACGTCCTGCATCTCGCGCGGAACGGCGGCGTAGTCGTCGGTGGCGGCCACGTGGTCGGCACCGACCTTAACGAGCACGAGCGCATAACCGTGATCCTCAAAGTTGAGCTCGAGCTTCTGGGTTTTAGGCTGAGCCTGATCCTCAAAGTCCATGTAGGCGAGGCCGCCCAAGCAAACGGCGGCCTGGTCCATCAGACCGCAGGGCTTGCCGTAATAGTTGTTCTCGGTGCGCTGGCTCATCTGGGCGAGCGCGACGGGCTCGATGGCGGGTGCGTCCCAGAGCGTCTCCATGGCACGACCGTACGCGGCTTCGACGGCAGCGGAGCTCGAAAGACCGCCGCCCGAGGGGACGGAGCAGGTGAAGGCGAAGTCGAAGCCCTGGGGCTCAACGCCAAGGGCTGCAATCTCATGGGCCATGCCGCGGACGAGGCTTGCGGACGTGCCCTTCTCGGACTCTTGAATATCCAGCGTGTCGAGCGTGATCTCAAAGGTGGGGTAGCCCTCATCGGCAACGCGGACCTTGTTGGTGTCGGTCGCTACGGCGATGCCGTCAACGGCGACATCGAGCGAGCCGGCGATGACGTGGCCGCCCTCGTGGTCGGTGTGGTTGCCACTGATCTCGGAACGGCCGGGCGCGTGCACATAGAGCACCTGGCGATCGCCGATGGTGCCAAACTCCTCCTCAAACAGCTTGGTGAGCGTGGCGAGTGTCTTTTCGTCGGGGGTGGTCATGGGGGGTCCTTTCCTTGACGCGGGAGAGACTGGTCCGTGTCATTATGAGTACGTTAACAATTTTGAGCACCACAAACCAGACGGTCGCGGTGCCGCACGTTAATGGGTATGTTAACGTACTCATAACACAACGCATATCTATTTTTGAGAATCTGGTAATCGGTAGATTTTCGGCCGTGAACGGTGTGGCTGTATGGACATATGGAGCAAAAGAACCGCCGATAGAAAAAGTAGAGTACGTTAACATGCGTCCGACGATAGCGGGCCTCGGCGCGGGATGTATTTCTGCCCGGGCCGGCATTCACGCTATTCAGATCTCGCAAGGGTGAAGGTGATCCTGTGGCAAGGCGCCCGTCCAACGATACCAGTTCGCGTCCGGTCTCCATGGCCGACGTCGCCCGCGCTGCCGGCGTTTCGCAGCAGACGGTCTCGCGCGTTGCCAACGGCTTGCCCAATGTGAACGAGCAGCCGCGCCAGCGCGTACAGGCCGCGATGCAAGAGCTCGGCTTTCGTCCGAGTTATGCCGGTCGCTCGCTGCGCGACGGCCGTTACCATTCGGTCGGCCTGTGCGTCAACGATGTGACCAAGTTCGGCAACCTCTCAATGATCGACGGCATCGCCAGCGCTGCTCGTGAGCATAATTGTGCCATCACGCTGGTCGAGATGTCCAAGACCGAGGAGTTTTCGCTTGCCGAGGCCACGCGTCGTATGGCCGCATTGCCGGTGGACGGCATCATCATCGGCATGAGTCGCATGGCGCCCGATTTTGAGACGTTTGATCCACTGCCGGGCATTGGCACGGTCATCGTTACCATGTACGCGCACCCGCAGGTGACCACGGTCGATTCCGACCATTACGGCTGCTCGCTATTGCTTATGGATCACCTGTTTGAGCTAGGGCACGAGCAGATTCGCTATATTGGCGGCCCGTCATTCTCGGTCGACGAGCAATTTCGTCGCGCCGGTTGGCAGGATGCACTCGAGCGTAAACACATCGAGCCGGCAGAGCCGCTCGAGGGCGACTGGTCTGCCAACAGCGGCTACGAGGCCGGCAGGTACCTGGCCGAGCACGATCGCACCATGACGGCGATTTACGCGGCAAACGACCAGATGGCAAATGGCGCGATTGCCGCGCTGCGCGATAGCGGTCTGCGCGTGCCCGAGGACGTGAGCGTGGTGGGCGTCGACGATTCACTCGATGATTTTGTGGCACACAACGAGCTCACGACCGTGCGATTCGATCTACATCAGCGTGGACGCGAGGTGTTTGAGCATGCGGTTCCCGAGGCGGGTACGGCGGGCAAAACCGTTGCCATCCGTATTCCCGGCCAGCTCATTATTCGACATAGCACGGCGATACCGCGCGCATAGTTTGTGCAGGTAAACGGCGTTTTATCGCATTTCAATAACAATCGATAAGGATGCTGGCAGATAGCCGTGGCTATGAAGACGAGTGCTATGATAGACGGGCTCTTTTGTCTATCTAGGAGGCTTTGCCTGATGGAGATCACCAAGGATATCCGCTACATTGGCGTTAACGATCACGACATTGACCTGTTCGAGGGCCAGTACGACGTGTCCGAGAACGGTATGGCATACAACAGCTACGTTATCTTGGGCGACAAGATCGCCGTCGCCGATTCGGTTGACGCTGACTTTGTCGACGAGTGGCTCGGCAACCTCGAGGCCGTGCTCGATGGTCGTACGCCCGACTACCTGGTCGTTCATCACATGGAGCCCGATCACTCCGCCGGCATCGCTGCCTTTATGGAGCGCTATCCCCAGGCGCAGATCGTGGCAAGCATGGGCGCTTTCCGCATGATGGTCAACTACTTTGGCACCGACTTCCCCGAGCGCAAGATGGTCGTCAAAGATGGCGACGTGCTCGACCTGGGCGGCCACAGCCTGACGTTTGTCGGCGCTCCCAACGTGCACTGGCCCGAGGTGCTCTTCTCCTACGAGTCCACCGACAAGGTGCTCTTTAGCGCCGACGGCTTTGGCAAGTTCGGTGCTAACGACATCGAGGATCCCGAGGGCTGGGCTTGCGAAGCACGCCGCTACTACTTTGGCATCGTCGGTAAGTTTGGCAAGTTCGTGCAGGCCGTGCTCAGGAAGGCCGCCGACCTGGACATCCAGATCATCTGTCCGCTCCACGGCCCCGTGCTGACCGAGAACCTGGGCTACTACCTCGACACCTATAACACCTGGTCGAGCTATCAGCCCGAGGACGAGGGCATCACGATTGCCTATGCGAGCGTGTATGGCCATCTGAAGGCTGCCGTCGAGGAACTCGCATCTGCGCTTGAGGCTCGCGGCCAGAAGGTTTCCGTCTTTGACCTGGCTCGCGACGATATGGCCGAGGCCGTTGAGGATGCGTTCCGCTACGACCGCCTGGTGCTCGCTTCCATCACCTATCAGGGCGAGATCTTCCCGTTCATGAGCACCTTTATCCATACGCTCGCCGAGCATGCCTACCAGAACCGCACCGTGGCGCTCGTCGAGGCCGGCTCTTGGGCGCCCGCTGCTGCCAAGGTTATGACCAAGGAGCTCGAGGGCATGAAGGACATCACCCTGGCGCAGAACAAGGTGACCGTGCTGGGCTCGCTCAACGACGCCTCGCGCGCTCAGATCGAGGCCCTCGCCGACGAGCTGTCCAAGTAGCGACACGTTCACTTTTGACGCTCAACCATCACAACCACCACAAAGGGGACAGGCACCTTTGTGGTGGTTTTTATTTAGTTGACGGCGATGATGAGGGCTGGACGTGCGCCGTCGGCGGTCTTGGCGATTGAGGTGGCAACGGCGCCTTCGGGGTCTCGGTCCATCACGATGGCGTCGACATCGGTCAGCTTGGCAAAGCGGTACATGCCGCGTCCGTTAACCTTGCTGGCGTCCATGAGGGCGACGCTTTGATGGGCCGCGGCGATCATAGCCGTTTTGGTCTCGGCCATCTGCGGAAAGTCGGTCGTAAAGCCGCAGCTGGAGACAAAGGCGCCGGGGCACATGACGGCCAGATCGGCATGGACCATTTGGAGCGCCTGCATGGTGAGCGGTCCGTACAGATAACGATGGCCTTTGCGTAGCGCCCCGCCCAGCATGACGACATCGACCGAGGGCATGCTCTCGTCGATATAATCGGCAATGGTAATGTCGGCCGTGATAACGGTGATGCCGTTGCGCTGATCGAGGAGCCGGACGAACTCGAGCGCCGTGGTGCCCGAGTCGACGAGCAACGTGTCGCCGTCATTGACGAACTCGATGGCGCTTTGCGCGATGGCCTGCTTGGCGGCGACGTTGACATTGATGCGGCGATCCTGCGTGGAAACAGTCAGACGCTTGTGGAGCGATACGGCGCCGCCATGTGTGCGGCGCAGCTTGCCGGACTCCGCGAGTGCGTCCAGGTCGGCGCGAGCGGTGACAGAGGAAACGCCAAAGGTCTGGGCAATTTCTGCCACCTGCACCGAGGCGTTATGCTCGAGCATCTCCATGATGGCGGCACGACGCTCATCGGCGAAGGCTCGGGTTGTTGCGTGGGCCATAGCTGCTCCATTCTCGGCCAAATTTGCAGGAATTGTGTTGACTCTATTTTCGTTCATTTTCTTTTAGAGTAAGAAAATACCTTTCGATTACTTATCTTTTCTATAAAAGAAAGACGCTGAACGCTCAAAATTCAATATCGAACATGTCCGCTCGGTTCAAATTCCTTCCGTTTACTTTTCAAAAACGACTGTATTGACCTGCATGGGCTCAATATCTCGCACGTGCAAAGCCGCTGAATTTCATACAATGAGCGCAGTAAAACGCAAGGTAAAACGCCTTGTGAACAACTACGCCTCCAGATGCGGGCGAGGGAGAGGAGCAAACGCTCATGGCACTTGTTACCACCGAAAAGATGCTCAAGGACGCTCAGGCCGGCCACTACGCCGTCGGCGCGTTCAACGTTGAGAACCTCGAGTTTGTTATGGCCGTTCTGGCTGCTGCCGAGGAGACCAAGTCCCCCGTCATCATGCAGACCACCCCGGGCACCATCAAGACCGCTGGTCTGGACTACTTCTACGGCATGGTCAAGGCTGCCGCCGAGCGCGCTTCCGTGCCCGTCGCTCTGCACCTCGATCACGGCGATGGCTATGACCGCTGCATGCAGGCTTTCCGCACTGGCTACACCTCTGTCATGATTGACGGTTCGCACGAGTCTTTCGAGGACAACATCGCTCTGACCAAGTCCGTCGCCGACGCTGGCCGCGCCATGGGCGTGCCCGTCGAGGCTGAGCTCGGTAAGGTTGGCGGCAAGGAGGACGACGGTCCCGCGGTTGAGGGCGAGAGCCCCTACACCGATCCGGCCGAGGCCAAGGAGTTCGTCGAGCGTACCGGCTGCACCTCCCTCGCAATTGGCGTTGGCACCAGCCACGGTGTGTACACGAGCGATCCGCACATCGAGCAGTCCGTGGTCAAGGCCATCCGCGACGCCGTCGACGTGCCGCTGGTCCTGCACGGCACCTCCGGTGTGCCCGATGAGCAGGTTGCCGAGGCTGTGAAGAACGGCATCTGCAAGGTTAACTACGCCACCGAGCTGCGTCAGGCTTACACCAAGGGCTTCATGGCCTACATGGCCGAGAACCCCGCCTGCTTCGATCCCAAGAAGCCGGCCAAGGAGGGTATGCGCGAGATCACCGAGCTGGTTAAGATCCGCATGACCAACCTCAACTCTGTGGGCAAAGCAGAGTAACAGCAAGGGTACTCTGATCCCACCGGACGGTTTGGGCGGGTCCCGTACTTAGTTTCCAAAACGTCCTCGCGCATGAAGGCCCCCGTTGTCTCGCTTCTTCGAAGCGTTGACAACGGGGGCCTTCGCGCTGCGGAATGATTTTGGAAACTAAGTACGGGACCCGCCCAAACCGCCCTGCTCAATCGCCCTTGTGGCGTTGGGGCGGAAAGGGTGGAGCGTGAGGGCTACTTTGTTGATGAGGGGTTAGTATGCCCGGGCTTGGTTGGGGAAGGTTTTGTCTAGGGATGCTTGGAGCTTTTCGAACGATGCTCGCAAGTTGTGGCTCTGGTTGGTTGAGCGTTTGGCTTTTGTGGTGGGGGAGTCGAGGAGGCCGTTTCTCTGTGTCGGGGGGAAGGAGAAAAGGTTTGCATGATTTAGGGATGGCTGCTGTGCTGCGCCGTTGGAAGAATGCATGCTTATGCGGCCTCCTCGATGTCCACCAAAAGGTTGCGCTCGGGGTATGCTGCTAGGCCCCGTGCGTTGGCAGTATTATGCCGCGGCTGCCGCAAAGAAGCGCTAAAGAAAGGCTTAACCTGGTTTGGTGTTACGATGAAACCGCAGGTCAAGGCTATTGAGTAACACTCTTGAAAGGTTTTGAGCTTAAGGGCTTTCTAAGGTTTGTGGCGTAGACGTGGCGCGGACGTGCGGAGCGTGTGAATGCTCGCTGTTAGCGTTGCGGTGCCGCGGCACGCACCTGCTCGATGACCTTTTCCATCGTGGCGTCGATGCGGTCCTTTTTGAGTTCGCATTCCCAGATGGTTATGGGCGTCCAGCCCATTTCGGTGAGCGCTGCCACGGCGGCACGGTCGCGCTCGACGTTGCGACGGAACTTTGCCTCCCAAAACTCAACATTGCGCTTGGGCTGGCTGGGGTTGCACTTGGGGCAGCGGTGCCAAAAGCAGCCGTTGACGAAGATGGCGATCTTGCGGCCGGGGAAGGCGATGTCGGGCTTGCCGGGAACCTTCCATTCCAAGCGATAGCCCGTAAGACCTGCTGCCCGCAGGCGCTGGCGAACGAGCAGCTCGGGTTTGGTGTTGGCGCGCTTGTTGCCCTTCATGGACTTTTTGATGGCGGCGCGACGGCGCACCAGTTCGCGCTCGTCGGCGGAAAGGTCCGAGGTGTCGATGCCGTCGAGCAGGCCGGGCTTGGCGCGCTTTTTGCTGCGGCGTTTAGGTGCGCGCTTGGGCTTGGTGGCGGGGTGTTCGGTCGTGGCGGCCTCGGCGTCGTTGACAGTGCCGTTGGCCTCGAGCCGGTCTTCCTTCAGCTCAATCAGGGCATCGATGAGCCCCTTGTCTGCGGGCATCCATTCCACCGTGGCAAGCGAGGTGCGCGGAATCCAGCGGATATCAAGCTGGCGGTCGTGCTTCTGAGGCTTATCGGATTCATCGGCGAGCGAGCAGTAGTAGCACTCCATGGAGAGATGAAAATCGGGGTAGTCGTACTCAACGGTATAGAAATCGCGCAGGTTGGTGACTTTTACCTGCAGCTCCTCCATAAGCTCGCGGCGTACGGCGTCCTCGGGCGTCTCGCCGCGCATGAGCTTGCCACCGGGGAACTCCCAAAGTCCCTGCATGTCGCCGTAGCCGCGCTGCACGGCAAGCAGCTCATCGGATCCTTCCTTGCGAATGATCCCAGCGGCAACATGAACAGTCTTCAACAGGAGTCCTCTCTCAACATCAACACGTGGCAGGGTAGCTACGCGTACCTTACACAACGGTAAGGCAAGCGTAAGCCATATCGATGGTAGCCGACTCGTCTTCTTGCGACTATAGATGCCGTAGACTAATCGCAAGAAAGGACTCGGTATGCAAACCACGCACATGGCGACCCCGGTACTGGAGGTCGCGCATCTCGAAAAGGTATACGGAGCGCTGGGCAACGTGACCCGTGCGCTCAACGACGTCAGCTTTACCGTCAACCGCGGCGAATTCGTTGGCATCATGGGCGCTTCGGGCTCGGGTAAGTCGACGTTGCTCAACTGCGTCTCGACCATCGATAGCGCCACGAGCGGCACCATCCGTATCAACGGGCAGGACGTAACACGCATGAAGCAGGCCAAGCTCTCGCAGTTCCGCCGCGAGGAGCTCGGCTTTATCTTCCAGGACTCCAACCTACTCGATACGCTCACGGCACGCGAGAACATCGCCCTGCCGCTCACCATCGCCCGCACAAACTCGGCAGAGATCTCAACCCGCGTGCAGGATGTGGCAGCGCGCCTCTCCATCAGTCAGGTGCTCGACAAGTATCCCTACCAGATGTCCGGCGGTCAGCAGCAGCGCGTTGCCGCAGCTCGCGCGCTCGTCACCGACCCCACCATGATCATGGCCGACGAGCCCACCGGCGCCCTCGATTCTAAAAGCGCTCGTCTGCTGCTCGAGAGCCTGGAGGCCCTTAACCGCCGCCTACGCGCCACGGTGCTCATGGTCACGCACGACAGCTTTGCTGCCAGCTATACGAGCCGCGTGCTGTTTATCCGCGACGGCAAGATCTTCACCGAGCTGCGCCGCGGCGACACCGACCGCCGAGAGTTCTTCGACCGCATTATGGAGGTCGTTGCCATGATGGGCGGTGAGGGCTCCGATGCTCTGTAAACTCGCTTGGGGTAACGTCCGCCGCGCCGGCCGCGACTACCTCGTCTACCTTTTGACGCTCACCCTGGGCGTCACGGTCTTCTATGCCTTTAACACCATCTCGATGCAGGTCGACATCGCCGGAATCGATGAAAAGGGCTTGGCGCAGGTAATGGGCAGCATGCTCGGCGACCTGACGTACTTTTTGGCCGGTGTCATGGCCTTTTTGATGGTGTACGCCAATAACTTCATCATGAAACGCCGCAAGAAGGAGTTTGGCCTGTACCAGGTGCTCGGCATGGGGCGCGGGCGCGTCGCCATGATCATGGCGCTCGAGACGGTGATCGTCTCGGTCCGCGCCTTTGTCGCCGGCATTGTGCTGGGCGTGGGACTCTCCCAGCTCATGACGTTCTTTACGGCCTCGCTCTTTAAGACACAGATCGCCAATTTCCACTTCTTTTTCTCGGTGCATGCGTTCAGCCTGACCCTTGCCTGCATGCTCGTAATGTTTGTGCTCACGCTACTGCTGAACCTTCGCGCCGTGCGTCGTACCAAACTCATCGAGCTTATAGGTGCCGAGCGTCGCAACGAGAGCATCAAGACACGCAACCCCTGGATCGCGATTGCCATCTTTGCCGTGGGCGTGGTGCTTGTGGGCGTGGCCTATTACCGTCTGCTACGTGATGGGTTCCCGCTAACCGCGACGGACAGCAAGCTGCAAGAGGCCATGAACCAGTTTGGTATTACAACCGCTATGGTTACCGTGGGCACCTTTGCCCTGTTCTGGGGACTCTCGGGCATGCTCATCAAGCTGCTGCAGAGCCTGCGCGGCGTGTATTGGCGCGGCCTCAACATGTTTACCGTGCGCCAGCTTGCGGCCAAGGTCAACACGGTGTGCTTTTCGATGGGCGTCATCGCGATGCTCCTGTTTTTGGCCATCACCTCGGTGACGTGCGGTATGTCGATTGCCAATGTGATGAACGAGAATCTGGAGCGCTATAATCCGGCCGACATGTCGCAGACGTATGTCTATTACACGCCCGATACGCTCGACTTCTACAAAGAGTCTTTCAATCCGTCTGAGGCCGATCGCATGGTGCTGGCCGATAGTACGGTCGATTTGTACTCCGCATGGCACGGCGATCGTATCGATCACGATAACGTTGCAGACGGTATTAAGGGCAAGTCGGCGGACAACAACGACGAGACCGGCAAGAAGGTCAATATCGCCGATGTTGCCGGTGAGCATGTGCAGATCGATTCGTATCTGAGTTACCCGCTTGGCGGCTCGGATCCTTCGGTGACTCCAAGTGAGATGTGCAAGGCCATGGGCGAAAAGCTTCCCAAGGCGTTCGGGGGTAGCAATGCCGATACGATGGGTCTGTTTGTGACGCCGGCGAGCCAGTACAACAAACTGCGCCAGATGATGGGCGAGGAGCCGGTGCACATCGGTCACGACCAGTATCTGCTCACGTGTGATATGGGCGGCGAGCTGGTCGACCTGTACACCAAGTATATGGCTGGCGGCCATGCCCTTACCTTGGGCGGGCATACGCTCAAGCCCGCAGCCGATAAGTCGGACGAAGATACGGCGGCCAACTCGGCGATGGGTAGTAATCCGGGCACCGTCGTCGTTGCCGACGAGCTGCTGTCCCAACTTAATCTGCAGCCGTATTCCAGTAGCCTGCTCGTTAACTACAAACAGGGGATGGATACGACCGAGGCAGACGAGAGCATTAAACACACTCTGCTCGACAATCTGCTCGTTGACGGCAAGGAGCCGGGGTCGTGGGGAATCTTTATCACACGCTCCGAGATGTACACGCAAGCAGCGCAAATGAACGGTCTTATTAGCTACCTAGCCATCTACATCGGCTTTGTATTGGTCGTTGCATGCGCGGCGATTCTGTCGATCCAGCAGCTCTCCAACGTGGCCGACGGCAGCCGCAGCTATCCTGTGCTGGCACAGATCGGCTGCGACGACCGCCAGATCCGCCATTCGGTGATGGCGCAGCAAGCGGTATTCTTCCTGTTCCCGCTGGCAGTGGGCCTGGCGCACTCCTTTGTGGCACTTAAGGTGATCATCGAGCTGGTGAGCATATTCGGAAATATGAGCATCGGTGGCACCGTGTGCCTCACCTGTGCAATCTTCCTGGCAGCCTACGGCGGCTACTTCCTGGTGACCTACCTTATGAGCACCGGCATGGTGCGAGCCGCCATCGCCACCCGCTACAGCGAGTAACAAGCGGGCAAAACCGTCGCAAAATTAGAGGCGTATGACCGCCGCGAAGGGACCAGGGGCCCTTTCGCGGCGGTTTTTGCCAATCTGGTGCGTCTCAGATACAAGTGAGTAGACTTTTTTGAACCTGCCGAGTACATCGCGACAAATGATCTATAAAACTGCAGGTCAGAGCTGTGGCGTTTTGGGGCGTGCTCGGCCTTCTGCAAAAAACCTACTCACTTGCTTTTTCTGCTAGAAGACCGCCACGAGGGAAGGCAACTCCCTCGTGGCGGCTGGCGTTTGTCCAGATAAAACCTACCAGAATAAACCTGTCCCTTTTTGGGAGGCTAACGTTTCCAAAAATGCAGGATGAGCGTGGTGCGGTTTTGCTGTTCGGTTTTGACCAGGATGTTGTGGATGTGGGTCTTGACGGTGCCCACGGCAAGGAATAGCTCGTCAGCAATCTCTTGGTTCGACTTGCCCCGCACTACCAGACGCAAAACCTCGGCTTCGCGGTTGGAGAGCTTGTAGGCGTTGCGATAAGAGGGCATTTGCTCTTCGATGTGTCGATCAAGATCGCTGACGTTCTTTTCTTCGGACGCCTCCTGCATGCGAATCGGAAGCACGTGATAGGTGTAGGCGATGAGCAGAATCGCAAAGTAGCACGCAAAGACGTTCTCGCTAAAGTTACGCTCGGACAGGTATAGCTGCAGCCAAGAGGGCGCCAGGCTCATGGGGACGACCAGGATGCTGTAGAAGTCCTCGGTAACGATGCACCCGACCAGGATGGCGCCGATAATCAGGTGCTTTCGTTGGTTGTTAACGCGTGCCTTCAACTCGACCTTTGTACTTTTATGAGCCGTCCAAAAGATGTACAGCCCCACAAAGATAAGGAACACCTGGCGCATTGTGTAGTAGAGCCACTGATGCATGGGGCCGTAGGGGACAGCGACGATAGTCAGCGACTCGCACAGCAAAAACGTTACGACGGGGATAACGAACTGCTTTTTAGAATGTTTGTCGAGCAAGTCCCTGGCAATGGCCCAAATAAAAGCCTGTGAAGCGGTCGCCACAAGGGTCCGCATCACGGGCATGATGATTGAGTAATAGTCGCTAGCTGGAAAGCTCTGGTTTTGCAGCGTGTATTCAAAAAAGAAAATCTCGGTCATCTCGAAGGCATAGCAAATAAAAACGCCGCTGCCATAGATAAAGAACTGTCGGCGAGACGAGGCATAGGCGGCAAGCGAGAGCGCCGCTCTCGAGGCTCTCGAGCAGCTCTAAGCCTCAAGGCTTCTAAAAGCGCGTCTGCGGGCGTCGGATGCTCGTCTCCTGTCGCCCGCTCACCGAGGCTCGGCAATTGCCTTAATATCTTAAGGGCCTCGATTTGTCCAAAACTGAGCGAAGGAGCTCATCATGAGCGACGGAAAGAAAAAGCTTTCCTTCTTGACGGTCATCTCGACCATCATCTGCGTCGTCTTCGTTTGCGAGGCCGCCGCACCTGCTGCTGCCATTGGCAACCAGCAGTTCTTCTGGTGGATCTTCCTGATTCTGACCTTCCTGCTCCCTTATGGCATGGTTGTTGCCGAGCTCGGCACTACCTATGACGGTGAGGGTGGCATTTACGACTGGGTACGCGATGGCCTGGGCGACAAGTGGGGTGCCCGCATTTCGTACTACTACTGGGTTAACTACCCGCTGTGGATTGCCTCGCTGGCCACCATGTTCCCTGACATTTTGGGCATGGTCTTTGGCGTCGAGTTCAATCTGATTGCCAAGATTGGTTTCGACCTTGCCTTTGTGTGGATCGTCTATCTTATGGGTCGCTCCAAGGCTGCCGACTCCGAGTGGGTCCTGAACGGCGGCGCTGTCATCAAGGTTGCCGTTGCCGTTATTGTCGGCGCTTTGGGCATTTGGTACGCCATGGAGAACGGTTTTGCGAACGACATGTCCGCTGCCACCTTCCTGCCCGAGCTCACCAACACCAACGCGCTCGGCTACCTGTCGATCATCATCTTTAACTTCATGGGCTTCGAGGTCATCTGCACCATGACCGACGATATGGCCGATCCCGCTCGCGATATCCCCAAGGCTATCATCGTCGGCGGCCTGTCTATCGCCGTGATCTATCTGTTCGCTGGCTTTGGCATCGGCGCTGCTGTGCCGGCCGATTCCATCGATCCCGACTACGGCATGATCTACGCT
>CABUQK010000026.1 GCA_902493615.1 uncultured Collinsella sp.
CGTGTTTGCCGCCGTTCCCAAACAGCAAGGAGATGAGGGCTGATGAGGCTCATCGTTGTCGACGACGACCGCTTGGTGGTCGATTCGCTCAAGATTATCTTGGGCGCCCAGCCGCAGATCGAAGTGGTGGGCACCGGTGCCAACGGCAACGACGCGGTCGCGCTCTACGCCGAGCACGCACCCGATATCGCGCTGCTCGACATCCAGATGCCGGGACGCGACGGCCTTTCGGCCGCGCGCGAGATCCTTGAGCACGACCCTGCGGCGCGCGTGGTGTTTCTGACGACGTTCTCGGATGACGAGTACATTGTGTCGGCGCTCAAGCTGGGCGCCCGCGGCTACCTGATCAAGACCGATGTCGCCGCCATTCCACCAGCGTTGGCGCAGGTCATGGACGGCAAACGCGTGCTCGAGGGCAAGGCGATCGAGGACATCGATTTTGACGGAACGGGCGTCGAAGCGGGCACGACCCGCCGGCCCGCGGCCTTTGTCAGCCTGACCGACCGCGAGTTCGAAGTCGCAGAGCTCATCGCCCGCGGCCTCGACAACAAGGAGATTGCCGCCACGGCTTATATGGGAGAAGGCACGGTGCGCAACCACATCAGCTCAATCCTAGCCAAAATGGGGCTACGTAACCGCACCCAAATCGCCATCGCCTATCTGCGAGGGTAATTACCCAACGGCCAACCGCTCCGGCATAGCAAAATGGATGCTACCGATTTAATGCCATTTCAAAAGTATGCCGGTTTACGGGGCTAAACTCAGGACCCCCATCCATACCCGCGTTTTCTGCAAAATGACAGCTCGTCTACCTGCGGTTTTATTTCCACAGATATCGGCATGGTTGGGGATTCGGAATCCGGCCCCGTAAACCGGCATAGTTTTTTTCGGACGGCCCTGTACGAGCGCCTCCGCAAGCCTCGTGAAACCAAGATGACCCGTTTCCCTCAGTCCCCGGGGGATCATTTGACGGTGCCCGCCACGAAACCGGCCCATCTACTACGTTTGACTCGGTACCCCTGACCATGCCTTCGTTTTGAGCAAAACCGCAGGCGTTCTACCTGCGGTTTTGTTTTCGCGTTTTTCGGCATGGTTGGGGGTAAGGGGCCAAACGTAGTAGATGGGCCGATTTCGTGGCGCACCCTCCTCCCCCGGCACACAAAAGCGCCGTCACGGAGGAGGGAGATACCTCCGTGACGGCTGGGGCTGGGGGTGGGGCTGTGTTCTGGCTCCCCGCCGGCCGCCCGGGGCCTTTTGGCCCCGGGCGCTGCCAGCGTGCCTAGCGCTTACGGATACCCCAGACCAGGGCACCGACACCGGCCATGGCAATAACAAATGCCATGAGCAGTGCGGCGGCCTGTTGGTCACCCGTGGTGGGCAGGAAACCCTTGACCGTCTTGACGATGTTCGTCACGGTCTTGGGCGTGCCGGGATCGGGCGTCGGCACGGGCGTCTCGGGCTTCTTGTACGTGTTGTTGAACACGATACCCTCGACGCTCTTGTCGCCCTTGGTAAAGGCGACGTTCGCCTTGAGGTTGCCCTCGCCGTCATCGACCACGTTGACGGTCACGGTAAAGACGGACTTGTCGTAGGTCATACCGACCTCGTCGCCCTTGACCTCGCTGATGGTGTAGACGTGCGTACCGGGCTCGTCGTACTCAAACTTGTCGAAGCTGATCTTACCGTCGGCATCGTTGGTGACGGTGGACTCGATGCCCTCGCCAACGAGCTTAAAGCTGAACTCGTCCTTCTTGAGCTCGCGTCCCTCGAGCACCTTGATGGCGCCGATGGAGACTTGGGTGGGCATGGCGTGATACTTGTTGGTAAAACCAGCCGACTCGGTGGTTCCCTCGAGCTTGTGCGTCACGGCCAGTGTGCCATCGCCGTTGTCAGAGACGGTGGCCACGACGGTGTAGGTCGTACCGTCATAGGTGACGCCCTTGTACAGGCCGAGCGCGTTGGGGCAAGCCTCGCGCAGCATGTACGTGTGCGTGCCGGGCGCCTCGTAGCGGATCGGGCTCAGCGTAACGTTACCGTCGACGTCATTGGTGCCGCTCGCGACAACCACGCCATCCTCGAGCAGCTCAAACGTGAACTCGCCAGCTGCAAGGTCGCGTCCGGTCAGACGCTTGACCGTCTTGACCTGATCGGTCACGGAAGAATCGGTAGGTGCCACGCCGTAGGTGTTGGTGAACGTGAAGTCTGCACCGTCGTCGCCCTCGCGCACGACACGCAGATGTCCGGTACCGTCGTCAGTCACGGTGTAGGAAACCTTGCGCATGGCGTTGGTGTCATTGGTCACACCAGGGGCGCTACCGGACTCGGTCACCGTGTAGGTAAAGGTGTGCGAGCGCGGAGCGGTGGGGGCTGCGGGCTCGGACTCGTCGTTGGACTCGTCGGTGTCGGCAGCGTCGGCGTCAACCTCGGCCTCGTCGGCATTGGCCTCGGCATCGCTCGATGCGTCGTCAGAAGCATCGTCCGTCACGCCCAGAGCGCGGTTGAGGTCCTCGAGCGTAAAGTGGATCTTGCCAAAGTCCACGTTACCGGCTGCGTCGTTGGTTACGGTCGTGCGCTCGGGCATCGGGGCACCTGCCTCGTCGGCGGTCACGGTAAAGGTGAACTTACCCGTGATGTCGGCCGGGGTCAGGCCCTCGGCAACCTGGAGCTTCTTAGTACCGGTGAGCGCGGCATCCACGGCGTCGGCGCCGTAGACGTTCTCGAACAAGGGCTCGACGCCGCCGTAGTCGACCGTCGCCGTCAGGGTACCGTCACCGTTGTCGACGACGATAACCTTAAAGCCAAAGCTCCACGTTGTAGCGGAAACGCCATTCGGCAGCCCGAATAAATCTTCGTAGGCCGTGTAGTTAATGGTCCAGGCAAGCTTGCCGTCCTTATCGGTACGATAAGCAAGCCCAGCAGCCTCAAGATTAGCAAGCATCTTGGTGTCGTAGTGCAGCGTATCAAAGCTCACGTGCCCGCCGATATTGGGCTTGAGGTTTTCGTATGCCACAAGCTCACCCTGATAGGCGATGCCGAACCAGAACTCGCCGTCGGCCATCGGGCGACCGGTCAGAGTCTTGGTGGCAACGACCTGAGCAGCGGTGCCACCAGGCGTGTTGGTCGTAGCGCTGTAACTGTTGTGGAACGGCACCAGGGCCTTCTCGACCTTGTTCTCGCCACTCTTGTGGACCGTCTCATGCGTGCCCTCGGGACCGCCGGAAACGGTCGTCGTGACGGTGAGCGTACCGGCGGTGTCGTCGGCGATGGCGATCGTCACCGTGCGTACGGCGTCATCGTAGGTGTAACCGGGCTTGCCGTCATTCTTCTCGGCCACGGCGTACGTGAAGGTCTTGCCAGCGTCAGCCTGCGTGAACTTGACCTCATGGCCAGCTAGGATGTCGATCAGGCCGACCGTTGCCTCTGCCGCTTCGGAAGACTTGAAGCTGTTGGCCCCGGGCAGCAGACCGAGCGCGCGAGCCGAAGCGTCGTCAGCAGGTGTCACGGTAAAGGTGAACTGGCCCTCGGTCATGGGGCGGCCGTCCAGATACTTGCTGAGCCACAGACCGCCGGCCGCGGTGTAGTTAAGCTCAGTGCGGTACGTGTTGGTAAAGCGTCCGTTTTCCTTCTTGGTGACGTTGGCGGTCAGGTTGCCATCGCCGTCCTCGGTCACGGTTACTTCGGCGGTCGCGACGTGGGAGTCATACGTCATGCCGACCGTATTACCCGCGTTCTCGCGGATCTCGTACTTGTAGGTTCCGGCAGCCGTGTAGCGAATCTTGCCGAACTTGATGGCGGCAATGCCGTCCTTCGCATCGTGCTTGCTCACGGTTACGGTTGCAGGATCGGGTAGCGGGGCGCCATCGGGGGCGGTAATGGTAAAGCTGAACTCGTCCCCATCCGTCCACTCGCGACCGTCGATGGCCTTGCTCAGGTCAAAGTCGAGCTCTGCATCGAGCGGGGTCACGCTGTAGGTGTTCTTGAACTCGGCGGGCTCGGCGTCCTTCAGGACATGCTCGGCCTTGAGGGTACCGTCGCCGTTGTCCGTGATGGTGGTCTCGATAGTGTACTTGGCGTCACTGTAGGTGATGCCCTTGCTGGTGGCTCCACCGTTGACCTCGCGCAGCGTGTAGGTGTGCTTGCCGGGCTCGGTGTACTTCACGGCGCCCATCGTGATGTTGCCGCTGGCGTCGTTGGTGCCGGTGGCGACGACCTTGTCGCCCTCGACGAGCTCGAAGGAGAACTCGCCTTCCTTGAGGTCGCGGCCGATCAGAACCTTATTCGCGGTGATCTGTTCGGTGACGCTCATCTCGACAGGCGTCACGTTATAGGTATTGGTGAACGTGAAGGCCGCATCACCGTCCGGCTTGCGGGATACGCGCAGATTCCCCTTGCCGTCATCGGTCACGGTGAAGGAAACCTCGCGCGACGGCTTAGCGTCGTTGGTCACGCCAGCGACCTCACCGGACTCGGTCACGGTGTAGGTAAAGGTATGCTCGCGCTTCTCGGACTTCTCGCCCACAGCCTTGTTAAGGTCGTCGAGCGTAAAGGTAATCTTGCCAAAGTCGACCTTGCCGTCGACGTCGTTGTGCACGCTCGTGCTCGCAGGCATAGGCGCGCCCTCTTCACCGGTCACGGTAAAGGCGAACTTGCCGGTGATATCAGCCGGGGTCAGAGCGTCGTCAACCTGCAGATTCTTGATACCCGCAAGCGATGCCTCGGTAGCATTCGTGGTGTAGGCGTTCTTGAACTCGATGCTCTTGACGTCCTTGGCGTCCTCCAGCTCGTGCGTGGCAACCAGCTGGCCCTTGCCGTTATCGGCGATGGTCGTCACGATGGTGTAGACCGCGTCATCGTAGTCAATACCGCCGGCGTTGCCCTTAACCTCATGCAGCTTGTAGGTGTGCTGGCCGATCTCGGTGTACTTGATGGCACTGAACGTCACCTTGCCGCCGGCGGCGTTCTTAACGGTCTCGACAGGCTTAACTTCCTTGTCAATGATTTCGAGCAGCTCAAAGCTGAACTCGTCGGCCGTAAGGTCACGCCCGGTCAGAGACTTGGTCACGGTAATCTGGTCGGTGACGCTGGACTCAACAGGATTCGTGGCGTAAACGTTCTTGAACTCGGTCTCGCCCGAGGTCACCTTCACGCCAGCGTTCAGCTCACCCTTCTTGTCGGGCGTTACCGTCACGGTGATCTCCGCGACGTTCTTGCTGTAGGCGATGCCGTCAATCGTGGTCCCGGCATGCTTTTCACTGACCTTGTAGACGTACGTGCCAGGTTCGGTGTATTCGATCGTGCCGAAGTCGATGACAGCCTTACCCTTGTCGTCCAGGTCGGCCCCGTGCACGATCGCAGTCGTAGTCGCAGGCATCGGAGCATTGCCCTCGGACGTCAGCCCAAACTCAAACGTGTCCGTATCCGTCCAGGCGCGGCCCTCGAGCACCTTGGTTAGACCAAAGCTGGCCTTGGTGTTCACCATTGCCGGCGTCATGTCATACGCAAAGCTGATCTTGCCGTTGTTGCCCAGGTAGGAATTGACATGCGTCGCAGCTGCCTTGGCGGACATGTTGTTCCACTTGGGGTTGAGAACGTCGGTGGCAGTACCAGTGTTGTTGCCGCCCACGCTCTCCTTGGTGGTGTGGAGCTCATCGATAAAGGCCAGGCGTGCGGTTCCGACGCTAAACGACAGGTTTCCGTCCTTGTCGGCAACTATAGCGCCGTCAAACTTGGCAGCGTCGCCACCGATGAACTTGATGACGGCAGTGGTGGGCTTGGCCTCGTTGTTCTCGCCCTGCTCCTCAAACTCATCCTTGTAGTAATAGGTGCCGGTATCTGCCAGCGAATTCTTTGCAGGCTGCGTGCAGCCCTTGTCCGTGTAAATGGGAGTCTGCTTCTGGAAGTAGTAGTAGCGGTTGGTGTCGGCCGGCTCAAAGGTCGCGACCGTATCACCCAACGCACCACCGCTCCACTTGTTCGCGTAGAAACTCACGGTCTTGGTGCCGTCAACGACAGTCGTATTGTTCTCGATGTAGTCCTTGAGTCCCGTGACCTTCTCAGGCGTAAACAGGTTATCGAGGGCGGCCTTCTTCACGCTCGAGGCATACTTCACCTGAATGGGCTTAACGCTGTCGACCGAAAGCTTGCCGTCTACGGTCTTAAAGTGACTCAGCGGAATCAACGACGCAGGAATATTGACCGTTACGATATCGCCCTTCTGGGGATTGTCATCGCCGGCGCGCTGCACGGTAATGAGCAGGCCTTTTGCCTTGCCGGCGAACTCGTAGGTGTCGGTATTGGTCTCTTTGTTGACCGTCTTGCTCGCCTTGGTAAACGGCGTGCCGTTGATGACGACTTCGGCAAATCCGTCGACCTGCATAAAGTCGCCCAGCTCGTCGGTAAACGTGATGTAGCCGGACTTGGTCTCGTCGTAGCCCTTATGGATTTCGGTCGGATAAGGCGCCTCCGATGTGATGGCCTGCGAGATGTCGTCGAAGACCTTCTTGAGTTCTTCTGCATTGGTCGCCGACTTGTAGTAGTCGGAGTTTTCCGCGCGTGTGCCGTGGGTATCCCATGCCGTGGCATTGGGATAGTTGCTCGACACGGCCTGCATGAACTTGTTCGCTTTATTCGCTTCGTCTGTTCCTAAATCTTGAATACCCGCACCGGGATTCGCTCCGCCAAAGATACCGATGGTATAAACGGTGGCCTTGCCGTCCTTCATGTTCTTAGCAGCTGTCACGGCAGCGTTGGCGACACCCGCATCGAATTTATTTTGCTTTGTTGGCGTACCGTCGGTAAAGAACACAATAATCTTCTTGGCGTCTTTGCGGCCAGAAGTGATAGTGATTCCCTCGGCCAGCTCTAGGCCATAGTCGGCGCGCGTGGCGCCGGCAGGCTGAATTTGATTAATTGTATTCTTCTTGAGATCATCCGCATTGCTGCCGGAACAGTAGGTCAATTCTTTCATAACCTGGGTGTAATTGTAGGAGTACCCTCCGTCGCGATACATATTGTTGCCGATATCGTTGGACTTCTTGCCCGCAAACTTAACAATGGCAACCCTATGCTGCCTATTGACGCCCTCGATGCCCTCGTTTTGCTTGGCAATGGTATCGATAAAGCTATTCGCAGCGTTCTTCAACGCATCGATACGCTTAGGTGAGTATCCACCGCCCATATGATCATCCATCGAGCCAGAGGCGTCCAGCACCATCACGATGTCGAGTGGCGTGGTAACCGTTACGGTTGAATTAGACGTCGAGGACATCGCCGAAAGCGTAGTCACAAAATCTGACGCTTCGTTTCCCCCGGTTGCCTTGACCGTCTTATCGGTCCAGATTCGGCCGACGTTTTGAGTCGTTACTTTGTTACCGTTGTGACCGGCCGCCCAGATTTCCCAGCGTCCGCTGGTATCGGGGTCGCCGACCTTTCCGGTCATTGTCGGTCCGTCCATACCGGTGCTGGACCTGGCGTTGGCCTCGGGCAGCATGGCAAATGCTGCAGCCGGCAACACCAGCACTACGGCCAGTATCACCGCCAAGAGACCCCTCGTGTACTTACTCATCGCGTCTCCCTTCTCGCAGGCTCAGACCTTGCATCAGCCTAAAGTTACGGAATGAGACCCAATTTGGGCAGGTGACACATGTTCCAGATTCGGTTTTGGACGTGAGACAAATGTCTCACCAAAGTTGAGACACGGCGTTTTCGCAGGAAAATAGGTGCGACTCAGAGCCATCGGGCCAAAATGATCCGTTTTCCTCCGTCCCCGGGGGCTCAAGGGCTGTCACCGATATGGCGCCATTTCAAAACTATGCCGGATTACGGGGCTAAGCTCGGAGACCTCATCCATACCCCCTATTTTTGAAAAACAGCAAGCGATCTACCTGCGGTTTTGTTTTTGCGATTTTCGGTATGGTCGGAGGTTCGCTATCCAGCCCCGTAAACCGACATAGTTTTGTTCGCGACGGCACAACCGCGCGTTTAAGCGCGGGGCCGGTGGGGCATTTTTGCCCCACCGGCCCCTATCCCAGCTCTATTCCGGCGCTACTCCGGCTTGGTTTCTACCGTGGGGGTCTTGTCCGCTGCGACTGGGGTGCGGGCGGTGTCCATAGTCAGGCAGTGCTTGGGGCAGCTCTCGATGCACTCACCGCACACCACACAGGCATACGGGTCGATCGACCACGTTCCACCCTTGCGATCGACCGCGAGCGCGCCCGCCGGACAGCGACGCGCACACATGCCGCAGCAGATACACACGTCCATGTCGTTGACGACATGTCCGCGCAGGCGCGCAGGCGCCGCGAGCTTCTCCTGCGGATAGCACACCGTTACTGGCCGCTTGACCATAGAACCCAAGGCCGTCTTGGCAAATGTCAGCAAACTCATGCCGCGCCTACCTTTCCGTGCAGCTAATGCAGGGGTCGATGGTCAGGATAATCATGGGCACATTGGCAATGAGCACGCCCTGCAGCGCATGCGTCAGACCCGCCAGATTTTGCGACGTCGGCGTGCGCACGCGGAAACGGTCCAGATTTTTGGTGCCGTTGCCGCGCACATAGTAATACGCCTCGCCGCGCGGTTGCTCAATCACAACCTCGCCGCGCGCGCCGTCGGCCGGCGTGAGCTTGGTGCGCCCGCCGATACCGTCATGCGGGATCTTGCCCACAAGCTCCTTAATGATGTCCATGGCCTGCGTAACCTCGGCACAACGCACCTGGCAGCGGGCATAGCAATCGCCATCGATAGCAACGATGGGCTCAAACGCAGCCAGATCCGCATAGGCACCGTCGCCGAACATGCGCACGTCGTAATCCACGCCCGAGGCGCGGCCGAACGGGCCGACCATCGAAAGCTCCAGCGCGTCCTTCTTGCTGATCACGCCCACGCCATGCAGGCGCTCGCCGCAGCTATTGTCGTCCAAAAACGTATGCACCAGGGCCTCGTAGTCAGGACGCATGGCATCGAGCGTCTGGACAATGCCCACCAGCTCGGAGTCCTCAATGTCGTGCTTAAGGCCGCCGATCTCGTTAATCGACAGAATCACGCGCCCGCCGCAAGTGCTCTCAAAAATCTTGAGTATCTGCTCGCGCAGGGTCCATGACCGATAGAACAGCGCCTCGAAGCCAAAGGCGTCGGCGAGCAGGCCCAGCCACAGCAGATGCGAGTGAATGCGCGAAAGCTCATGCAGAATGGTGCGGATATACTGCACGCGACCAGGCACCTCGATGCCGAGCATGCGCTCGCAGGCGCTGGCATAGCCGCAGCTGTGGCCCACGGCGCAGATGCCGCAGATGCGCTCGGCGATGTAGCCAAACTGATGCATGTCGCGCTTTTCGGTGAGCTTCTCGAGCCCGCGGTGCACAAAGCCGATCTGAGGAATTGCCTCGATGACGCGGTCATCCTCGATCACCAGGTCCAGATGAAGCGGCTCGGGCAGCACCGGGTGCTGCGGGCCAAACGGAATAACGGAGCGATGTGCCATGGACCTTACGCCTCCTTTTTCTGCTTGTCGCGGGCGACCTTGGCGGCAAGCGCCGCGCGGACCTTGGCCGCTTTCTCGGGATCCATGGCGGCGAGCTTTGCCTCCATCTCGGCGGCCTTGAGCGCGGCCTTCGCAGCAGCCTCATCGTGCTGAGCATCGGAGCCGGCAGCCGCAGCGGGCTGAGCAGAGACGCCCGCGGCGTCGCCGGCGCTCGCCGCAGCCGAAGCATCGCCGGCACTCGCAGCGCTCTCCCCTGCAGCAGCCGCAGCCGCGGCGGCCTTCTCGGCAGCGGCCTTGCGCGCCTTGGCCTCGGCGGCGGCACGCACCTTCATGGCTTTCTCGCGCGCGGCCTTCACCTCGGGCGTGATAACGCTCATGGGTTCGGCAGTCGAGACCTGGTAGAAAAAGCCCTTAAAGTCAATCTGCATATCGGTGATGGCAAGACCAAACAGGTCGTGCGTTTCGTTTTCAAACGGGAATACCGCCGGATAGTACGAGCTGATGGACGGAATCTCCTGGTACTGGTCGATGCCCTCAACCACCAGGTTCTCGATCGCATAGCTGCCGTCCTGCGCAATATGCTCCTGAGCAGCACGAACGTCGATAAACGTATAGACCAAGCGATACGATCCGTCGTCCACACAGCGCTCGGCATGCATCTGCACAAAGCGCGCGCCGACGCCCTTGAGCGCCTGGACATGTGACAGGAGCTCATCGATCCCGACGGTAGTATAGATAGCCTTTTGCATTACTCGCCCTCCTTTGCAGCGGCGGGCGCGTCGCCGGCCGCGGACGTCCCAGCAGGCGCATCGTCAGCCCCGGCCCCCGCAGCCACAAACCCGTCCTCGCCCAGCTCAACGCCACCGTCCCAGGTTGCGGCACCGCCCACGGTGAGCGGGTCGCCACCGGCGCGCATCACGGCCTCCTTCTGGTCCAGAATGCCGCATGCCTCCACGATAGCGTCGATCACCGTCTCGGGGCGAATGGCGCACCCAGGCGCGTACACATCCACGGGAATCGCGCGGTCCACGCCGCCGATCACGTTATAGGCATCGCGGAACACGCCGCCCGAACATGCGCAGATACCGCAGGCCACCACGCACTTGGGCTCGAGCATCTGGTTGTAGATCTGGCGCACGACGGGCAGGTTCTGGGCATTGACCGAGCCCGTCACCAAAAAGATGTCCGCATGCTTGGGGTTGCCGGTATTGACCACGCCAAAGCGCTCCGCATCGAACAGCGGCGTGAGCGAGGCCAGCACCTCGATATCGCATCCGTTGCAGCTCGAGCCGTCGTAATGAATAACCCACGGCGAGCGCGACATTTTATGATCCATGGATGCCGCCTCCTAAATAAACACGTCGACGAGGATGGGCATAAGGTTGAGCAGGCCAAACACCAGTGCCACGCCCCAGCCGAGCTTAAAGCAGCTGCGCCAGGTGCTGCGTGCGAAGGTGTTGTCGATCAGTACCTCGACAAAGTACGTCGCGGCCATAACGACCAGGGCAACCAGCCAGCTCAAGGGGTTATCCCAAACAAAGAACATGCCCACCCACATCAAAAACAGCACGGTCTCGCACCAGTGCATAAGGGTCATCTTGGCCAACGTGCCGCCGCTCATCTCGGTAGCGACGCCCTGGACGATCTCCTGATGCGCGTGATGCGAATACGAAAGATCGAACGGCGACTTGCGCAGCTTGATGGTGAGCACCGCGAGCAGCGCAAGGAAAATGGGCGCGCTGTACACGATGATGGGAGCCGACTGCCCCGTTACGGCGATGGAATCGAAGCTGTCGGTGGCAAGATACAGGCCCACACTCATCAGCAAAACGGCGGGCTCGTAACTCATAACCTGCAGCAACTCACGATCGGCGCCGACCTGGGCAAACGGACTTTGCGTCGAGGCGGACGCCAGCACCACAAAGATCGCGGCGAGCGTCACCATAAAAGCGCACAGCAGCGTGTTGGAGCCCGATACAAAGATGCCGCCGCCTACCACGGTAAAGATGAGCGCGCACGCCATATAGGTGTCGTCCATGGTGTTTACGCTGGCGGGGGCCTTGCGCAGCAGCTTGGCCACATCGTAGAAGGGCTGCAGCAGACGCGGACCCACACGGCCCTGCATACGGGCCGAAAGCTTGCGGTCAAGACCGTCAATCAAACCGCCCACAAGCGGCGCAATCAAGGCAAACGCCACGGTACCAATAAAGATGCCCACGACGCCCGAACCTTCAAAATACTTGCCGCGCAACACCGAGGGCGCGCTCATGGCAAGTCTCTCGGGCCCAATCCACGCGCAACACAGCAGCGCAAACAAGATAATGCTGCAGCACACGACGCTACCCACGGGGCTAATACGCTTCTCGCCAAGGGCGTCCTCCGAGTACCAATTGCGCTTTTCGGCCTTCACCTCGTGTCCCATCGAGCCGCGGAAATGGCGATATTTGTCGGTTCCCACGCCCGAAAGGTACACGTTGACGTGCGGCTTATTGCTCACGCGGAACGACGTCAGCAGCACCACGGCGATAAAAGCCACGATAACCACCATCAGATACATGGCGTCCTTGCCGATAACGTACGGCACGCGGCCAAACACCATGGCCAAGTAAGGCGACACCAGACCGCTCGAGATAACCGGGAACGCCACGCAGCACAGAATCAGCAGCGCGGCGATGGTGTTGAGCGCCATCCATTCGGTCTTATGGACATTGACCTCAACGTTTTGAGCCGTGGGGTCGACGCCCGAAAGCTTGGCAAGCCACTTGCCCCAGAAGTAAAACGTCGCGGCCGAGCCAAAGGCCAGCACCATGATCATGAGCACGTTGCCGGTCTGCGCAAACGCCACCAGGGCGCCCCACTTGGACACGAGCATGCCAAACGGCGCCACAAACATGCCCATGATGCCCAGCATCATCAGGCGCGTCAGGTGCGGCATGCGGCTGAACATACCGTCCATGTCCTCGATATCGCGGCTGCCGATATGATGCTCGGCGGTGCCCACGCACAGGAACAGCAGCGACTTGGCCACCGTGTGGAACAGGATCAGGAAGATGGCTGCCCACACGGCCTCGGGCGCGCCGACGCCCAGGCAGGCACTGATGAGGCCCAAGTTGGAAATAGTGGAGTACGCGAGCACGCGTTTGGCGTTGCTCTGCGAGATGGCCATGAGGGCAGCGAGCAAAAACGTGATGGCACCCACACTCGTGACCATAAAGCCGGTCACGGGATAGATGGCATAGAGCGGGCTCAGCTTGACCATCAGGAACACGCCGGCCTTGACCATGGTTGACGAGTGCAGCAGGGCGCTCGTGGGCGTGGGGGCAACCATGGCACCCAGCAGCCAAGTGTGGAACGGCATCTGTGCGGCCTTGGTGAGCGCGGCGAGCGACAGCAGAACGACCGGCATCACCAGCAGCGCGGACTGCGCGGTTCCGGCGCCGGAAAGCTCGATCATGCCCGAGATGGTCAGCGGCATGCCGCTAACGTGCAGATACATGAGTCCGGCCAAAAACGCGATGCCGCCCAGCATGTTGAGGATGATCTGGGTGAAGGCGTTCTTGATGGCTTCGGGCGTGCGCGTGTAGCCAATCATAAGGAACGAGCACACGGTGGTGATTTCCCAGCCGCAGAACAGCCACTCAAGGTTGTCACTCGTCACGATGACGAACATGGCCGAGAGGAATAGGAACATAAGCGCCAGGAACTGCGGGCGACGGTCGGGCGCGGTCTGCCCGCGCAGCGCAGCCTCGTGCTCGTCATGGGCCTGGAAGTCCTTCATGTAGCCCAGGGCATACACGCAGATTAGGCTGCCGACGATACCGACGGCGAGGACCATGATCACACTCATGTAGTCCAGGTAGAGCGGCGTCGCCGTGACGGCTTCGGCCGCGGGCAGCGTCATGGCTGCAAAGGCGAGCGAGCCCACCAGCTGGGCTATGCCGAGCACCGTGGTGAGCGCGTTCCTATATTTGTACGCGTTGTACAGGATGACGGCGCACAGGATGACATCGATGGCGGAGCTGATGATCGAGAGCACATGCGAGGTGCTGGGGGCAACCTCAAAGCTCTGCGGACCCGTGCCAAAAAACATGACGGCGACTACAACTGTCACCGCCATAATAATGCCGGAGCCTATGAGCCCCACCGCATCGCGAGCGCGGTCACCGCGCGCGAGCAGCATGCCCAGCGCCGGTACCAGCGGAAACAGGGTAAGGAAATACAGTAGCGTCATACCATCACTCCCCCATGCAAAAACGCTGCAATTGTTTAACGTTATAGCTCAATTGAGGAGTAGCGGCGGCAGGTTTTCGGTCAACTGGGGAGTTTTAGGCGTACAGGGCAAGGGCGCGTCCGCATTGGAGTAGAGGCGCGGCAAGAAAAATGCGCCCCTATGAGCGCACCATCCCGTTTGCTATTCCGCCTTTTTAACGCGCGGCTTGCGGCCGCGCGGCTTATCGACCAGTGCGGACTCACCGCTCTCGCGGTACTGACGGCACCAAGCCTTGACCGAAGACTCGCTGGGAATCTTGTGCTTGATCATGGCCTCGCGAACCGTCAAGCCGTTTTCCAGACGGTCCTTAACCACAGCGAGCTTTACGTCGTACGAATAGGTATGATGATGCGAACCGGCATTGAGAACGGCGTCGGCACCGCCCACGGCATACGCGCGGGCCCACTGACGAGCCGTGGCCTGGGGAATGCCAAGCTCCGCGGCGAGAGCGCGATGACCGACCCCCTCTTGAAGGATCTCGACGGCGCGCTGCCTAACCTCGGGCGCATGCGTGCGAGTCCTAGTTGCTTCCGACATACCTGCCACTTCTTAGCCTTAACCGTTAATCTGCTTTCTTACGTGCAAGTTAGATAGTAGCATTTTACCGTTTGCTCAAAGCAGTTAATTAAAATAGACGCGGCGTTATCTGGGCATTTGGCACCAAATTACGACATTTCTTTATCGATTATTTACGCTGGTAGCTGACTCGCAGCTAATCGTCATTCGCTTGTCAACAAAATTGGCATCTCTTTATGTCCTTTGGTATAGAGGATATAGTTATTAACCCCTCCCTCAATAATTTTGAGTGATCTGCAAGACAGTAGACGTCCTCACTCCTCATGATTACCGCGCATTGCCGTCCACCGGAGCAAAACAAAAAGGGCGGGACCTGCTGCGCTTGCAGGCCCCGCACCGGTTGACACCCGACGGGACACAGCCGGGCGAGACGGATCCGTGCTACCGCCCCGCCTGGCCGCGATGTTCAACTACAGCTCGTTGGCCGCGTGATACGCCGTGCGAATGGCGCTCGCGATGTCGGCGGTGCGCTCACCCGAGCAGTCGCCCACGCAGGTCACGGGCACCGTCACGCCATCCAGGTCAAACGCGTTGGCCTTGGAGCCCACGGCCATCACCACGTAATCGCAGGCGATCTTCACCGGCTCCTCGGCGCCGTCCTCGGTGGTGCGAACAGCCTCCACGCCCTCGTCGGTAATGGCGGTCAGGCGGGTCTTCACGTGCTGCTCCACGTTGTGCTCTGCAAAGTCGCTCATAATCAGCGGCAGAATGGTCTCGGACTCGCCCGCGGCAATCTTGTCAAGCATCTCCACGATCGCCACCTCGCAGCCGTGCTGCAGCAGGTACTCGGCAGTCTCGGTGCCCACCAGGCCACCGCCAATGACGGCGACGCGCCCGCTGAGCTCCACCTTGCCGGCCAGCACGTCCCAGCTCGAGACGACCTTCTCCGAGTCGGCACCCGGAACGGGGATGACCACGTCGTGCGCGCCCACAGCAACAATCGCAGCGTCGGCGGCGTTGAGGTCCTCAGCGGTAGCGACATGGTTGAGCTCAACCTTCACGCCCAGGCCAGGCAGAATCTTCTCGTAGTACTCGACCGAGCGCATAATCTCGTCCTTGCGCGGAGGCGCGGCCGCCAGCACAATCTGGCCGCCCAGATGATCGCTCGCCTCGTAGACGGTCACATCGTAGCTGCGCTTGGCCGCCACGCGCGCGGCCTCCAAGCCAGCAATACCGCCGCCCACCACGGCGATCTTCTTGTCGCCCTCGCCCGGCTTGATGGCGATGGTCGCCTCGTCGCCGTTCTCGGCGTTGAGCACGCACGAGATGTACTTGCGGTTTTGAATCGCGTCGACGCAGCCCTTGTTGCAGTTGAGGCACTCGCGGATGGGCTCACCCGTGGCGGCTTTCAGCGCAATGTCGGGGTCGCACATGAGCGAACGGCCGTACGCGATGATGTCGGCCGCGCCGTCTTCCAGAATCTTCTCGCCGGCCTCGACCGAGACAACGCGGCCGACGGTTGCCACCGGCACGGAGACCAAGGCCTTGACGCGCTCGGCCACGGGCAGCGTCCAGTTGTAGGGCATGGCGCCCATGGGCGGAATGGTGTCTCCCATGTTGCCGGTGTGGTTGGCCTGCGCGACCTGGATCATGTCGATGCCCGCGCCCTCGAGCAGCTTGGCGAACTCACAGGCCTCGTCGGGCTGCAGGCCGCCCTTGCCGCGCGGCGTGCCGTCGGGGTTCTCCATGATCACGGGGAGCTTGTACTCCACCATCAGCTGCGGCGCGGCTTCCTTAATGGCAGCGACGACCTCCAGCGCGTAGCGAACGCGGTTCTCGAACGAACCACCGTACTCGTCGGTGCGCTGGTTGAGGATGGCCGAGCACAGCGAACCCACCAGGCGGTCGCCGTGGACCTCGATGGCGTCGATCCCGGCCTGCTGCGCGCGAGCGGCCGAGGCAGCAATGGCCTCCTTGATCTGGGTGAGCTGCTCTACGCTCGCCTCGTTCACAAAGTGCTGCATATCGTGGTGCAGCTTGGCGTAGGCCTGGTTGCGAATCTCGTTGGACTCGGCCATCTTGGCGGCAAAGGTCTCCTCGTCACCGGCGGCCTTGGCCTCCTGCGCGGCCTTGGCGGCAGCCATGGATCCCATGACCATGCGGCCGACACCGGGCACGTCGTACTCGGGGTGGAACAACTGCAGCGCGACCTTGGCGCCGTGCTTGTGGACGGCGTCGGCCAGGGCCTTAAACGTGGGGATCTGGGCGTCGGTCGCCAGCTTGGGCGTGGGGCTTGCGGTCATGACGGGAGCGACGTCGCCGATGACGATGTAGCTCACGCCGCCACGGGCCAGGCGCTCGTAAAAAGCCAGGCTGCGCTCGCCAATGGAGCCGTCGCGCTCCTCGTAGCCGGTGGTCAGCGGCGGGAACATAATGCGGTTCTTGAGCTCAAGGGGGCCAACCGTAATGGGCTGGAGCAGCTTGGATGCAGGTGCGGTCATGGACACTCCTCTCTTGTAGGCGCGGCGGCGATGATGCCGCGTAGTTGTCTAGAGGATATGGCATGGGGGCACAGCGGCACAACGAAAATCGGCGAATATCAGGTGGCGGCTGGTGGATGGGACGGGGCGGCCCGTCGGTTTGTCTCAATTTGTAACAGTTACGCGGCAAAACCGGGTCTTACTGTTACAGATCGAGACATTCCTCTCGGCCCATCCTCAACAATCTAGATCTGTAACAGCTAGGCCCACTTTTGGCCCCTATCTGTTACAGATCGAGACAAACCAAACCCGCCTGCTAGAAAATCTCAATCTGTAACGGTTACTCGGCAAAAACCGTCCCTCGTGTTACAGATTTAGACAAACGGGACCCAACCCACCGGTATATCTCGATCTGTAACACCTAGCCGCCCAAATCGGGTCTAGATGTTACGGATCGAGATTTTGTTTGAGAGGCCGAGAATTGGACCGAAAACACGGTCCCGAAATAACAAAAAAGCTCGCCGGCTAGGCCGACGAGCTGCAAGTTCTTGGTCGCGGGGGCAGGATTTGAACCTACGACCTCCGGGTTATGAGCCCGGCGAGCTACCAGACTGCTCCACCCCGCAATGTCTGGGCGCCTCATGTGCGCAAGAAAGAATATTACGCGGGAGTTCGGTAAACGGCAAGGAAAATCTCGTAGAGCATAATTCCTTCATATTTAAACCCCTCAGCCCCTATCACCGTAAACGAATCGCAGCCGAGCGCCGTCGACGGCACGTATACAATGGTGCGCGTCCTTTTATGCCAACACCGGGAGTAGACATGCTGCTCGCTATCGATATGGGAAACACGCAGACGGCCATGGGGCTGTTTGACGGAGACGAGCTGGTGCAGTCGTGGCGTATGCCCACCGACCGCTCCTATACCGCCGACGAGATCCACGTGCGCCTGATGGGCTTCTTTAAGATGTACGGCCTTTCGCTCGATGCGGTCGACGCGATCGCCTTTGCGGGCGTGGTGCCGCAGCTCTCGCGCGAGTGGCACGCCGTGGCCGACCGCATTGCCGCAGACGCCATCGTCATCGGGCCGCAGACGGCCGCGGTGACCAAGCTGCGCGCGGCGCGTCCCCAGGCCGTAGGCGCCGATCGCGTCGCTAACGCCGTTGCGGCCGAAACTTTCTACGGCGCGCCGGCAATCGTGGTGGACTTTGGCACCGCGACCAATATCGACGTCATCGATGAGGACGGCTATTACATTGGCGGAGCGATTGCGCCGGGCATCCGCATCTCCATGGACGCGCTTGCCGCCCGCGCCGCCAAACTCGCCAGCGTGCCGCTCGAGGCACCCGAACACGCCATCGGCCGCGACACCGAGGAATGCATCAAGGTCGGCGCCGTGATGGGCGCCGCTGCCATGGCCGAGGGCCTGGTCGCGCGCATGAAGCGCGAGCTGGGCCGCGAGGATGCCACCGTTATCGCCACGGGCGGCCTCGCCGGCATCGTCGCCGATTCGACCGATGCCTTCGACGCGGTCGATGGACAGCTCACCATCAAGGGTATCTGCGAAATTTACCGCCGCATGCAGGAGCTGGGATAGAGCAGGGGCTTAAGTCGAGCACGCCCGATGCCACAGTCCCCGCAAATGCTCGCCAAGCCTATTCCTCAAAACTGAATAATTTTCAATTTTGAGGAATAGGGCGCTGGCAACCCATTCCTCAGATAGGCGAAACCCTCCCCGGCACAGGCCGAGAAGGGTCTTGTTGCCATCGTTATCTTTGAGCGCTGGCGCCCCGCGCTACAGCCCGCGAATTCGTACAGCCTCGGGCGGAAACTCCTGCTCGCCGGCATCGGTCTTGATGGTCGCGCGGCCCCAGATGTCCAGGCCCGCAAACACACCGACCGCAAGCGGCAAGCCGTTGGGAGACACCGCCGCAACCTGGCGGCCCAGCAGCGGCACCATGTCGAAGTACTCGCCCAGCACGGGAGCCAGCGGCCCTGCGGCGCCTTGCGGCGTGTTGGCAACAACCGCCCAGGCGTCCACGCGGGCCAGCACGGCGGCGGCCAGCGTCTCGAGCAGCGCTTCGTCAGCCACGTCCACACCAAGCTCGCTCAGCGCCGAACGCTCAATATCCACCGTCACCGCGGCAAACATGCCCGCAGCACCGGCACCGCCGTTCACGGCAACACGCGCGAGCGACGTCTCAAACGCAGGCGCACCGCACACGATATCGCTCGGCCACTGGATACCCACCTTACCGGCAAGGCCCAACCCCGGCGTCGAAGCCGTGCCCACGAGCGCGTCCATCATGCCCATCGCGGCCACAAACGGCAGGCCGTGGAAGGCATGCATGTTCACATCCGGACGCACGACCAGCGAAAACGTCAGCGAAGCATCGCCCGCGCTCCACGCGCACCAGCCCGCGGACACGCCCTCGCGGCCCGCGGCGCGCGCC
>CABUQK010000027.1 GCA_902493615.1 uncultured Collinsella sp.
GAGCCCCTTTTCTTCTTTCCGGACATACCGTCCTCCGATCTCCCGGGGCCGGCCGGCCCGGCCCTCAGGGTATCGGGTTCCCACATTCATCCGCACATGTGCGGATGAATGTGGGAGGTGTTCGGATAAAGTCGATAATCAAGGAAGTAGTCAAAAAAGCTCCGTCCCAAATTAGCTACCTTGCTCTGGCGGGCGGGAGCAGGTAAGATATACCGAGCGCCTAGCGCGTTCGATGGGTTCGGATGACGACATGTTCCGAATCTGGTCAGGTCCGGAAGGAAGCAGCCATAAGGAGCCTCTGTCGGGCATCCGAATCCATCGAGCGCACGGGCTTTCTTTTTGCGCGGTTTTACCAAACCGCGCAATGCTCGACGCTGCGCGCCACCCAGAGCGACAATTTGTCATTCAAAAGGCAAGGCATGACCAGAAGGTCTATGCCTTGCCTTTTTCATGCCAACTTGTTCGCTCTGGGTGGCGCTCGCTGGCCTTGCCAAAACATCGATGGCTACGCGGTCCAGGAGGCGGCGAAGTGTTTGGTGTCTCGCTGGTCCTCGGCTGCGCCTGCGGGATCGCTCGACTACCAAACACCTCGCCGCCGGCCGGGCCCCGTCGTCCAAAAATCACCCGTAAAGGCGCGTTTATCTAATTTAATCTATCCCTTGCGGAATGCGGCTTGCTGGCGTTGTCTGGGCATTGATGGCTACGTGGTTCAAGAGGCGGCGGTGCTGTTGATTGAATTTTTGCAGTTAAAGAGGCCCGTTTCCTTAGGTGGGGAAACGGACCTCTTTTTGTCTCTGGGCTTGTGAATTGGCGGAGACAATAACCGTTGGCAGCTATTTTGAGTTCCTGATGCGGCGTGTGGCTGTGGCGGTTATTCCGAGTCCCATGGCGGCGATTCCTGCGAGTGCGATTGCGCTCGGCGCTGTGTCGCCTGTGTTTGCGAGCTTGCCGGGCTTGCCGCTGCTCGTGTTCGCCTGCTTGGTGGAGCTCGATGGAGCGTCTTTGCCGGTCGCGGACGAGCCGGTGGGCTGTGTCGCCTTGGCCGGTTGCGCTGAGCTGGAGGGTTTTGTCGTCTCGGCGGGTTTCGTTATCTCGGGCGAGGTGGCCTTGTCTGCCGCGGCCTTTGCCTCTTCGTATGCTTTGCAGGCGTCGTCATAGGCCGCTTGCGCCTTTTCCAAATCGCCGAGGAGCGCATTTCGCTTGGCTATGTCCTCGTCGATGTGGGCTTTAGCTTCCTCTGGCTCACTTTCGAAATGCTGAACCTGTTTTTCCTGGCTTTCGAGTCGGCGTTGGTAGGAGTGAAGATCATCTTCATAAGATTTTTCTCGCCTTTCTGCCGCCATGATCTCACTGCGCAACTGCTTAATATGCTCCTTAATAGCTGTGCTGGGCTCCTCGTCGCCGAGTGCTTCAAGTGCCTTATCTAATTCTGCCTGAAGGCCGCTTGTCCGGTTGTGGGCCTCATCGTATTTGGCTTGGGCTGCATCGACGTTCGCTTGCATGGCGGGAAGGGGTTCCCTCCGTTTGGCGGCTTCCGTCACCACCATGTCGTAGATCTCTTGAAAAGCGGCAATGTCATCATCGATTTCCGCAAGTTTCTCGGGACTTGCGGCGTCTTTTGCGGCCTCGAGGTTTTTGAGCGCTTCCTGCATGGCTGCATACGCTTTTTCTTTTGCGGCGGCCGCATCTTCGTCTGCAAGGCAACTGCACCGGTGGGGGAGCTGGTTTCTGCCGCGATCGCCGCTACGGGGGCGATTCCCGCGACAAGTGCCGCGGAAAGGGCGATGCCCACAGTTGCTCGTCTTGCTCTTCTTGCGAGAATGTCGTTCATCTCGGCACCTCATTTCAAGGGTCGGCGACTAATTTGGTAGCACTAATGTAAATATACCATGCTAGTTGACCCGACACTGGCTGGGTGTGCGCGTATACCCCTCTGAAAACTGAATCCCGTTAGAAATGACGAGTTGTTTACGCTTCTTTTGGGGTGGCGGTACTATCATGGTTCGAATTGAATGTGGATGATGATAGGGAGCGCCTATACATGATTGAGCTGCTCAGGCGTTTTGGTGGCAAGTTTCGCCGGTATATGGTGATTGGCCCAGCGTGCAAGCTGATCGAAGTGATTTTTGACCTGCTGACGCCGTTGGTGATTGCCCAGATGATCGATAAGGGTATTGGCGCACACGATGTGAACGCTGTCGTCCACTACGGCATGGTGCTCGCCGCCATGGCCGTGATCGGCATCTCGTTTACGCTCGTCTGCCAAAAGATGGCGGCGCTCACCTCGCAGGGCATGGGTACCGATATCCGCGGTGCGCTCTACGAGCACATCAACAAACTGAGCTATGCCGAGCTCGACCGCTTTGGCACGCCGTCGCTCATCACGCGCATTACCAACGACGTCAATCAGGTGCAGCTCGCTGTGGCGCTGGGCGTACGCATGCTCATCCGCTGGCCCTTCTTGGCGGTGGGCTCTATGTGCGCGGCCCTTGCCATCGACCTTAAGCTCGGCATGATCTTTTTGATTTGCACGCCCGCCATTGGCCTGGTGTTTTGGTTTGTCATGGCGCGCTGCATTCCGTACTATAAGCAGCTGCAGGCAAAGCTCGACCGCATTGCGCTTATTTGCCGCGAGGGGCTTTCGGGCGCCCGTGTGGTTCGCGCCTTTGTACGCGAAGATCACGAGCGCGAGCGCTTTGCGCAGGCCGCCGATGACCAGGCCAATACCGCCATCGCGGTGGGCAAGCTCTCGTCGATCCTTAACCCCGTCACGTTTTTGGTGATGAACCTGGGCGTGTGCGC
Organism: uncultured Collinsella sp.; assembly: GCA_902493615.1. Classification (GTDB taxonomy): domain Bacteria; phylum Actinomycetota; class Coriobacteriia; order Coriobacteriales; family Coriobacteriaceae; genus Collinsella. The sequence goes on from CABUQK010000027.1 coordinate 2,803, forward strand.
CATCCTGTGGGTGGGCGGCATCCAGGTCAACGTGGGCGAGCTCACGCAGGGCCAGGTCATGGCGTTCGTCAACTACATGACGCAGACCCTGACCTCCATCGTGTATGTCGCCAACCTGGTCGTGGTCTTTACCAAGGCGAGCGCCAGCGCGTCGCGCATCAACGAGGTGCTCAATTGTGTGCCGAGCATCACCGACGAGGGCAACCGGCCGGTCGCGCTGCCCAAGCCGAGCGAACTGGCGGGTGGCGCTGTTCCGGTCCCCGCGCTGAGCTTGAGCCATGTGAGCTTCTCGTTTGGCGCCGGCGCTGCCAACGCCGTTAACGATGTGACCCTGGAGCTCCCGCTGGGCAAGACGCTTGGCATTATCGGCGGCACGGGCAGCGGTAAGTCGACGCTCGTCTCGCTTATCCCGCGCCTGTACGATGCAGGCACCGGCAGTGTGAGCGTGATGGGCTCCGACGTGCGCGCTTGGCAGCTCGACCAGCTGCGTCATGTGGTCTCGACTGTCCCACAGCGCGCGTCGCTGGTGAGCGGTACTATCCGCAGCAACCTGACCTGGCGCGATGAAGCTGCGACCGACGAGGAGCTCTGGGCGGCGCTCGATACGGCGCAGGCCAGCGAGTTCGTGCACAACAAGCCGCAGGGGCTCGATGCCCCGGTCGAGGCGGGCGGTAAGAACTTCAGCGGTGGCCAACGCCAGCGCCTGACCATCGCGCGCGCCCTGGTGGGCTCGCCTCAGATATTGATCATGGACGATTCTGCCTCGGCGCTCGACTTTAAGACCGACGCGGCGCTTCGCCATGCCATCCACGAGCGCAGCGTGTGTGGCGCTGCTGAGGGCGGGCTGCCGCTGACTACGGTGATCGTAAGCCAGCGCGTTTCGACCGTGCGCGACGCCGACATGATCTGCGTACTCGACCACGGCTCGGTTGCGGGCCTGGGCGCGCATGACGAGCTGTATGCAAGCTGCCAGCTCTACCGCGAGATTTGCCAGTCGCAGCTGCGACGCGAGGAGCTCGAGGGCCAGCAGGGGAGCACGACGCCCACGCCCACCCCAAGACCCGCGTCCGCCCCAGGCGCCGTGTGCGCCCCCGCATCCGTCTGCGCAAAGGAGGGCTGCTAAATGAATCCGTACACTTCCTCCGGTTCGGTCGCCACGATGACGGCCAACGTGTCCGGTAACGATAACCTCAACGACCTGGGCGACGGTCCGCGCCAGCCCGGCGATCCCGAGCGCTATCCCGTGGGCGCGGTGACCCGCCGCCTGCTGGGCTATGTTCGCCCGCACCGTGTCTCGTTTGCGGCGTCGTTTGTGAGTGCCGCCGTCTCGGTAATTTTGCAACTCTATACGCCCATCCTCATCGGCGAGGGCATCGACCTGATCGTTGCCGCGGGCCAGGTGGACTTCGACGCGCTACTGCCGCTTGTCACCAAACTCGCGCTCGTCGTGGTGGGCGCGGCGGCCTTCCAGTGGCTGCAGGGCTACTGCGTCAACCGTCTGTCCTACGAGACGGTGCGCGACATGCGCGTGGAGGCGAGCGACAAGCTCAGCCGCATGCCGCTCAGCTTTATCGACGGCCATGCCCACGGCGACCTCATGAGCCGCGTGGTCAACGACGTCGATCAGGTGGGTGACGGCCTGCTGCAGGGCTTTACGCAGCTCTTTACCGGCGTCATCACCATCGTGGGCACGCTCGCGTTTATGCTCTCCATCAACCTGACCATGACGCTCGTTGTGGTGCTCGTCACGCCGCTTTCCATCTTTGCGGCCGGTGCTATCGCCAAGCTTTCCAATAAGAGCTTCACTGCTCAACAGCGCATCCAGGGCCAACTCGGCGGTCATATCGAGGAGTATGTGGGTGAGCAAAAGCTCGTGGACGCCTTCGCCTACGGCCTGCACGCTCAACAGCGCTTTGATGCCCTTAACGCCGAGCTCTATACGGCAGGCGAGCGCGCGCAGTTTATGGGTTCGCTCTCCAACCCCGGCACGCGCTTTATCAATAACATCATCTATGCCGTGGTCGCTGTGATCGGCTGCGTGGGCGTGATCACGGGCGTGCCCGCGGCGCTTACGGTGGGCGGCGTGCAGATTTTCCTGTCCTATGCTAACCAGTACACCAAGCCGTTCAACGAGGTTACCAACGTCATTACGCAAATCCAGACGGCGTATGCCTCGGCGCGCCGCATGTTTGCACTGCTCGACGCCCGCGAGCAGGAGCCCGATGCGCCAGACGCCGTGGAGCTTGCCGCCCCGCGTGGCGAGGTGACTTTTGAACACGTGGACTTTAGCTATGTGCCCGACCGCAAGCTGCTGCAGGATATCTGCATCGAGGCCAAGCCCGGCATGCGTTTTGCCCTGGTCGGCCCCACGGGCTGCGGAAAGACAACGCTCATCAATTTGCTGCTGCGGTTTTACGATATCGATGCCGGACGCATCATGGTCGATGGCCGGTCTTCGCGTGGCTACACGCGCGCAAGCCTGCGCCGCGCCTTTGGCATGGTGCTGCAGGATACGTGGCTGTTCGAGGGCACGGTGGCGGAAAATATCGCTTACGGTTGCCCGGATGCCACGCGTGAACAGGTTATCGAAGCCGCCAAGCGCGCGCACGCGCACAAGTTTATCGTGCAGTTGCCAGGCGGCTACGATACGGTCATCGGCGAGGACGGCGGCACGTTTAGCCAGGGTCAAAAACAGCTGCTGTGCATCGCGCGCGTCATGCTCACCGACCCGGCTATCTTGCTGCTGGACGAGGCGACCTCGAGTATCGATACCCGCACCGAGCTGCAGGTGCAGGCGGCATTCGACGAGCTCACGGCCGGTCGCACAAGCTTTGTCGTGGCGCACCGCCTGAGCACCGTCCGCAACGCCGACTGCATTCTGGTGATGCGCGACGGGCAGATTATCGAGCGCGGCACGCACGACGAGCTGCTAGCGGCAGGCGGCTTCTACGCCGAACTCTACCGCAGCCAATTCGCCCAGTGAGCAAGCCCGTGGGGCATGTAATGCAGCGCTAGGGCGCGAGTGTGTCAGCGGGGGCAACGATAATGCCCTCGGGCGTTGTGTGGGCCGGCATGCCGAACCCGATGACGATGAGCTTGGCCGCGGGCGGTCTCTCGCCACGCTCGACAAGTTTGCGCTCGAGTCGAAGCAGGTTTGCAGATGCCTCGGGGATCTGCGGACTTCCGAGTTTTACTTCCACGGCAATCCAAGTTCCATCGCGCCTGTGTATAACGGCGTCGACTTCGAGATCGTCGGCGTCGTGGTAGTGGGACACCGACGAGTCGTTTGCGGCTGCATAGACCTTAAGGTCGTGCAGGACGAGGGATTCGAAGAGCAGTCCCAGCGTCTTCGGGTCAGATGCCAATGATTCCGGATTTGCTCCGAGCAGCGCAACGGCAAGCGAAGGGTCGGCAAGGTGCCTTTTTGCGCTTTGCCGCAGCTTTACCGGCGACCTGAGCGCCGGATGCCAAGCCGGGATATCATCGATGATATTGATTCGTCTCAGAGCATCCATGTATCTGGAGACCGAATTCTTCGAAACGCCGGTACCGATATCTTTGTCGATGGACTTCGATCCGGCAAGCGTCGACTCATTTCGCGCAAGCGATGTCAAAAGAGACCTGACCTTGACCGGATCACGCTTAACGCCGTCAGTTCTAGAAACATCCGATTCGCATACGCCATCAACATAAGCAGCGGCAATCCGCATGGCATTTTCAGTTGTTTTTCCCATCGCTTGAGGCCAACCGCCACGACACAGCAAATCGGCGATACCGGAGATGCCGGCAATCGATCCGACTGCCTGCTTAGCAGGATGACCTGAAAGCAGCGCTCCGATAGTGACTAAGCCAGAAGAAACGCCAAGCTCGAACAGCGTCATGGTATCCATTCGCAACCTTGCTATTCGTCCAACGCCACTATGCATCGGCTGCTTCGAATCTCGCAACGTTGCTGAGCCCGTAAGAATAAACTGTCCGGATTCTCCCTGTCTTGCGTCACACTCGAAACGTACGGCATCCCACAGCTTTGGCTCTTCCTGCCATTCATCGATGAGCCTAGGAGAGGGTCCTGCTATTGCCTGTGCTGGATCGATCTGAGCCAGCTGGAGGGCGGCAAAATTACCAGTTGGATCGGAAAGAGACAAGGATGATCTAGCAAAACGTTTTGCCGTAGTGGTCTTTCCGCACCACTTTGGGCCTTGAATGAGAACCGCACCGAAGATATCGAGATTATGCCTGATTACCTTATCGATGCATCTGTCTACATATCTATCCATACTGCCTCCTTCTTTAATTGCTTTGATTATGTATTCTACCAGCAACGTGGTGACGATTAACGATAATTTGAGGTGATGATTAACGGAGAATTATGGTGACGATTGATGGCATATTATGGTGACGATTGTCATTGATTCGGGGGCAGGGCCGCTTGACTGTCCCAAATTTTAAAAAGTATGGGGCTTGCGCTGCGGGCATTTGTCCAAAGATGTTGCCTGCGTCGCCAATCGACAGACGGTGGTTTACATCTGTCACGTTAGTACTAAGATATTCATCTAATAAATTGCATTAGTGGCTTTAGTTTTTGGGGAAACGAGGCAACGTGACTATGACGTGCTCTTTGGTGGTTAACAGCAAGAGCGGTAATACCAGGATGGTTTCGGGCGCGATCAAGCGCGCTCTGCAGGCTGCGGGCGTTGAGTTTGTCCATGCCGCGGCGTTGAGCGACGATGCGGATGCAGATCAGGTTGCGCTCGAGGCGCAGGGTGCCTGCGCGGCCGACACGGTGCTCGTCGGTTTTTGGTGCGACAAGGGCGCGTGCACGCCTTCGGTCGCGGCGTTGCTCTCCGCCTTGCACGGCAAGCGCGTGTTCCTGTTTGGCACCTGCGGCTTTGGGGCCGACCAGAGCTATTATCAGCAGATTATCGACCGCGTAACTTCCAATTTGGCTGGGGATGCCGAGCTTGCGGGCTGGGCGATGTGCCAGGGCAAGATGGGCCCCGCGGTCAAGCAGCGCTACGAGGCCATGCTCGAGCAAGATCCCGAAAACGCTCGCTATAAGATGCTGCTCGACAACTGGGTTGCCGCGAAGGACCATCCCACCAAGGAAGATCTGGATAACATGGCTGCAGCCGCCAAAAAGGCCGTTTTGGGCGAGTAGCTTCGTCGTTCGCGGTCCTTCGTGCAAAACAATACAAATGTGAAAGCCCCGAGATTCTCGAGGCTTTTTTCTTGACACTCGTGGGCGCAACCGTGGCAAGCGTTTGGGACGATATTTTCCATCACCGCGATGACGAGACCGTCCTGGACGACACGCTCGCATGCGTTCGCTGGATGTATTCAGAGTGGGACGGGCTTTCCGGATGGATGGGGATTCGGAAAGTGCGTCCCAGAATTTGCTTTTGGAGTGGGATGCAGTTTCCCAACGGGGCCGTAAGCGGAAACTGCATCCCGTTCCGGACGTGAATTCTGGGACACGGTTTCCGGATACAAAAAAGGCCACATGACGTGGCCTTCAACTTATATATATTCAGCAGATTCCCCCATGACAAGCCGCGCTTCAACACCGAGGCGTCTGCCCGGCCGGCGCGGAATGTAAGGTTCATCGCGAGTTCCGCACGAGCCGGAGAGCACTTAATGTGCTCTCCGTGCGAGCAGGACTGCCCGAGCAGGGAATCTTACATTCCGCGCCGGCCGGGCAGACGAACCGGGATACAGGCCCGCTACTTAATCTTGGTCGTACCCGGCGCCAGGTTGGGGTCGGTCTCGTTGGCCTCGGTCTGGAAGTGCTCGGTGTAGACGTTCTTGCCGTCGCGGAACATCTCGTAGTACTGCATCTTGGCGTAATCCTCGCGCGCCTTGGTGGCGGCTGCTGCGGCGGCGTCGTCACCGGTGACGTTGGAGGAGAGCGCCCAGCGCAGGCTGGCGTCCTCGTAGCCCACCGAGTTGATGGCGGGCAGCGACTCGCGCAGCGTCATGTGCGCTTTCTGGTAGTCAGTCAGCGGGGCGCCAATCAGCTGCATCAGCTGGGTGGACAGGTAGTTGGTGGACAGGTCGTCGACCTTACTCGTCTGGTCGCAGCCGGCAACGTCGTAGTTGGCCCAGATGATGTAGTCGGTCTGCCACAGACGTTCCTGGTGCGTGGCATCGTCCTCGCCAGTAAACCACTTATCGTTGAACTTGGACGGGAAGAACGGCTGGTGATCGCCCCAGAACACCACGACCACCTTACGGTCGAGCTTGCTCAGGGCGTTGAGGAAGTAGCGAAGCGCCTGGTCGGACTGCTCGATGCACGAGACATACTCGTCGACATCGGAGAGCGTGCCATCCTCGATGGTCTTGGCATCCAGGTCGGTCGTGTCGATATTCAGGTGCATCTGCTTGTCGACCGGCAGCAGGCCCGTGTCGTAGCCCGAGTGGTTCTGCATGGTCACGTCGAAGATAAACTGCGGATCGGCGTTCTGGTTGAGCAGCTCAAGAATCTTGTCGTAGGTCGCCTGGTCGGTCACCATGCCGCGCAGGGTATCGGCGCCCTGGAAGTCGTTGATGGACAGGAACTGGTCAAAGCCAAAGTCCTTGTAGACGTTCTCGCGGTTCCAGTTGGTCGCGTGGTTGGGGTGCATAGCCGTGGTGGAATAGCCGAGCGATTTGAACTGCTCTGCCAGGTTCCCGGTCGTCTCCATGTTGTAGATGGTGTAGGGGTACACGCCCGAGCCCAGGTTGGCCATGGAGTTGCCGGTCATAAACTCAAACTCGGTATTGGCGGTACCGCCGCCGTAGGCGCTTACGTAGAGCTTGCCGCGGCTGAGGCAGTTGGACAGGCTCTTAAAGTACTGCGGACCCTCGTAGCCGGCGCGCATGTTCTGGTAGATGGATAGGTCCGAGAAGGTCTCGTTCATGATGGCGATGACCGTAGGCTTCTCGCTGTCGAACTGCTCCTTTGCGGCGGCGCGCTCGTCGCTCTTGGCCGCGTCGGACTTGTCGTAGGCCTTGGCATACTTTTTGAGCGTGGCCTTGGCATCGTCGACGGAGTAGTCGGCGGGTTTGGGCGGCTTGATGGACTGCGCCGCGCTAATGAAAGCGGGCAGGTAGCCCTCGCGCCAGTAGCTCTCGAGCGGGCGCCAGGTGTAGACGGTGATTCCGAGGGTGTTGTAGTAGTCGATAAGCGTGACGTGCGCGGTCACGCCGCCCAGGCACAGCACGGCGACGAGCAGGTTGGTGAGCAGCATGCGCTTGGCGTTGGCGGCACCCTTCTGGCGATGCGGCGCGACCAGGCCAGCGTACTCGCACAGCAGCATGGCGATGGCGGTAAAGCCCATGGACAGCACGCAGAACAGCGAGATCGAGAAGGTGTAGCCGTTGCCGGCGACTGCGGCGGCGGTGGAGATGGCCGAAAGGTCGCCCGGCTGGATGGGCATGGATTTAAACGTGATGACGAAGAACTCGGCAATGCCCAGGATAAAGAGGGCAAAGGCCAGGACCGCGGGAGCTGCGCCGTGGCGCTGGAACAGGAAGAACAAGCCGGTCATGAGTGCGGTGATGATGGCCCACTCGAGCAGGATGCACAGGGGGTAGACCCAGGTAAAGTCGTGGTTGGACGAGACCTCCATGCCCAACAGCGCAAAGACGCCGGCGAGCAGCAGGCACAGCACGGCGGCGACGAGTGGCTTGCCCACAAAGGCGCCGCGCAGACGGGCGAGCTTGCCGGTGGGAGCGGGGGCGTCGGGCGCGGCGAACGCAAAGACGCGCGGGGCGATGCGGTCGCGTGCGATGCTGGCCCAAGCGCAGCCGGTGAGGATGGCGTTGGTCAGGATGAGCATCACAAAGGCGAGCGGCTCGTTTTGAGCGACGAGGCCCACGGCGCCCCAAATAGTCAAAAAGACCTGGAACAGGCCGAAGGCGACGCTCCACCCAAGAGCGCTTTTGGCAACGGTGCCCGACTGAGCGCGAATGGCCTTGGCCTCGCGCAAGACAAGGTAGACGGTCGCCGCAAGACCGACGAGCGAGATGGCGGCAGCGAACATGCTGAGACTCCTCACAAACTAAAACGTACGAAAGCGGGGGTTTACCCGATTGTTACCAAGATATGCGCTGCAATTGGTGTCTGCGCACAACAACCAGCCATATTAACGCGCACGTGTGGCGGTGTGGCGCAATGTAGTGGCGACCTGCGCGATAATGGACGGGAATTACACGGAAACGTAAAGGCTTCTTAAAGAAATGGCGAGGATGAGGCGATGAACGAGCAGGTTTGCACCAAGGCTGTGGATACGTGCGGCTATCCGGTCGAGACTACGGGCAACGCGGCGCTGGACATCTTGGAGCACCGTTCGTCTACGCGTGCCTTCGCGCGTGATGACGACGACCGTCCCGTGGCGGTGACCGACGAGCAGCGTGCGGCGATTCTGCATGCGGCGAGTCGCGCGCCGTCGGCGGGCGCCATGATGATGTATTCCATCGTGAGCATCCGCGAGCAGGCAACGCTCGACCGCCTGGCCGACCTGTGCGACCACCAGCCCATGATCGCCAAGGCGCCCTGGGCACTTATATTTGTGGTCGATTATGCCAAGTGGATCGATCTGTTTGAGCACGTGGGCTGCTTTGAGCCCGAGTTTGTCGAGCGCACGGGCAAGGCGCCCCGCCGCGCGCCAGGTTTGGGCGACTTTGCCATCGCGGCTCAGGATGCCGTGATCGCCGCGCAAAACGCCGTGGTTGCCGCCGAGGCCCTGGGCCTGGGGAGCTGCTATATCGGTGATATCGTCGAGAATGCCGAGGAAGTTGCCGAGCTGCTTGATCTGCCGCCCTATACCATGCCGCTGTCGATGCTCATCATCGGCACGCCCCGTAAGGAGCGCCCGGCAATCGCGCACCCCGTGGTGAACCTGGTGCACGAGGAGCGCTACTGCCGCGCCGATGCTGCGACCATGGACGCGCAGGTGGCCGAGATGGACGCGATGTTCCGTCCGCATGCCCGCGAGGTAGGCGAGCGCGTGGTGGATATCTACACCCGCAAGCACACGAGCCCCTTTATGGCCGAGATGAGCCGTTCCATGGAGTGGTGGTTCAAAAACTGGCTCGGCAAGTAACGAATGCGGCGATGTGACAAGGGGACAGCCCCTTTGTCACATTCCATATCGCCGCGGTGACCTAAAGACTGTATAAATCTTTATCTAGCTGGGAAAACAGTGCATTAAAACATGGGCTGATTACCTATAATCCCTTCGAACATTAAAGTTGGGAGGAAACCGGCTTATGGAACAAAAGGCCAAGGAGGCAGCTTCGCACGCTGCGATTCCTGTGAGCATCTCGGCGATGCTCGTCACGCTGGGCGTGGTGTACGGCGATATCGGCACCAGCCCTATGTATGTAACCAAGGCGCTCGTCGCCGGCAACGGCGGCATCGGAAGCGTCACGGAGGAGTTCGTGCTCGGCGCGCTCTCCCTTGTCGTGTGGACGGTCACGTTGCTGACCACCATCAAGTATGTGCTCATCTCGCTGCGCGCCGATAACCATGGTGAGGGCGGCATCTTTGCCCTGTACAGCCTGGTCAAGCGCTGCGGCAAGTGGCTTATCATCCCCGCCATGCTGGGCGGCGCGGCACTGCTCGCCGACGGCATCCTGACGCCGGCCGTTACCGTTACCACGGCCATCGAGGGCCTGCGCACCATCCCGGCGGTCCATGCCGTGCTGGGTGACGATCAGGGCCGCGTCGTCGCCATTACGCTCGCCATCATCATCGTGCTCTTCTTGGTACAGCGCATCGGTACGGCCAAGATCGGTCACGCCTTTGGCCCCATCATGACGCTGTGGTTCCTGTTCCTGGGCGGCACGGGTCTGTTCTTTGTCTTCCAGCACCCCGCCGTGCTGCTGTGCCTCAACCCGGTGCGCGGCATCGCCTTTTTGCTGAGCCCCAACAACCACGCGGGCATCATGATTCTGGGCAGCTGCTTCCTCGCCACCACCGGTGCCGAGGCGCTCTACTCCGACATGGGCCACGTCGGCCGCGGCAACATCTACGCTACCTGGCCGTTCGTTAAGTGCTGCCTGCTGCTTTCCTATATGGGCCAGGGCGCTTGGCTTATGAACAACGCTGCCAACCCCGAGCTCATGGGCATTGCCGACCTCAACCCGTTCTACCAGATGCTCGCCCCGGGCCTGCGCCCGTTTGCCGTAGGCCTTTCCACCGTTGCGGCCATCATTGCCTCGCAGGCGCTCATCACCGGCGCGTTTTCGCTGGTGTCCGAGGCCAGCCGCCTGGACCTTATGCCGCACATGCAGGTCTTCTACCCTGCCGAGACCAAGGGCCAGCTCTACATCCCCATGGTCAACAACGTCATGCTTGTCGGCTGCGTCATCGTGGTGCTGCTGTTCCAGAACTCGGCGCATATGGAAGCCGCCTACGGCCTTGCCATTACGCTGACTATGATGTGCACCACGCTGCTGCTCTTCTTCTACCTGCACGAGGAGCGCAAGCTCAAGGTTGCTCCGTGGATCTTCGCGGCCTTCTTCCTTTTGCTCGAAGGCTTCTTCTTCGTGAGCTCGCTCACCAAGTTCTTCCACGGCGGCTACTTCACCATCCTCATGGCTGCACTCATCATGGGCATTATGGTGTGCTGGTACAACGGCACGGCGGTCGAGCAGCGCCAGTTTACGCTGCTGCCGCTGCGCAGCTACCTGCCGCAGCTCAAGCGCCTGCGCGACGACGATCGCTTTGAGCGCATGAGCGACAACGTCGTGTACCTGACCAAGGACACCCATACCGACTACATCGACCGCGATATCGTCTACTCGATCTTGGACAAGCATCCCAAGCGTGCTCGCGCCTGGTGGTTTGTGAACGTCGAGACCATGGACGAGCCGCATACCTTTGCCTATTCGGTCGAGACGTTCGGCACCGACTACGTGTTCCGCGTGCATCTGTACCTGGGCTACAAGATCAACCAGCGCGTCAATGCCTACCTGCGTCAGGTCGTTCAGGACCTGGCTGCCACCGGCGAGCTACCGGCGCAGACGCATGACTACTCGGTCTACAAGGATCCGGGTAACATCGGTACGTTCAAGTTCGTCCTGATTCGTAAGCTTCTGGCGCCCGAAAGCGATGTGGAGCCGAGCGAGCGTACGGCCATCACGCTCAAGTACATCATCCGCCGCGCCGCCGGCACGCCTGCACGCTGGTACGGCCTGGAGAACTCCAACGTGAGCTTTGAGTACGTGCCGCTGTTCACCAAGTTCAAAGCCGTGAACAAGATGCAGCGCCTGGCCCCCAACGAGCGCCCGTAGGCGCCGACAGTTGCATTGAGTTGGTTTTCGATGGACAAGATTGAGACCGGGGAGGCAAACATGGATGCAAAGATGCTTGATGGCCGCGAGGTGGTTGCCGAGCTGGTACGTGAGGCACGCGCCGACGCCGCCGAAGATCGGTTTTTGACGAACCGTGACAACATGGATATGGCCGATCGCGTAATTTCGATCGTGGCACTGGTATTTGGAGCGGTGTGCGTGTGTGCCCTGCTCGCGCACGTGCTGTTTGTCTAGCGACCGCCGGTTGCAAAGGCTATACACTTGGAACCACCACAAGGGAAACCACCACAAAGGTGCCTGTCCCTTTGTGGTGGTTTTTGTTTTTGAGAGAGGGGCGGGGCACTGATGAACGTCCGTACGGACGGCGATATTGCCGATAGCTTTTGGTGGCGGCGCACAACGCTGACGCGCCGCACTCCTCTGTATGACGCCTGCGTATCGGTGGGGCTGCTGGTCGCGGCGACGATTGTGGGCGCGCTGCTCGACCATCCGGGTCTCGCGCCGAGCATCATGATCGTCTATGTGTTCGCCGTTCAGCTGTGCGCATTCTTTACCTGGAGTCGCCTGTATTGCTTGCTGAGCTCGGCTGCCGCCGTGGCGCTCTACAACTTCTTGTTTGTCGACCCGCGCTACTCGCTGTCGCTTATCGACCGCGGCTATCCCGGCATGTTCTTCATCATGTTCGTGGTCTCGCTTGTGTCGAGCTCGATTGCGTTGGCCCTGCGCCGCGCCTTGGCACAGGCTGCCGCCAGCGACCGCCGCACGCATATGGTGCTCGAGACCAACCGCATGCTGCAGCGCTGCGCCGACGAGCAGCAGATCGTTCACGCCATGGCCACGCAGCTGGCGCGTCTTTCGGACTGCCCGGTCGTGTGGTACAGCGCTGACGCCGAGGGCGATGACCTGCTGCCGCGTGCGACATACACGGCCGTGGGCGATGCCGCGCCGGTGCATGAACTGGCGCCGCAGATGCCGCCGCGGCTTTCGGCGTCCGCCTATGTGGGGACGCCGCTCGATGCCACCTATGGTGGCTCGGCGTTTTATGGCATCTACCTGACGGTTCGCACAGGCGACGGCTTCGCGCGCTCGGGCGACCCCGCCTCGGTGGTGGGCGTGCTGGCTATCGTTGCCGAGCCCGACGTGCTGACGCACGAGGAGCGGACACTTGCCGATGCCATCGTGAGCGAAGGCGAGCTGGCACTCGATCGCGCCCGTGCCATGGAGGCCCGCGAGGAAGCGGCGGTGCTCGCCAAAAACGAACAGCTGCGCGCCAACCTGCTGCGCTCCATCTCGCACGACCTGCGCACGCCGCTCACCAGTATTTCGGGTAATGCCGACGTGCTGCTCGATCAAGGCTCGACCGGCACCGCGGTGCTCGATGCCCAGACGCGCCGCGGCCTGCTTCTATCCATTCGCTCGGATGCGCTGTGGCTCAACGCCACCGTCGAGAATCTGCTCGCCATCACCAAGCTCGAGGGTGGCGGCATGCATCTGTCGACAACGCTCGAGCTCATGGACGATATCGTCGAGGAGGCGCTGCGCCACGTGAACCCTGCCGTGCGCGAGCACGACCTTAAGGTGGTGGCGTGCGATGAGCCGGCGCTCGTCAACGTCGATGCGCGCCTGATGGTGCAGCTGGTGGTCAATCTGGTGAACAACGCCATCACCTATACGCCCGCGGGCTCGCATATCATGATTTCGATTGGCGTCGACGATGGACGCGTGGCGTGCTCGGTGGCCGATGATGGTCCGGGCATCGCACCCGAGGATCGCGAGCGCATCTTTGAGTCGTTCTATACCGCCAACCATGGCCTGGCCGACAGCCACCGTAGTGTGGGCCTGGGGCTTTCGCTCTGCCGCTCCATTGCGCTGGCGCATGGCGGTAGCATAGAGGTTGCCGCGGCGGACCCGCACGGCTCGGTCTTTACGATTGAGCTTCCCGTCGCCGATGTTTCGTTTGATAAGGAGTAGCGCCGTGCCGAACTCTGCCGTAAAACCGCTCATCTTGGTCGTTGAGGACGACCCCGCTGTCCGCAACCTTATCGTTGCCGCGCTCGAGGCGCACGGCTTGCGCCATATGGCTGTGGAGACCGCCCATGCCGCCATCGCCGCCGCCTCGTCGCAGACGCCGAGCATTGTGCTGCTCGATCTGGGCCTGCCCGATATGGACGGCGTCAAGGTGGTGGAGTCGGTGCGCGCATGGTCGGGCATGCCGATTATCGTGGTCTCGGCGCGCAGCGAGGATGCGGACAAAATCCGCGCGCTCGATGCCGGTGCCGACGACTATCTGACCAAGCCGTTTTCGGTCGAGGAGCTGCTCGCGCGTATTCGCACGACGCTCAGGCGCCTTTCGTATGCACAAACGGGCGGTGTTGCCTCCGAGGGCTCGTTCGATACCGGTGAGCTGCATATCGACTTTGATGCCGGCATTGCCACGATGGATGGCGAGGAGCTGCATCTGACGCCGATTGAGTACAAGCTCCTGTGCCTGCTGGCACATAACGCCGACAAGGTACTGACGCACCAGTTTATCCTGCACGAGATTTGGGGCACGGCAACTAAGAGTGACCTGGCGAGCCTGCGTGTCTTTATGGGCACGCTGCGCAAGAAGATCGAGTCCGACCCCGCGCATCCGCGCTATATCCAGACGCACGTGGGTATCGGTTACCGACTGGTCACCCAAGGCTAGATCGCCGGCCACCATCCCAATATGAGTTGCGGTGAAATAGTTCCTGTTTAGGCCTTTGCCAGACATTTTTAAGAACTATTCCACCGCAACTTCGTTATTTGCCCTTGGGCTTGCTGGCGTAGAACTTCTTCTTTTTGGACTTGCCGGCAGGGGAGGGTTTGCTGGCAAAGTTGGACTTGCCGTTGCCGGCCTGCGCGTGCGTGGGTACTGCCGCACGGGGCTTGCGGGCCTCGGGGTTACGCAGTTCCTCGACGCGCTCGGCAATTTCCTCGGCGCTAAAGCCGACCTCGGCCATGGCGTCCTCGATGGGCAGGCGGCGCACGATATAGCAATGATGCACCTTCTGGTTGCGTGCGAAATCCTCGGGGATGGTCTGCGCCGTAATGTCCTCCAGCACGACGCCCGCGCGTGCGAGCTTGCGCGTTTCGGGGCGGAAACCGCGCAGGTTGCAGCTAAAGATGGCGTGCCCGCCCTGTGCGAGCAGGCGAGATACGCCGGCCAAAAGCTCAACATGGTCGCGCTGGACATCCCAGGTGCGGCGGCCCATCTTGGACGAGTTCGAAAACGTGGGCGGGTCGACAAAAATCAGGTCCCAGCGGTTGCGCGTCTGGCGCTGGTCGCGAATCCAGGCAAGCACGTCGTCGCGCACAAAATGATGCTGCGGACCAACAAAGCCGTTCTGGCGCATATTGCGCTCGGCCCAGTCCAGGTAGGTGTTCGAGAGGTCGACTGTCACGGTTTCCTCGACGCCGCCGTCGGCCGCATAGCAGGTGGCGGTGCCGGTGTAGGCGAACAGGTTGAGGAAGCGGCGCGCCTGTTTGGCGTGCTCGCGCACCAGGTTGCGGGTGACGCGGTGATCCAAGAAGATGCCCACATCCAGGTAATCATCAAAGTTGACGGCAAAGGTGAGCCCGCCTTCTTCGATGAGCGGCAGACGACGGCGCGCGATGTTGGCGCGCTCGCCCGATCCGCCCTTGCCGGCGCCCTGCTTGCCGTACTGCGAGCCGCCGCGCGAGCGCATGCGGGCCTTGGCGTGCACATGCTCGGCCGGAACATCCAGGATGCGCGGCGCGATGGCCAAGATGTCGAGCATGCGGGCCTGGGCTAGCGCGGGATCGATGGTCTTAGGCGCGGCGTACTCGGCGATGACGAGCCAGCGGCCCGGCGTCTGCGGGCAGCCCTCGTACAGGTCAATGGCGGCGGAGTAGTCGGGCAGGTCGGCATCGTAGACGCGGTAGCAGCTCACGCCCTCGCGCTTTGCCCACTTGCGACGCAGACGGGCATTCTTGCGCAAGCGGTTGGCGAACTGCTCCGACTCGGGGATGAGCACGGACAGCGGCTTGCCGTCGCCCAGGTCGAGCGTGGCAGCAGGTTCGGGCATGGCGGAAGCGGCGGCTTCATCGTTGGTTTCGTTGGCATCCGTAACCTCGGCCTCGGTACCCGCGCTGGTCGCAGCCTCAAACGCTGCGGCGGCATGGTCGAGCGAAGGCCAGACCTCAATAGCTGCTTCCTCGTTGTTGGGCATGACGGCAATCGAGCGCTCGGGCTCGGCGTGGAGCGCGCG
>CABUQK010000028.1 GCA_902493615.1 uncultured Collinsella sp.
AAGACGACCTCGCCCGAGGATCCCAAGAAGAACAGGCCATCGACGCCGGCATCGATCATGCGGTTGATGCTGCGCTCAAAGGAGGCAACGTCGAGCTGGTGATCTTCGGTATCGGGAACAACGACGGGAGGGATAACGCCGGTGAATTTCTGAGTTGCCACAAGAATCTCCTTAGTTGTCTGGCGGGCAGCCCTATGCCACCCACTCTTGTTGGCAGTGTCCAGGCCGTCTAGGCCAAAGAACACGAGTAAAACGTTTGGTTAAAAAAGTCGACGACTTCGTTTTCGAACGCATTGATGCGCTCGTGAGCGTATTTTGCATAGATGATATGCCTCCGGTCACACTCAAGACCGTTGAATACGGCAAACTGATCCTTGGGATCGCTCACGGTATCCATAAGCGATGTGCCCATGAGCACCGATCCGCGCACCCGAGACGACAGCGCCTCGAGACCGCCAGGAAGCGGATTGGCAACCGCCGTGCAGGCGAGGCCCCGCTCGTCCAGAGCAGAAACCGCCAGCGCGACTCCGCCGCCAAGACCCTCGCCCCATGCAAAGATGCGGTCGGGGTCCATGCCATCAAGATTGCGCGCCACCTTCGCCAGCGCGCAACCCCAACGGACGCGCTCGACAAAAGCGGGCGAAGAAATCCCCCGCCGCAGGTCGTCCGCACCAGCAACATCGTCATCCAGCGCGAGGACGGCATACCCCATGGCGGCAAATCTCGTCATGTGATGCCAGCCGCGCACAGGCCGATCGATGTCGTGGAACATCAGGCACAGCGGCACGCGCTCAGATACTCGGGCACGACCGACAGGCTCGATCAAACGAGCGTGAATCGCATCGTCACCGAGCTCAAAGGAGACCTCCGAGTAACGGGCGCAGGGGTTAACAAAGTCAATCGCCGTTATGGCCAGGCCTTGAATCTCAAGATTCGAAGCGCATGTCTCTAAATCAGAAACATCTGCTTGGACATCACCGCGCCAGTCCCGATATTCTGCGAGCCTTGACGAAACCGTTCCAGGAATTCCCACGAGTCCGGGGACAATCAGCTCGTCAACATTGCTCTCGCACTTAGACATGAGCCTCCCCTCCCTTGCAGAAAAACGGAATGATCAGATCGTCAAAATCCTGAATCTCCTCGTGGCCAAAGCCTTCAAAGAACTCATGACGCTTTTCGCAGGTCAGGTTGTTATAGACCGCAAACTGCGTCGCTGGCGGACAGACGATATCGGCTGTGCCGGTGCCAAACAGCACGGGGCATTTGACCATAGGGGCAAAGTTCTTGGAATCGAAGTACGCCAGCTTGGCATAGGCTTCGTCAATACGAGTCGAGTCCTCGTCAAACCAGCGAGACCAATAGCGCAGGCCCTCGTAGGCAATGTCGTCGGCATCCAAATCCCAGACCAGGCGGAAATCTGACAGGAAGGGATAGAGGATGGCGGCGCGATTGATAAGCTCGCTGTTAAGCGCACAGGTAGCAATGCCCAGACCGCCGCCCTGCGACGCGCCGTTCACAAATACGCGGGAAAGATCGATGCCCACGAGCTCGCGAACGATGCGGCACAGGATGCGAATATCTTGGTGCAAGCGGACATAGTAGAGGTTGGCCGGGTCGCCGTCGATACCGGCGACGATATGCCCAGCAACCGTCGTGCCTTCAAATCCACCAATATCCTCGGAGGGGCCACCCTGGCCAGGACAATCGAGAGCGATGAGTGCCATGCCCATGCCCGCAAACGACGCCTGCTCAAACCAGCTGCGGCTTGCACCCGGATAGCCGTGGAACTGTAGCACCAGCGGCACGGGCTCGTCCGAAACCGGCTTGAGATACTTGGCATGCAGGCGTGCACCACACATGCCGGTATACCAGAGGTCGAAAAACCGACAGGTCGCGGAATCCGCAACCGAAGCCGCCTCAATCGCATAGTCGAGCTCGACGGCGTCGGCCTCGGCCATGCGGTCCTTCCAAAAGAGATCGAAATCCGATGGACGGGGCATAGCGCCTCGATATTCACCAAATTGCTGTTGTAGCTCCTGAGCACTTGGCATGGCTCGTGAACCCAACCTTTCGAAATCGCAACGGAGGTGCGCCCGGTAGGGAAAGCGAGGCTACTCGCCGAGCTTGGGATGAAGCAGCGACGGCGCAGCGCCGAGCAGCATCTTGGTGTAGGGGTCCTGAGGATGCTGGAAGACCTGCTTGGCCTCGCCCTGCTCGACGATCTTGCCGCCATTCATAACGATGATGTCGTCAGAGATATAGCGGACCGTCTGGATGTCATGGCTAATGAACACCATGGCCAGGCCGAGCTCCTTTTTAAGGTCGGTCAGCAGGTTCAGAATCTGCGCGCGGACCGAAACGTCCAGAGCCGAGGTGGGCTCGTCGGCGATGATGGCATCGGGGTTCAGCGACAGGGCACGGGCAATTGCGACGCGCTGGCGCTGGCCGCCCGAAAGCTGGCCGGGAAGAACCTCGGCGGCGGAGCTGGGCAGACCGGTGAGCTCCAAGAGCTCCTTGACGCGCTTCTCCTGCTCGGCCTCAGTACCCAGGTTGTGGACGCGCATGGGGTCGAGCAGTTGCTCGCGAACGACCATGCGGGGGTTGAGCGGATTCTGGAACACGACCGAGATGACGCGGCCCATGTGGCGACGGTCCTCGGCAGTACGCTTGGTAACGTCCTTGCCCTTAAAGTAGACCTTGCCGCTCGTGGGGGCCTGCAGGCCGCACATGACGTTGGCGGTGGTGGACTTACCGCAACCGGACTCGCCGACGATACCAATCGTCTGACCGGGCATGAGCTTAATCGTTACACCCTGGACGGCGTGAACCAGGTTGGGGTGCAGAATCGAACCGGTACGGGTCCTAAAGGTGACGTGGACGTCATCAAGGAAGATGATCGGCTCGACGCCGTTGACTGCGGTCTCGCTCATCTACATCACCTCCGCGTGAGGGGTCAAACCATTTGCCTTGAGCACCTCGTCGGGGAGCTCGGAATAAAAGTGCTCGGTGCCGGGAACGCGCTTGAAGACCGGACGGGTGTCCAGACCAATACGCGGATGGCTCGAGCGGGGCGCAAAGCGATCGCCCTTGGGGAAATCGCGCGGGCTGGGAACGGCGCCGGGGACCTGGTGCAGACGGCCCGAGCCGCTCTCGATGGACAGAACGGAGCCCAAAAGACCGCGGGTGTACTCGTGGATCGGGTTGGTGAGCAGCTCCTTGGTGGGCGCCTGCTCGATAACCTGGCCAGCGTACATAACCGTGATGTTATGGGCGACCTCGGCGACCAGCGCCAGGTCATGCGAAACGAAGATCATGGCAAAGCCGAGCTTGGCCTGAAGATCGTTGAGCAGCTTGATGACCTGCTTCTGGACGGTAACGTCCAGAGCGGTCGTGGGCTCGTCGCAGATGACCAGCTTGGGGTCGCGGGTAAGGGCCATAGCGATCAGGACACGCTGACGCTGTCCACCGGAAAGCTCGTGCGGATAGCTCTCGAGCGTGCGCTTGGGATCGAGGCCCACAAGCTCCAGGAGCTCCTCGGCGCTGCGGGTGCCGCCGCGCTTGGTGAGCTGCTTCATCTGGGCAGAGATGAGCATAGAGGGGTTGAGCGAAGATAGGGCGTCCTGGTAGACCATGGCGATATCGGTACCACGCAGGCCGAACCACTCCTTCTTGCTCATCTTGAGCAGGTCACGGCCCTCCCAGAGAACCTCGCCGGAAAGATGCTCGTCATCGTCGGTCAGGCCCATGATGGCCAGCGTGGTGATGGACTTACCGCAGCCGGACTCGCCTACCAGGCCCATAGTCTGGCCGGGACGGACGTCAAAGTTAACGTGGTCGACGACGTTGATATCACCGTGGTGCTCAAACTGGATGCAGAAATCGCGGACCGAAAGGATCGGCTCAACGGACTCATCGGGCACATGGCGATCATCACGCTTGAGCTCGACATCGCGCAGGGCGCCAAGGCGAGCGGAGAGGGACTGAGCCTGCTCCTTGTAGGCACGAACGGGGTCGGAAACCAGCAGGTCGGCCTCGCGGCGCTTGGAGGAATCGGTCGGATCCAGGGCGGCGGAGGGAGCAGCGGCCATGGCGTCGGTAATGCCCTCGGAAAGGATGTTGAGCGCCAGGCAGGTGATCATGATGGCCAGGCCCGGGAACAGCGCCTGCCACCAACGGCCGGCGAGCACGCCGCCGCGGGCGTCGGCGAGGATGTTGCCCCAGGTAGCGGTGGGCTCCTGGATACCAGCGCCGATGAAGGTCAGCGAGGCCTCGAAGATGATGGCGTCGGCGACCAGCGTAACGGTGAAGACCATGATCGGGGCAATGCAGTTACGCAGAACATGCTTGATCAAAATCCACGGAGCCTTGGCGCCGGAAACGATGACCGCGCGGACATAGTCCTCGCCGTACTCGGACACGATGTTGGCGCGCACGATACGAGCAATCTGCGGAGTGTACATAAAGCCGATGGCGAAGATGATCGACGGCACGGAGTTGCCCAGGATGGAGACGAAGACGGCCGCGAGGGCGATGCCCGGGATGGACATGATGAGGTCCAGGATACGCATGATCGTCTCGGAGACAGCCTTGCGCGAAACCGCTGCAAGGGCGCCCACGACCGAGCCGCAGACCAGAGCCATGGCAGTGGCGCCAAAGCCGATAATCAGCGAGTAACGACCACCGTAGAGCATACGCGACAGAATGTCGCGACCCTTATCGTCGGTACCGAAGATAAATCCGTTGCCGGGAGCCTGGCGAGCCGTAAAGATCTCGACCGGGCTATAGGGGGCAAGAAGGGGCGCCAGAATCGCAGTCAGGGCGACCAGCACCAGCACGACGGCGGCAATCTTAGAAGACAGCGTCATCTTCTTCCAGCCACCGAGCTTGAGCCCCTTGGAGGCAGCCTTCTCGAGCTGCTCGGTTTGCTTCTCTCGAATCTTTACCATAATCTACACCGTCCTGATGCGCGGGTTGATGAGCAGGTAGAGCATGTCAACCACGATGTTGATGATGATGAAGGCAAGAGCAACGACGATGACGACGCCCTGAACCAGGTTCGCCTCGTTGCCCTGAACGCCCTGCAGAATCGCGGTGCCCATGCCGGGGAGGTTGAAGATAACCTCGATGACGACGGCGCCGCCCATGAGGTAACCGATCTTAAGACCGAGGGTGGTGACCGGGGTGATCAGCGCATTGCGAAGAACGTTGATGCCGACGACGACCTTCTCGGGAACGCCGGCGCCGCGAGCCATACGGACATAATCCTTGTCGAGCTCCTCGACCATGGCGGTACGCACGATACGAGTCATCTGGCCCGTCAGCGGAAATGCCAAGGCGATAGCGGGCATGATCATACGCCCCAGATAGCCAACCGGATTCGTGGTGAAGTGAGGCAGAGCGCCCGATGCCGGGAGCACCTTAAGGTAGGAAGAGAACAGCAGGATCAACAGAACGGCAAGCCAGAACGACGGGGTTGCCAAGCCGGCGATGGAAAAGACACGGATTACTTGGTCCGGCCATTTGTCGCGATACAGTGCCGCGATGACGCCGAGCAAAAACGAAACGACCGCACCGATGGCAAGACCGATGAAGGTCAGCTGCATCGTGACGGGCAGGGCCGTGGAGATGCGCTTGGCAACGGAGTTGCGAGCAGCACCATAGGTGCCCATGTCGCCATGGATCAAATCGCCCATATAGCGCACGTAGCGCACGGGCCAGGGGTCGTCCAGACCATACTTCTCATGGTACTCGGCAACCGCCTCGGGCGAGGCACCGTCACCCAACGCCGTGTAGGCGGGGTCGGTCTTGGAGAACGACATAAGGAAGAACACCAGGACGGTGACGCCCAATGCCATGATCGGCAGCGCCACAAGACGCCTTCCAATCAAACGTAGCAAGTTGTTCACGTTCTCTCCCCTTTCTTTTGTCGGTAGGACCAACTGGTATATGAGTACGGATACTCATTACAAGACCCGAGCGACATCGTTGCCGCCCGGGTCTTTGTTTCAACTATGAGGATACGGTCCCAACGACCGACATCCTGCATACAGACTCAAGCGAGTCTTACGCCTTGACGGTCGCAACGCCCCTGAAGGACATGCTCGTCGTGCCGATGCCCTTGAAACCATCGAGGGCCTCGCCATTGGGCGCAGTGGACGGATCGTCCCAAGAAGCGGAGACGGTCTTGACGTGGACAACGGGGTACAGAACGGCGTTGTCGGCAATGATGTCGAAACACTCGTTCCACTTCTTCTGCTGCTCGTCGCCCTCGGCGGCAAGAGCCTCGTCCATGAGACCGTGGAGCTTCTGCCACTCAGCGGACTCCTTCCACGGGCAACGGGTCTGCATCCAGACGTTGTCGCCGTACCACCAGTTGAGCAGCAGGTCGGGGTCGGCGCCGAAGCAGGAAGGATCGCCAGGGGCAAGGAGGATATCGTAGGCCTCGCCGCCGTCGATGGCGGCGTAGGTGGCCGGCGAGGTATCGGTCTGGATGGTCACATCGAAGCCGAGAGCGTCGAGGTCGTTCTTGACCTGGGCGGCCATGCCCTTAATCTGCTCGTTGTCGGTGGTGCGCAGGGTGATGGCACCCGGGGTGATGCCAGACTCCTCGATGAGCTTCTTAGCCTTCTTGGTGTCGGTCTTGTACACCGTGGAAGCCTCATGATAGTTGGTGAAGCTCTTGGGCAGGTAGCAGCTGGCAGCGGTGGCAAGGCCGGCGAAGGTGTTGCTGACCATCTTCTCGGTGTCGAGCGCATACATGACAGCCTGACGGACCTTGACGTTGTTCCAAGGCTCCTTGGCGACGTTGAACATGATGAAGCGGGTGCCGAAACCCTGAACGTTATCGATCTTGCAGCCGGCGCTCTCGAGCTGGTCGACGGCGTCAGCGGTAACGAGCTCCATAACGAGCGTGGAGCCCTCCTGCTGAGCGGTAACGCGAGCGGTGGGGTCGGTCAGGATGCTGTACTGGATCTTCTTATCCTCGGCAGCATACTCACCGTTGTACTCGGGGTTGGGAACCAGGGTGATCTCGGTATCGGAGATAGAGTCGTACATCCAGGGGCCGGAACCGATCGGCTGCTTGGCGCGATCCTCCTCGGTCTGGGTGGCCGGGGTAACGCGGACGATGGCCAGACGATCCTTGAGCAGGGAGAAGTTGGGGACCTTAGTCTTGACCGTCACGGTGCTGGCGTCCTTGGCCTCGATGGACTCGAAGGGCTGGAAGAACGGAGCATAGGTAGCGGAAGCGGCGCAAGCGGTGTAGGAGGCAACGACATCGTCAGCGGTGACCTCGGTGCCATCGGAGAACTTGGCGCCCTTGCGGATGGTGACCTCGAAAGTGGTGTCGTCCACAGACTTGGGATCGTCGGTGGCGAGCTCGTTGAAGGTGCTGTAGTCGTGGTAATCGATGCCGTAGAGGCCCTCGACGACGTGCCAGTTAGCACCCAGGCCCACAGCGGAGCCGGTGCTGGCGGGATCGAAGCTGGACGGAGCGTAAGCGGAACCAGCGGTGATCACGCCGCCGCCACGGTTGGCGGAATCGGTGGAGCCGGAAGCGGAACCCTCGTCGCTAGAGCTGCCACCGCAGCCAGTGAGACCAAGGCCGGCGACAGCAGCGACGCTGCCGGTGAGGCCGAGGAACGAACGCCTGGACATACCCTTGTTGATGATGGCCATGTCTTCTCCTATCAATAGAGAATCTTACTCGGGAGCACCTAGACGTGCCCCCGCGCAACTTGCGGACGATATATACCTTACCTACCGACGAACCCAACTGAGGTGCCGCGCTCGGCGACCGATACATACATACGCTTGAACGGTATTTACTACCGTTCACCGAATTCATTGACAAATGATTCGCCAGACAGTATGTATCGGCGAGGTGAGATATCAGTCTTCGTCAACCCGCAGGATAGCAGGGTTTTCGCTTGGGTTAGTCAAACGTTTTAGCGTTAATAAAACCCGAAATCAGCAGGCAATCATGGCGAAATAAATGGTTGAAAATCGCGCAATCATGTATATCAGTTGTTTAGGCTCGTGTTTAGCTATCGGAATGGCCAGCCGCCGCCTCGGCGCGCTCGGCATTCCATGCAACGAGCGCCTCGTGGACCGCCTTGGCAACATCGGCAGGTATGCCGCGAACTTTCGCGATCTCTTGCTCGCTCGCCGCGCGCAAACGCTTCATCGAGCCAAAATGGCGCATAAGGGCACGTTTTCTGGTGGGTCCCACGCCTGGAACGTCATCGAGCACCGAAACCGTCATGGCTTTATCGCGCAACTCACGGTGGAACGTGATGGCAAATCGGTGGGACTCATCGCGTACCTGTTTAATTAGATAGAGCGAAGCAGACCCGGTCGGCAGCACGACAGGAGTCTCGTCCCAAGGCACAAAAACTTCCTCGTCGGCCTTCGCCAAGCCACAAACTGGTATATCGAGCCCAAGAGCCTCAAGTTGCTTGATCGCAGCGGTCAATTGCGGCTTACCGCCATCGACAACGAGCAAATCGGGGCGCGATCCAAAGCGCTCGTCGGCCATGCGCTCGGGAGCATAGCGTCGTCCCAAAACCTCGGACATCGACACGAAGTCGTTTGCCTCGTCCAATTCGGCCTGAATTTTAAAACGACGGTACTGGCTCTTGTCGGCGCGTCCGTTGGTAAACACCACCATCGAGGCGACGGTAAAGGTTCCGTGCAGCGTCGAGATATCGAAGCACTCGATACGCATCGGCGGCGCTGGCAGCGCCAGCGCGCTTTCGAGCTCCAGGAGCGCCTGATTGGTGCGGTCGTCAGCGTACCCCGTTCGCATCATGTAGCGCATGAGGGCATGGCGCGCATTTTTGGATGCCATATCGAGCAAACGGTGCTTTTCGCCACGCTGCGGCCTATGGAGATGGCAGGAACGCTCGCGCTTGCCCGCAAGCCATTCCCCCAGCGCCTCCGCATCCTCAAGCTCGACGGAAAGGTTGACCTCAGCTGGAATATCAGCCGTCTCGTCGTAATAGCGCTTAAGAAAGCCCGACTGGAGCTCTTCCTCGTCAACATCAAGGCCCTTGTCGAGAATGAACTCGCAGGTGCGAACTGTTCGGCCCTCGCGAACGACGAAGACGCAAGCGGCAGAGATGGTCTCCTCGCGATAGAACCCGATGACATCGATATCGACACTGGAGGGAAAAACGACTTGCTGACGATCGTCCAGACCCCTGATGACCTCCAAACGACGTTTGACGCGTGCCGCGCGCTCAAAGTCGAGCGCCTCGGCGGCATCCGTCATCTCGGAGGTCAGCTCATCGACGACATCCTTGCGATGGCCCGACAAAAAGCGCTCGACACGCTTGACGTTCTTGGCATAGTCTGCCGGGGAAATCGCGCCGACACACGCACCCGGGCCGCGCCCGACATGGTAGTCAAAGCAGGGGCGCCCGTTTTGCGCGCAAATCATATTGACGATGTCTTCCTCGCCCTTGTGGGACTCGACGATACGGCGACAACGACGCCACTCCGCACAGGATGCGGAACAGATGGGGATAACCTTGCGCAGCGTATCTATCGTCTCACGTGCCGCACGGCTATCGGTATAGGGTCCAAAATAGCGCGTTCCCGGCTTATGACGCTCACGCGTATATTTGATAGCGGGATACAGGTCGCCCTTTGTAATGGCGATAAAGGGGTAGCTCTTGTCATCCTTGAGGTCGACGTTAAAGTACGGATGGTACTGACCAATCAAATTGCGCTCGAGCACCAACGCCTCATGCTCGGTCTCCACCACGATATAGTCAAAGCTCGCCACCAGCTGCATCATCAGCGGGATCTTTTGACGCTCATCCTGCAGTGTCACGTATTGACGCATGCGGGCGCGCAGGTTTTTCGCCTTGCCCACGTAGATGACATCGCCCTTGGCATCCTTCCAAAGGTAGCATCCGGGCTGTGTGGGAACGCGCGAAACCTGCTCGGCAAGCGTTGGTATGTTGTCGTGACCGGCCACGCGCACCTACTTGCGACGAAGCAGCGCCGAGACCTCGGGCATCTTAAGGACGACGGCAAGGCCAAAGGCAACAACAAGCGAGGCGACACCCGCAACGCAAACGTAGCCAAGAGTAATCAGAATCGAGCCGCCAAGTGCCCCGACAAAGTGTTCAAGCGCCCACATGACGCCGGCGCCTGCGGCAGCACCTAGGCCACCGAGCAAAAGGCCAAAGAAACCGCCATGTAGGATAGATTTGACCTGAAGGCCACGCAGGCGACGACGCAGCCACCACAGCGAACAGCCGACCAAGATCACGTAGTCGACGACATACGAAAGCGCGATTGCCGGCATACCGAAGCCCAGCACAACGCCAAACAGCAGAACCGAGCCGGCCTGGCCGATGGCGGAATACAGGCAATAGCGGCTATAGGGCTTCATGTCGAGCAAGGCAGAGAAGCTCTTCTGCATCAACACGACCACGCCGTAGAGCGGCAGCGAGAGCGCCAGGTAGACAAGGTACTCGGACACCAGAGCCACGCCGGATTCATCGAACTTGCCAGCACAGTAGATCATATTGAGCGGACGTGCGAAGACAATCAGGTACAGTGCGAACGGAATCAGGAAGAACAGCATCTGGGCGACGCCACGCGAAATGCCCGTGCGAACGCTGTCGTAATCCTTCTCCTGTGCGTCATGAGAGAGCTCGGTATAGAGCGCCGTCGAAAGCGAGGCGGCAATCAGCGCGTAGGGCAGCGTGTACCACAGGCGCGCATAGGCGATGACGGAAGGACCCGTCTCGGGCTGGACCACCAGCGCGGCAGCGTTGGTGATAGAAGTCGAGACAAACATGCACACCGTGGCGAGCAGCGTCGGGATACCGAGCGCAATCGTCTGGCGCAGCGCGGGGTCCTTAAAGTCGATATGGATATGGGGATGCACGCCGTGCTTGCCAAGCGCGGGAATCTGACATGCCATCTGAACAAAGACACCGAGGGTCGTACCGGCCGCAATCAAGATGATGCCGGCACGTTCGCCAAACTGTGCGGACACGGGCGCAAAACCCATAAAGCTCGCAATGACGATCACATTGTTGAGGACCGGGGCAAACGTCGACCAGAAGTAGTCGCGGTGTGCGTTGAGAACGCCCGAGAACACCGAGCCCAAACCATAAAACAGAATCTGGATGGCAAAGAAACGGAACATGAACGCAGCGGTATCCATGCTGCCACCGTCACCCGAAAGGAACGATTGCGTCCAGATAAAGCCCGGGGCGAACACGGTCCCCAGCAACGAAATGCCACCCAGCACTAAAAGCAGAATGCCGAGCAGGTTGCCCACGTACTCGTTCGAGGCCTCGCGACCCTGCTCACGCCTCACGCCCATGTACACGGGCAAAAACGCCGTCACGAGCATGCCGCCCATCACGAGTTCGTAGAGCATATTGGGCAGGTTGTTGGCGACCTGATAGGAGGACGAGAGCAGCGACATGCCGATGGCGGCCGCCATTGCCCACGTGCGGATAAAACCGGTGACGCGAGACACGATAGTCAGGATGGTCATAAGCCCGGCAGAACGACCAACCGTGGAGTAGTCCGACGAGCCCATGTCGTCAGTGTCATCTCGCGACGAAGAAGCTTCGGATGAGGGTGTCTGAGGCGCAGATTCTTTTGCAAAATGAGCTCCGCGCTTCAATTCTTCCTGCGGCATCGCTCAGTCCTCTCTCGTAATCGCGGCAACCGTCGCCCCGCAAAATGCAATTAAATCATCGGGTGCAAGCTCGAGCTGATAACCACGCTTGCCTCCCGAAATAAAAATGGTATCCCAAAGGACGCATGTCTCATCAATGAGCGTCCGGTAGCGTTTTTTCATACCGACCGGGCTGCAGCCGCCGCGAACGTAGCCAGTCGCCGCAAGCAAATCCTTCACATGCATCATGGCCAAGGACTTCTCCCCCGCGGCACGCGCGGCGGACTTTAGATCGAGCTCGTCGGCAACAGGGATGCAGCACACGACATAGTCGTTGGACGGTGTCACGCAGACCAAAGTCTTAAATCCTTGACCGGGCTCCTCGCCAAGCTGCTCCGAAATCGCGACCCCCAGGCCCACCGACTCATCACCATCGTCTTCGTACGTATGTAGAACATAGGAAATGCCGGCGCTTTCCAGCTCGCGCATCGCATTGGTTTTTGGCGTCTTTACAGCCTTTGCCATGACATATCCTTTCCCTCGCATTCGGACGTAAAGATTAAGTATATGTCCAATTCGGCTGCATACGTCACTTCGACACAGCAAGCGCCATCGAATCACAAGGAGTCGATGGCGCCCATAAACTGAATCGCCTATTTATTGAGCATCAAGTTGAGCCTGACGCTCCCGGTCACGCCTGAGCAACGGCGCCAAAAACTTGCCCGTATAACTCTGCGGACAGTCCGCAACCTGCTCCGGTGTGCCCGAAACCACAACGGTTCCGCCGCCGTTACCGCCCTCGGGACCCATATCGATCAGACGATCGGCAACCTTGATGACATCAAGGTTGTGCTCAATCACCAGCACCGTGTTGCCCGCATCGACCAAGCGCTGCAGCACATCGAGCAGCTGGCGGACGTCCTCAAAATGAAGGCCGGTCGTCGGCTCGTCCAAAATATAGAACGTCTTGCCCGTCTGGCGTCGATGAAGCTCCTTGGCGAGCTTCACACGCTGCGCCTCGCCGCCCGAGAGCGTCGTGGCGGGCTGGCCCAGGCTCACGTAGCCCAAGCCTACATCGTACAGCGTTTGGAGCTTGCGCTTAATCTGCGGGATATTCCCAAAGAAGGCCAGCGCCTCGGTGACACTCATTTCGAGCACGTCCGAGATGGTCTTGCCACGGTAGGTGACCTCGAGTGTCTCGCGGTTGTAGCGTTTACCGCCGCAAACTTCGCAGGGAACGTAGATATCGGGAAGGAAGTGCATCTCGATCTTGATCTGCCCGTCGCCCTTGCACGCCTCACAGCGCCCGCCACTCACATTAAAGGAGAAACGACCCGGCGAGTAGCCGCGCGCCTTCGACTCCGGCGTACTCGCAAACAGCGCGCGAAGATCATCCCACAGGCCGATATAGGTAGCAGGGTTGGAACGCGGCGTGCGGCCAATCGGCGACTGGTCGATATCGATAACCTTATCGATACACTCGATGCCCTCGATTTTCTTATATGGACCCACAGGGCGCGTCGAACGGTGAATGGCATTCGTAAGGGCAGGCGCAATGGTATCGGTAACCAGGGAGCTCTTGCCCGATCCCGACACGCCGGTAACAACCGTAAGCGTACCAAACTCGATCTTGGCAGTAACGTTTTTGAGGTTGTTGGCTCGAGCGCCCGTAATTTTAAGGCAGCCGCGACCGGGCTTGCGCCGTTCATCAGGCACCCGGATCATTCGTTTGCCGGTCAGATAAGCGCCCGTCATCGACTCAGGACACGCCATGATATCGGCAGGCGTTCCCGCCGCGACTACGTGTCCGCCGTTGACGCCGGCGCCGGGCCCCATGTCGATCACGTAATCGGCGGCACGGATTGTATCCTCGTCGTGTTCGACGACGATAACGGTATTGCCGATATCGCGCAGGCGCTCGAGCGTCTTGATCAAGCGCTCGTTGTCACGCTGATGAAGACCGATCGAGGGCTCGTCCAGAATATAGAGCACGCCCATGAGACCCGCGCCGATCTGCGTTGCCAGACGAATACGCTGCGCCTCGCCACCGGAAAGCGTCGCCGAGGCACGATCGAGCGTCAGATAGTCGAGTCCAACATCGACCAGAAAACGCAAGCGCTCCAGGATTTCCTTGACGATACGGCCGCCGATAAACTGTTGGCGCTCGGTGAGCTCCAGGCCCTCAAAAAACTCGAGCGATTCACGGCACGACAGGCAACAAACCTCGTAAATGGACTTGCCGCCCACGGTGACGGCGAGCATCTCGGAGCGCAAACGAGCGCCGTGGCAGCTCGAGCACGGCTCCTCGCGAATGTACTTCTCCAGGCGCGCCTTGGTGTTCTCGTTCGTCGTCTCGGTATAGCGTTCGTACAGGATGTTGCGAACGCCCGAAAACTTGGTATCCCACTGGCTGCGACGTCCGTCGAGCTTTTGGTAGTCGACCGAGATCTTCGTATCGCCCAGGCCATCCAAAAATGCACGACGCACGCGAGGGGGCAAGTCCTCCCACGGCGTATCGGCGCTCACCTTAAAGTGTTTGCAGACCGCAGCAAAAATCTGCGGATAGTAGTTCGAATTGCCAAACAGGCTACCAAAGACTCCATCGGCAATGGACTTCGAGGGATCCTCAATCAGCGCCTCGGCATCAACAGTTTTCTTAAAGCCCAGGCCGTCGCACTCAGGACATGCGCCATAGGGAGCGTTGAACGAAAAATCACGCGGCTGAAGATCGTCAATGGAGTGACCATGCTCCGGGCACGCCAAGGCCAACGAATACTCCAGCAGCTCGCCCTCGGTCCCCTCGGGAGCATCACGATCGGGCAGCATGTACACGTTTACATTGCCGTGAGCCAGCGCGGTCGCTTGCTCAACAGACTCGGCGATACGGCCCAGAGAGTTCTCACGGATCACGATGCGATCGACTACGACCTCGATATCGTGCTTGAACTTCTTGTCCAGATCGATCGGATCGTCGAGCGAGCGCACTTCACCGTCGACACGCACGCGGCTAAAGCCCTCGGCGCGAAGGTCCTCAAACAGTTTGGTGTACTCGCCTTTTCGCCCGCGCACCACCGGTGCCAGCACAAACGCGCGGCGGCCCTCCCCCGCCGCCAAGACCTTGTCGGCAACCTGGTCGGTCGTCTGGCGCTCAATGACGCGGCCGCATTCGGGACAGTGCGGGGTGCCCACACGGGCGAACAGCAGGCGCAGATAGTCATAAATCTCGGTTACGGTGCCAACCGTCGAGCGAGGGTTTTTAGACGTCGTCTTTTGGTCGATCGACACCGCCGGCGAAAGGCCGTCGATTGAATCCAAGTCGGGTTTGTCCATCTGGCCCAAGAACTGGCGCGCATAGCTCGAAAGGCTCTCGACGTATCGACGCTGGCCCTCGGCATAGATAGTGTCAAATGCCAGCGAGCTCTTGCCCGAGCCAGAAAGACCGGTAATGACCACGAGTTGGTCACGCGGAATGGAAACATCGATATCGCGGAGGTTGTGCTCACGAGCGCCGCGAATAACGATAGAAGAATCAGACATGGAAGCTCCTTGCCTCCTATTGCATCGAATCATACTGCCGATGAGTTTAGCGCACTCGACGCGCACAGATGTTCGTAATACAAGATTCGCAGACCTTTAGCTTTGCGTATCGGGTGCTTTGTTTCTCGAAATACCGTGGAGAGGTTACAGTAATCTAATACTGAACTTAATTTGCCGTAACAGAGGAACGTCCATGACCGAAGATATCCCCCTTGAAATCACTTCGAGCGACATGGCCAATCTGCCCATATTCATCGCCGTCCTTATCGTGGCCATCGTCGTGGTGCGCGTATATGTTTCAATCAAACACAATGAAAAGCCGCCCATTGCCCGCGTCTTTTGGTGCGCGACGCTCCTCATCCCGCTCGGCGTGGTAGCTGCATGGATTACGAATCAATTGCTCGTAAATGAGGACAGTTCCCTATGGCTCCTTTCTTATTCGGCGCTCGGTGCTGCCGCCGTCATACTTCTTGTCGAGCCCTTGGTTTCGGGACTTATCGACCAAACCGATCTTGCGACGGGAACGGTTGCCTGTATTTGCCGTGACATCCTTGTCATCGCCGCTGTTTCAGCGCTCTCGTTCGTTTCACTCGAAATTGCCTGTAACGAAACGTTCTATCGCATTCCCGCCAACTCATTCGGGTTTTCCGTCGGGCTGCTCGCGACGGTTCTGCTCTCCCTTTATTTGCTGGGACAGCGTCATGGAGGCGTCATGGCCCTCGTGCCCGTCGCCTGTTGCATCCTTGGCATTGCCGAGCACTTCGTCATAACGTTTAAAGGCGAGGCCATCCTGCCAAGCGATATCTTGGCCCTTGGCACCGCAATGGAAGTGAGCGAGGGATACGAGTTTACCTTTACCGCCGGAATCGTAACCTCTCTCGCCCTGCTGGAGATTTCCCTGGGGCTTCTTTCTCTTATCCGACCGCGAAAGCTCCGTACGCCCACCCATGTCTTCCCCGCAATCGCCGCTAACCTCTGCGCTTTTCTGCTAGTGACCGTTGTGGGGCTCTCGGGCTTTTCCAGCATCGACTTGGAACAGGCGCTGGATTTTGGATTTGACCGTTGGCAGCCCATCACCACGTATGCGGCTCAGGGGTTTATCACTTCGTTCACCGAAATGGTCAACGAGTTGCCCATTGAGAAGCCCGAAGACTATACGCCCGATGAGGCGCAGAGCATCGAGCAGGAGCTCGCCGCCGCCTACGACAGCACGTATGGCTCGAGCGAGCAGCGCGCGGCGGCCGTTGCCCAGTTCAATGAAATCAAGCCGACGATTGTTGCCGTCATGAACGAGAGTTTTAGCGACCTTTCGTGCTTTGAGCAGCTCCAGGCGGCCGGGTACACCGGTCCCGCATTCTACAACTCGCTTCCTGACACACTTGTTCGCGGCACCATGCTCGCTTCGGTCACCGGTGGCGGAACGGCAAACTCCGAATTCGAATTTTTGACCGGAGCGACAACGGCCTTTGTCGGATTAGGCAAAATCCCCTATCAGCTGTATCAGATGAATGGCGTCAACAGCCTGGCAAAGGACCTTAAAGAGCTTGGGTATACCGCTACCGCTATGCACCCGCAAAACCCCGTCAACTACCATCGAGATAAAATCTATCAGCAGCTGGGCTTCGGAGATTTTCTTTCAATCGGCGATTTCGAAGGTGCGCCCTGTTACCATGCCGGCGTATGCGACTACGCCACCTACGACAAGATACTCGACCTGCTTAGAACCGACGAAGCGCCGCAGTTCATCTTTGACGTCACGATGCAAAATCACGGCGGCTACGACTATGGCACCGTTCCCGCCGAAGAGCTGACAAACTATTGGGTCGAGGGAGCCAGCGAGGGCGCCAATAGCGCGCTCAACACCTATCTCACCTGCATCAACGCATCCGACCGGGACCTCGAGTACTTTATCAACGAGCTCCGCAATATCGGCAGACCGGTTGTCCTTGTCTTTTTTGGCGACCATCAGCCGAGCGCCGCAACGACTCTCAACGACGAGCTGTA
This sequence comes from uncultured Collinsella sp., assembly GCA_902493615.1. Lineage (GTDB taxonomy): Bacteria > Actinomycetota > Coriobacteriia > Coriobacteriales > Coriobacteriaceae > Collinsella. Next base: position 17,192 of record CABUQK010000028.1, read on the forward strand.
CCCCCAGGAAGATACGGCAAGCCACGCTTTCCGTATCTATCAGTCGACATATTTTGTCTGGGCTAACTATGAAATCGCCGGCAATACCGAGCTCAACGTCTACGACACCATCGGGGCAAACGAGATTGCAGCCATTACCCTTAATAAGATCGGCGCCCCGCTCACCGACTATCAAAAGGCTCTGCTTGCAACAAGGTCAGATGTGCCCACCATCAATGTCGCCGGCTACCTTGGTGCCGACGGGCTGCGCTACGACTTGGAATCTGAAGACAGCCCATACGCCTCGACGATCGACAAGCTGCAGCGCATGCAATACCTCGAGTTCGCTAGCAAAGTTCAGTAAGCCCGCCCATTCGCTTGGACCCATCGTATTGCAAGCACGCTCGGCCCAAATGCATCGCAAATGACTCCCGCTCGCAAACGAGGGTACAATGACGCTCGTGTCACATCACGGGGCTCCGGCCCCAACATATACAAAGGAGTCATACATGGGTTGCGAGCACGCACAGGCCGCCGGCGGACAAACGTCGCCGTCGCAATTTGAGGAGAACACGCTGTCCGAGGTCAAACGCGTCATCGCCGTGCTTTCCGGCAAGGGCGGTGTCGGCAAGTCGTTTGTCACCGGTGCCATCGCCACCGAGCTTGCCCGTCACGGCCACAAGGTCGGCGTCCTCGATGCCGACATCACCGGTCCCTCTATCCCCAAGATGTTCGGCATGAGCGGACGCCACGTCCATGCCCTTGGCAACCTCATGCTGCCCGAAATCTCCGAGCACGGCGTCAAGGTCATGAGCTCCAACCAAAACGAGACCGACCCCGTCCTTTGGCGCGGTCCGGTCATCGCAGGCGCCATTAGGCAGTTCTGGAGCGAGACCTCGTGGGGCCCCATCGACTACCTGCTGGTCGACATGCCTCCGGGAACAGGCGACGTCGCTCTCACCGTCTTCCAGTCACTGCCCGTCGACGGCATCGTCATCGTCACGAGCCCGCAGGATCTGGTCTCGATGATCGTCGCCAAGGCGGTCAACA
>CABUQK010000029.1 GCA_902493615.1 uncultured Collinsella sp.
ACAGGTGCGCGCATAGGCAGGATTGACGCCCAGCTCGTACATGGCGTGTCCCGCCTCGTGGATGATGCTGTAGACGTTGGAGATACAGTCGTTCTCGTAGATGTGCGTCGCGATGCGCGCATCGCCCACCGAGAAGCCCTCGCTAAACGGATGCTCGGTAAAGGCAAGTGTGGTGTCATCCAGGTCCAGGCCGACAAGCTTCATCAGGTCGAAGCTCATGGCACGCTGGGCGCCCTCGGGCACGCGGGCGTGCAAAAAGTCGGCATCGGGCTGCTGGCCGCGCTCGCCGATGGCGTGCACGAGCGGCACGACCGTCGCCTTGACCTCATCGCAAAACGCATCGAAGCTCTTGGCGGAAAGGCCGCGCTCGTACTGGTCGAGCCAAACATCGTATGGGTCGCGCTTGGGGTCCATAAGTTCGGCCTGATGCTTAAGTTGGGCGACGATCCTATCCACATAGGGCTCAAAGCTCACCCAGTCATTGGCCGTCTTGGCCTTGTGCCACACGGCATCGGCCTCGCAGGTGAGCCTGGTCCAGGCCTCGGCCTCCTCGGTGGGGATGACGCTTGCCTCGCGCTGGTCGCGACCGAGCACACGGATCTCGTCGAGCAGCTGCGGGTCGTCTACATGTCCGCCTGCAACCGTCTCGCGCGCTAACGAGCGTACGAGCTCAACGGACTTCTCGCTGGTCAGTAGCTTGTGATGCTCGCCGGCAAGGGTTCCCATGGCGTCGGCGCGCGCTGCGGCGCCGTTGGCAGGAGCAATCGTCGCTCCATCGAACTCGGCAATCTTGAGCAGGTACTCGCGAGTCCACAGCTTGCCCTCGAGTTTGCGGAACTTTTTGACGGCCTTGTCGACTTTAGCAACCTTGACGCCCTTGGCAGCCTTTGCCATGGCGGCCTTGGCGTTCTTATCGAGCTTCTTTCCCATACCGTATCCTTAATCTCGCAGGCCGAGCGCCGTAAGCGGCTGCGCGGCCAGTTTGCACAGCTACCTGCCTTGTACCCAGCACGAACAAAACGGAACGCGGCGATATGCTCGCAGAATGTGTTATCCTATAGCCCAATGCGTTGACGGAGAGGGTTTTGCCCGTCGCGTCGCCGGCAAGAGAGGGAAGGTCATGGGCTGCAAGCCTTCCTGCGGTGGCAAGGGCTAAGCGTTCACTCCCGAGCAGCGACCTCAACGGGCGCGCGGCTAGCGGCGGCGAAGCCCCAGTAGGGAAGCCGTGAGCCTCGCGACAAGGGGCAAAGAGTGGGCGCGGCGGGCCAGACATCCGCCGGGTCAAACAAGGTGGTACCGCGGAATTCAACCGTCCTTGGGCAATGCACATGCCCGAGGGCGGTTTTTTGTTACCGAACCGGGCCGCGTTTTCGCAACGTCAGACGGCGGCAGCCGCCTCGGCAAGCGGGGAACGCGAGAGACGAAAGGGAAGACATGAGTCTGATTGATGATCTGGTCAAACTCGAGGAAGAGGCCAAGGAGCTCGTCACTAGCGCCGACGACGCCGCCAAGCTCGAGGCTGCGCGCGTTGAGCTGCTCGGTCGTAAGGGCCGCATCACCGGCCTGATGCGCATGATGGGCAAGCTCGCCCCCGAGGATCGTCCCGTGATGGGCAAGCGCGCCAACGAGATGCGCCAGCTGATCGAGGGCATGCTCGACGAGCGCACCACCGAGATGAAGGCTGCCGCCCTCAAGCGCGCGCTCGAGCACGATGCCGTCGACATCACGCTGCCGGGCATCCGTCCGCAGATCGGCCACCAACACCTGATCAAGCAGATCATCGAGGAGGCCGAGGACATCTTCTGCGGCATCGGCTACACCGTCGAGTCCGGCCCCATGGTCGATACCTCCTACTACAACTTCACCGCGCTCAACGCCCCCATGGATCACCCGAGCCGCTCGGCCCGCGATACCTTCTACGTGGTCGACAACAACCCCGGCAGCGTCGCACACCCCGAGGCTCACGCCCATGGCGAGTCCGACGTGCTCCTGCGCACCCAGACCTCGGGCGTGCAGATTCACACCATGGAGTCGCAAAAGCCGCCCATCTACATGATCTGCCCGGGCACCGTCTACCGTCCCGACACGGCCGACGCCTGCCACCTGCCGCAGTTCAACCAGATCGAGGGCCTGGTCGTCGACGAGGGCATCACCTTTGGCGACCTTAAGGGCACGCTCGACTACTTTGTTAAGTGCATGTTTGGCGAGGACCGCAAGACGCGTTACCGCCCGCACTTCTTCCCCTTCACCGAGCCTTCCTGCGAGGTGGACGTAAGCTGCCACGTCTGCGGCGGCAAGGGCTGCAACTTCTGCAAGCACAGCGGCTGGATCGAGATCCTGGGCTGCGGCATGGTCGACCCCAACGTCCTGATCAACTGCGGCATCGACCCCGAGAAGTACACCGGCTTCGCCTTTGGTATTGGCGCCGAGCGCGTCGCGGCACTGCGCTACGACCTGCCCGACCTCAGAACGCTCATGACGGGCGATATGCGCTTCTTGAATCAGTTCTAGGCTGCGGCTTGCCCAAGCACGACACCTCGGCGCTCATTCGTCGCTTGCGTACCAAAGTACGCGGCGCTCCTCTTTCGGGCCGATCTGCCGCACTTGGACAACCCTCGCTTTGTAAGGAATGTTCACAAAGTTGAAGTTTCCACCTGCATCTCTTCGCAGGCTTTCAGTATGAAAGGAGAGCTAGATGCGTGTTTCTTACGACTGGCTCAAGACCATGATCGATATTCCGGAGGATCCCAAGACTCTTTCGGACGAATATATCCGTACCGGCACCGAGGTCGAGGCGATCGACACCGTGGGCGAGTCCTTCGACCACGTGGTGACCGCCAAGGTGCTCACCAAGACCCTGCACCCCGATAGTGACCACATGTATGTGTGCTCGGTCGATGTGGGCGACAAGAATCTCGACGCCGACGGCAACCCCGCTCCGCTGCAGATCGTCTGCGGCGCGCAGAACTTCGAGGCCGGCGACCACATCGTCACGGCCATGATCGGCGCTGTCCTGCCCGGCGACGTCAAGATCAAGAAGAGCAAGCTTCGCGGCGTCGTGTCCATGGGCATGAACTGCTCCGCGCACGAGCTCGGCCTGGGCGGCGACCACTCCGGCATCATGATCCTGCCCGAGGACACGCCCTGCGGCATGCCGTTTGCCGAGTACGTGGGCTCGAGCGACACCGTGCTCGACTGCGAGATCACGCCCAACCGTCCCGACTGCCTGTCCATGATCGGCATGGCCCGCGAGACCGGCGCCATCTTCGACCGCGATTTCCACGTTGAGCTGCCCGCCATCAAGGCCGAGACCGGCCGCGCGACCGACGACGAGCTTTCGGTCGAGATCGCCGACGAGGGCCTGTGCGACCGCTACGTCGCCCGCATCGTGCGCAACGTCAAGGTCGGTCCGTCGCCCGACTGGATGGTCAAGCGCCTCAACGCCCTGGGCGTGCGCCCGCACAACAACATCGTCGACATCACCAACTACGTGATGATGCTCACCGGTCAGCCGCTGCACGCCTTTGACCTGGACACCTTTGCCGAGCGCGAGGGCAGGCGTCGCGTGGTGGTTCGCGCCGCCCAGCAGGATGAGAAGTTCACGACGCTCGACGGCGAGGAGCGCGTGCTCGACGCCGGCATGGGCCTCATCACCGACGGCGAGCGCCCCGTGGCGCTGGCCGGTGTTATGGGCGGTATGGATTCCGAGATCGAGGACGACACCGTCGATGTGATGGTCGAGAGCGCCTGCTTCAACGCCGGTCGCACCTCGCACACCAGCCGCGACCTGTCGCTGATCTCCGACGCCTCCATTCGCTTTGAGCGCCAGGTTGACGAGACCGGCTGCGTGGACGTCGCCAACGTTACCTGCGCTCTCATCGAACAGATCGCCGGCGGCGAGGTTGCTCCCGGCTATGTCGACGTTTTCCCCGCGCCCAAGACCATCGACAGCATCAAGCTGCGCCTGGCCCGCGTGCATGCCATCTGCGGTGCCGACATCGAGCCCGACTTTATCGAGCGTTCGCTCACCCGTCTGGGCTGCACCGTCGAGCGCGACGGCGAGGACTTTATGGTCACCCCGCCGAGCTTCCGTCCCGACCTGCCGCGCGAGATTGACCTGATCGAGGAGGTCCTGCGCCTGTGGGGCATGGGTCGCGTCACGGCGACCATCCCGGCTGCCAAGAACCACATCGGCGGTCTGACGCGCGAGCAGAAGCTTACCCGCAAGGTCGGCGAGATCCTGCGCGCCTGCGGCCTCAACGAGACCACGACCTTTGGCTTTGCCGCTCCGGGCGACCTGGAGAAGATCGGCATGTCCACCGAGGGCCGCGGCTGCCCCGTGGTGCTCATGAACCCGCTGGTGGCCGAGCAGACCGAGATGCGCCGCTCGCTGCTGCCGGGCCTGCTGCAGTCTGTGGCCTATAACGAGGCCCACGGCACGCCCAACGTGCACCTGTACGAGGTCGGTAGCCTGTTCCACGGCCGCGAGAACGCCAGCCTGCCCAAGGAGACCAAGTCCGTGGCGGGCGTGCTCTCGGGTCAGTGGAGCGAGCAGTCTTGGAGCATGAAGTACCGCAAGCTGCGTTTCTTCTTTGGCAAGGGCATTGTCGAGGAGCTGCTCGCCCAGCTGCGCATCGAGAAGGTTCGCTTCCGTCCCGTCGAGGGCGAGGGCTACGCTTTCTTGCAGCCGGGTCGTGCGGCCGAGGTTCTGTCCGGCGGCACCGTGCTGGGCTGGGTCGGCGAGATTCACCCCGAGGCGCGCGAAGCCATGGGCATCGACGAGGTCGTCGTTGCCTTTGAGCTCGATCTGGACAAGCTGATCAAGGGCGCTCGCAACCAGGAGAACTACCGCGAGTTCTCGCAGTACCCTGCCGTTGAGCACGACCTTGCTATCGTGGTCGACAACGCTGTGACCTGCGAGGATCTTGAGCGCCGCATTACCAGCGCCGGCGGCAAGCTGCTCGAGGGCGTGCGCCTGTTCGACGTCTACCGCGATCCCATCCGCATCGGAGCGGGCAAGAAGTCCATGGCCTTTGCGCTTACGTATCGCTCCGATGACCACACGCTCACCAGCGAAGAGGTCGAGAAGGCGCACCAGAAGATTGTCACCAAGGTGTGCAAGGGCGTAAACGGCGAGGTCCGCGGCTAGGATTTGCGCCGGGTATAGGCCAGCGGTGGCTGCCGCCGAGTCCTACGTGACTGCTATGCTCGATATAAGGCGCTGCTGAGCCTGCATATATGACACGCGCATTACATAACGGCGTGCTGCTTTGTCGGCAGTGCGCCGTTTTGCTATGATAGCCCGCGGCGTGTTACGAATCTGACATTACGTAACACTGACAAGGTAATTCAGGCGGCGTTGCAATTCTGTGCGCCAACAACCGGGAGGCGTATATGCACATTCCAGATAATTATCTGTCCCCGCAGACCGATGCCGTCATGGCAGTGGCGATGGTGCCCGTATGGGTTCACTGCATCAAAAAGGTGCGCGCCACGCTCGATCGCGAGCATATGGCGTTCCTGGGCATCTGCGCCGCATTCTCCTTCTTGCTCATGATGTTCAACGTGCCGCTGCCAGGCGGTACCACTGGTCACGCCGTTGGCGGCGCGCTCATCGCGCTGTTGTTGGGCCCGGAGGCCGCTGCCATTGCCGTCTCGGTCGCGCTGGCGCTGCAGGCGCTGCTATTTGGCGACGGCGGCGTTCTGTCGTTTGGCGCCAACTGCTTTAACATGGCCTTTGTGCTGCCGTTTGCCGCCGCTATCGTGTTTCGTGCGCTCAACAGCCGTCTGCACGACAAGAGCTGGGGCACCTCGGTTTCTGCCATCGTGAGCGGTTGGGTCGGCCTGTGCCTGGCGGCCCTGTGCGCGGCAATCGAGTTTGGTATTCAGCCGATGCTCTTCACGAATGCTTCGGGCGCGCCGCTGTACTGCCCCTTCCCGTTGTCTGTGGCTATTCCGGCCATGATGATCCCGCATATGCTGGTTGCCGGCGTGGTCGAGGGCGTGGCGACAGCCGCCATCTACGGTTTCATTAAGAAGACGGCGCCGAGCATTATCGTCGGGCCCGAGGCCGTCGATGGCCAGCTTGCTGCCGAGGGCGCTGCTGCCAAGAAGACCTCGCTGGTCCCCACGCTCATCCTGGTTGCCGTGCTTGTCGTGGCCACGCCGCTGGGCCTGCTGGCCACCGGTGACGCATGGGGCGAGTGGGACGCTGAGGGCGCCGCGACCGCCGTTCAGGAGGCTGGCGACGACAGCCTGCAGGCTTCGGTCGGCCTCGATACCCCGACCTTTGCCGACGCTCTGCCCACGGGCGATTATCTGCAGGCCTATTCCGAGGAGCAGGGCCTTGGCTTTGCCGGCCAGGCCGCGATGTATATTCTTTCGGGCGTGATTGGCGTGGCGGTGCTCACTATCGTATTCCGCCTGGTCTCGCTGACGGTCAAGGAAAGCGGTGCTCATGGCAATAGCCGAGCTGCCTAGCTGGCTTGCGGTCGAGCAGCGTTACGAGCCCGCGGGGGCTCGGCATCGTGTGATGCAAAAGAATGTCCTGCACCTGGCGAGCCTGCTTGAGCGGGTTCGCCTGGGTGGAGGCGCGCACGAGGGCGGGTCGATGGTCGACCGCGCCCTTTCTTGCGTTTCGGCTCCGGTGCGCCTGGTGGGGATGTTCGTTTGCGTCCTGTGCGTGTGTCTGACGCAGAGTCCGCTGTACCTCATGTTGATGGCGGCTATCGCGCTGGTGCTCGTTGCCGTGCGCCCCGTACGCGGGCTGCGGGCAACCTTTGTGCCGGCGTTGGCTGCCGCGGGGTTTGCCGTGGTTCTGGCGCTGCCCGCCTTGCTGCTGGACGCTTCTGCCGCGGGCGCCATGCTCAAGATTGCGCTCAAGACCTTCATCAACGTGACGCTGGTGCTGGGCGTTTCGTGGACTCTCACGTGGAGCCACATGTCGGCGGCGCTCAAGATGCTGCATCTACCCGACGAAGTTATCTTTACGTTTGATATGGCGCTCAAGCACATCGAGGTGCTGGGTCGCACGGCGCACAATTTGTGCGAATCGGTCATGCTGCGCAGCGTTGGTCGTGCGCCTGAGGGATTTTCGCGTACCGATTCGATCGCGGGTATCATGGGCATGACCTTTATCAAGGCGATGGAATGCAGCCGCGCGATGGACGAGGCTATGCTTTGCCGCGGCTTTGCCGGTACGTATCCGGCGCCCGCGCGCGCCGGGTTTGGCTGGCGCGATGCGGTCTATGCGGCCGGCGTGGCGCTGCTGTCAGTGTTGTGCGCCGTGCTGTAGTGCGGGCGGCCGAGCCGTCGATGTGAGTAGGGAAGGGCGACGTTTTGACGATCGATATGAATAGTGCGGCGGGCACGAACGGTGCGGGCGGCGCCGAGGTCGCGCCGCTCATCGAGCTACGCGACGTGGTGTTCTCCTATGCGGGGCATACGGTTGTCGATGGTGTGTCGCTGCAGGTCGATCGTGGTGAACTCGTTGCCCTGCTCGGTCCCAACGGCTGCGGTAAGACGACGATTATGCGCCTTATCAACGGCCTTGAACTCGCGGACGCAGGGGCATACCTGTTTGACGGGCACGTGATCGATGCGGCGTTTCTAAAGGATTCCGCGGCCGCTCAGCGTTTTCATCAGCGCGTGGGCTTTGTGTTCCAGAATGCCGATGTGCAGCTCTTTTGCGCCACGGTCGGCGAGGAGGTCGCGTTTGGCCCCGCCCAGATGGGGCTGCCGGCAGACGAGCTCGAGCGCCGCGTGCGCGATGCCATGGGGCTGTTCCAGGTTACCGACCTTGCCGACGCCTCTCCCTATCAGCTCTCGGGCGGGCAAAAGAAGCGCGTTGCGCTGGCTGCGGTGGTGTCGATGAACCCAGATATCTTGGTCCTCGACGAACCTACCAATGGGCTCGACGAGGATTCATGCGACATCGTGGTCAACTTCTTGCTGGCCTACGTCGCGGCGGGTAAGACGGTCTTGATGAGCACACATCACCAGGATTTGGTGCGACGCCTGGGTGCCCGTGCCATCTATATCGATCGATATCACCATGTGGTCGAGGCGCCCGTGGCATCGTATGGAACCGAAAGCGGCACTGCGGAATAGTTGCTGCGTAGTAGGGCTGCGGCCGTGCGCGTGGCTTGCCGTGAATGGTATAGTTATCCGGGTTTTACGGGGGTGGCTATGCCAAGTTGGAATATTCATATCGCTCAGACGGAACGACTGCTGGCGCGTGCTGGGACGCTTGCCAAGAGCGTGCGCGACCGCAATGCCTTTTTGTTTGGCTGCGTGGTTCCGGATATCTTCGTGGGCTATATGGTTCCCGGCATTGCCGATCCCATCCCGTACCGCATTACGCACTTTGCCAAGCCTGAGCCCATCCCTAAGCCGCGCGAGCATGAGTTTTGGGACACCTATGTGGCGCCGTTGCTTAAAGGCGCACCCGCGGGCGAACCCGCTGAGGCTACCTCGATTGTCGAGGAACGCGAGCGGCTGAACCGCGTGCACTATCCCCAGCGCTACAAGGATGCCGAGCCGGTTGTCGGTCCCGGCGCCTGTGAGTTCTCGCTTGCGTCCGAAGATGTGGCGCAGTCGTTGCTCGATTTGACACTGGGCGTCTGGTCGCATCTGGTGGCCGATACCGTATGGAACACGCGCGTGAATCAGTACCTGGAGGCGCACGGCGGCAAGCCGTGTGAGGAGTTCCGCATTAAAAAGCAAGGCGACTTTGACTGGTTTGGCAAGACGCTGGGCATTGTCTCCATCCCGCGCGCGACCGATCGCCTGTATACCGCTGCGACGCGTTTTGGGCAGTATCCCATCCATAAGGAGTATGTGCTCAAGACCATCGGCGTCATGCACGAGATTGTACGCGAGAACCCTGGCGAGCCCGATCATCCGCCGTATCGCTTGCTAACCGAGGAGTTTTTCGATGCAACGTTTACCGAGGTCATCGAGCTGACCGAGACAGGCTTTGCGACTCGCGTTGCCGCTTCTGACGTCCCCGCAGTCCCCCTGATCGCTAGCTGCTAACGGGCCGGCTTAACGGTGAACAGTTCATCCCAATTGACCAACAGCTCCCGTCGCAGGGCATCTTCGGTGGTGCGTTCCTGATCGGTCTTTGGGATGTAGGGGAGCCCCGCCTTTTTATGAATGAGCTCGGCGATGCTATCAAAACTCTTCTTGTCCTTGATTTGCTCATAGGTTATCTGGATAACGTCATAGCCCATGCTTGTGAGGGCGGTGGTGCGCTCGGCATCGGAGAGGCTTGCGGCTTCGCTGTCATGGGCGGAGCGGCCTTGGCATTCCAGAATGACGCCCATGCTGTCGGTGACACTTTCGATGAGGATATCGGCGTAGCAGCAGGTTTTGTCATACAGTGAGCGCGCGACGTCGCTGAGTGGGATGCGCACGTTGTTTGCGATGTTGATGCCCATGCCGCCCTCGTCGCGGGGGAGCGAGATAAGCATGGAGGTCTGTACTTCGAAGGGCGAGGCGGTCTGTCCTGTCATGCGTTCGGCGGCCCAGCGGAGCTGCTTAACACCGCGCAGGCCTGTGGCCTGCTTGGCGAACGCGGCGATATCCGCTGCGGAAAGAAGCGGCGTGCGCTTCCACAGGTTGGTATCCTTGCCGTTGACGTCGATAACCCGCTCCCAGCCGCAGTTGGGTGGAATGAGCTTAAGCGAAATAGCTTCATCAAGTTGCCGTTGCGCTCGTTTGCAGGGTGTATACACAGCAAACGAGCTGCACATCTCATAACACGCCATAAGCAGCTGGTTGCGTGAGACCTGCGTAGCAAGGTTGAGCAGTGTGAACTCGGGCGATGTGACATCAAACCCATGCTCGGTTTGCCTAAACGACCCGGGAGGCGGCTCTTGGGTCAGGAGGTGCGATTTAAACAGGCTTCGCGACCCGGATTGTGCCCGAGTGAATACAATCCTGTGAAGCGGTGCGTGAAGCAGGTCTTTTACAACTGCATGACTTCCGAGGCCGCAACATCTGCGATCCATATTGCCAAGGCTAATGGCAGGGTAAAGGCCTAATATCTGTGGCGGGATACGGGGATAGTAAAAAGCGGATTGACCGCATAGCGTCAGGTCTATGACGTCCTCCTGGTCGAAATATGCTTTTGGACCGTGCGATGCCAGTGTCAATTCGGAAGTATGCGGCAAAATCTAAACCTTGTGAGCAGACCTGGCTTTTGAGGCTAGTTTATCAGGCATTTTGTTGCGAAAAAACGGGGTGTGCTCGGAGGTATCAGAATTTGCCGCATACTTCCGAAAAGCAGGTCAATCCGGCTCTTGCTAAAACGATTTAGCAGCGTCGGTTAAGGTGTGGGTTTGCCACCGGGCGAACACTTTTAGCGCTTGGGACTTTATTCATTGGGTCTCGAAGGGTGGATTTCGCGCTTTTGGTAATGAAATGGGTGCGTGCCATGTCGTGCGGTAGGCATCGGTGCACAGAAAAAGGGCCCGGAAGGCTTTGCCTTCCGGGCCCTTTGCAATGCAAGTGTGCTTGCAAGTGCGATTTAGCGCACCTGAGCGACGTAAGCGACGTTGGTCGAGGAGACCTTGTCCTCGAGCTGGACGCTCATGCGGGGATCGCCGGCGGTAGCGACGGTCAAATCGCCAGTCTTGACGTAGCCGAGCTCCTTAGCGGTCTCGATCGCCTTGACGATCGTGCCGTTGACGGTGCCCTGGGTAATCTCGGCCTGGTGCGGGATAACGCCCCAGTACATGATCATCTGCTGGACGGCCCACTCGTGGCGGGAGAACGCGCAGATCGGCATGTTGGGACGGAAGTGCGAGATCAGGCGAGCGGTACGACCGGTGGTCGTCGGCACGGTGATGCACTTGGCGCCAACGGTGGTAGCCATGTTCACAGCGGACATACCCACAACGTTGTTGACGACGCGGGTGCCATGAGCGTCGGCCGGAACCTCGAGCGGAGCGTGGGCCGGGAGGTACTTCTCGGTCTCGAGAGCAATGCTGGCCTGCATCTTAACGGCCTCGACCGGGTACTTACCGGCAGCGGACTCGCCAGAGAGCATAACGGCGTCGGTGCCGTCGTAGATGGCGTTAGCAACGTCGGCAACCTCGGCGCGCGTCGGGCGCGGGTTCTGCTGCATGGAGTCGAGCATCTGCGTAGCGGTGATAACGGGCTTGTAGGCCGCGTTGCACTTGGCGATGATCTCCTTCTGGATGTGCGGAACGAGCTCGGGCTTGATCTCGATGCCCAGGTCGCCACGGGCGACCATGATGCCGTCGGAAGCCTCGAGGATCTCGTCGAAGTTCTCGACGCCCAGGGCGCACTCGATCTTCGGGAAGATCGTCACGTGCTCGCCACCGTTCTCGCGGCAAAGCTCGCGGATGCCGCGGACGGACTCGCCGTCACGGATGAAGGAAGCGGCGATGTAGTCGATGTTCTCGGTCAGGCCAAAGAGGATGTCCTGACGATCGCGCTCGGTGATGGCGGGCAGCGAGATGTTGACGTTGGGCATGTTGACGCCCTTGCGCTCGCCGATCAGGCCGTCATTCTTGACGACGCAGGTCATGTCCTGGCCGTCGACGGACTCGACCTCGAGGGCAACCAGACCGTCATCGATCAGGATAAGGGAGCCCTTCTCGACCTCGGAGGGCAGAGCCAGGTAGTCGAGGGAGATGTGCTCAGCGGTGCCGTGGAAATCCTCGGACGTGGGCTGGGCGGTGACGACGATCTTATCGCCGGTCTTGACGGCAACCTTCTTGCCATCGACCAGAAGGCCGGTGCGGACCTCGGGGCCCTTGGTGTCGAGCAGGATGCCGACGGGCAGACCGAGCTCCTTGGAAATACGACGGACGCGCTCGATGCGACCGTGGTGCTCGTCGTAGGATCCGTGCGAGAAGTTAAAACGGGCGACGTTCATGCCCGCCTTGATCATCTCACGGATGGTCTCGTCGCTATCGCAGGCGGGACCCATGGTGCATACAATCTTAGTGCGCTTGTACATTCAGACCTCCATCTGACATCGTCTTGCGCTGATAGATAAACCATAAGAAATAAAACTGAGATGATTATAACGAAATGACGACCGAACACCCCCAAAAATCGACCGTATGCCGAATTAGAAGTTCATTTTTTGCGGTAAAAACGGTATATGAAAAAACTTTATCAACCGTTCTGACCGCTGCTATCTGGGCGATATTTCAGTTTGACGATGCGCCGAAGAAAAAACGTTTTATCAATGTTGAGCATCACACGGTCTGCATCGTTGCACTCGAACCGTGTTTCCAATTGGAATGTTTTGGCTAGACGCGCCGCTTTGGGGTACCATAGCTCCACTATCAACTGCCGCTCAGCACGGCAGCCTTGATGAGCCCTTGCCCTTCTCCTGGGAATTATGATCGGGCATCAATCTGCTGAGTGGCCCGAATCCCAGGAGGGGACTCTATATGCAAAAGGAATACCTGTCCGCCGCGGCGGAGGTACTCAGCGACCAAGGTGTCGATGAGAACCTCGGCCTGAGCAACGACGAGGCGTCGTCGCGCCTCGCCAAGACAGGCCCTAACAAGCTCGAGGAAGCCGAGAAGACGCCGTTGTGGAAGCGCTTCTTTGAGCAGATGGCCGATCCCATGGTCATCATGCTGATCGTTGCCGCCGTCATCAGTGCACTCACGGGCATGGTCAAGGGCGAGGCGGACTTTGCCGACGTCGCCATCATCATGTTCGTCGTTATCGTCAACTCGGTGCTGGGCGTGGTCCAGGAGGCTAAAAGCGAGGAGGCCCTCGAGGCCCTGCAGGAGATGAGCGCGGCGCAGTCCAAGGTGCTGCGCGACGGCAAGCTCGTGCACCTGCCGAGCGCCGAGCTCGTGCCTGGTGACGTGATCATGCTCGAGGCGGGCGACTCCGTCCCGGCCGACTGCCGCGTGCTCGAGAGCGCCACGATGAAGATCGAAGAGGCTGCACTCACCGGCGAGTCCGTGCCTGTCGAGAAGCATGCCAACGTGATCGAGCTCGCCACCGGCACCGATGACGTGCCGCTCGGCGACCGCAAGAACATGTGCTACATGGGCTCCACCGTGGTGTACGGCCGTGGCCGCGCCGTCGTAGTCGGTACCGGCATGGATACCGAGATGGGCAAGATCGCCGGTGCCCTGGCTGAGGCCAAGGAAGAGCTCACGCCGCTGCAGGTGAAGCTTGCCGAGCTCAGCCGCATCCTCACCATCATGGTTATCGTCATCTGCGTCGTTATCTTTGGTGTCGATATCATCCGCCACGGCGTGGGCAACGTTCTTACCGACCCGACCGCCCTGCTCGACACCTTTATGGTCGCTGTCTCGCTTGCCGTCGCCGCCATCCCCGAGGGCCTGGTTGCCGTCGTGACCATCGTGCTGTCGCTTGGCGTGACCAAGATGGCCAAGCGTCAGGCAATCATCCGCAAGCTCTCTGCCGTCGAGACCCTTGGCTGCACGCAGACCATCTGCTCCGACAAGACCGGTACCCTCACCCAGAACAAGATGACCGTCGTCAAGCACGAACTCGCCGCGCCTAAGGAGAAGTTCCTGGCCGGTATGGCGCTGTGCTCCGATGCCCAGTGGGACGAGGACTTGGGCGAGGCCGTGGGCGAGCCGACTGAGTGCGCGCTCGTCAACGACGCCGGTAAGGCGGGCCTCACTGGCCTGACTGCCGAGCACCCGCGCGTGGGCGAGGCCCCGTTCGACTCGGGCCGCAAGATGATGTCCGTGGTTGTCGAGACCCTGGACGGCGAGTATGAGCAGTACACCAAGGGCGCGCCCGACGTGGTGATCGGCCTGTGCACCCATATCTACGAGGGCGATAAGGTCGTCCCCCTGACCGAGGAGCATCGTGCCGAGCTCGTGGCCGCCAACAAGGCCATGGCCGACGAGGCCCTGCGCGTGCTGGCGCTGGCAAGCCGCACCTACACCGAGGTCCCGGCCGACTGCAGTCCCGCCGCGCTCGAGCATGACCTGGTCTTCTGCGGCCTGTCCGGCATGATTGACCCGGTTCGTCCCGAGGTCGCCGACGCCATCCGCGAGGCGCACGATGCCGGTATCCGCACCGTCATGATCACGGGCGACCACATCGACACCGCCGTGGCCATCGCCAAGCAGCTGGGAATCGTCACCGACCGCAGCCATGCCATCACCGGTGCCGACCTCGATCGCATGAGCGACGAGGAGCTCGACGCGCACATCGAGGATTACGGCGTGTACGCCCGCGTCCAGCCCGAGCATAAGACCCGCATCGTCGAGGCTTGGAAGTCGCGCGACCAGATCGTGGCCATGACGGGCGACGGCGTCAACGACGCCCCGTCCATCAAGCGTGCCGACATCGGCGTTGGCATGGGCATCACCGGTACCGATGTCACCAAGAACGTTGCCGACATGGTGCTTGCCGACGACAACTTCGCCACCATCATCGGTGCCTGCGAAGAGGGTCGCCGCATCTACGACAACATCCGCAAGGTCATCCAGTTCCTGCTTTCGGCCAACCTTGCCGAGGTGTTCTCGGTGTTTATCGCCACGCTCATCGGCTTTACCATCTTCCAGCCGGTGCAGCTGCTGTGGGTGAACCTGGTCACCGACTGCTTCCCCGCGCTCGCGCTGGGCATGGAGGATGCCGAGGGCGACATCATGAAGCGCAAGCCGCGCAACGCCAAGGACGGTGTCTTTGCCGGCAATATGGGCCTGGACTGCGTGGTCCAGGGTCTGATCATCACCGTGCTGGTGCTGGCGAGCTTCTTTGTGGGCGTGTACTTTGACATGGGCTACATCCACATCGCCGATATGATCGCCGGCAATGCTGACGAGGAAGGCGTGATGATGGCGTTCATCACGCTCAACATGGTCGAGATTTTCCACTGCTTCAATATGCGCAGCCGTCGTGCGTCGCTGTTCACCATGAAGAAGCAGAACAAGTGGCTGTGGGCTTCTGCCGCGCTGGCACTGGTGCTGACGGTGATCGTGACCGTGCAGCCGACGCTTGCCGAGATGTTCTTTGGCCCCGTGACGCTTGAGCTCAAGGGCGTTCTTGCCGCGCTGGGCCTGGCCTTCCTGATCATCCCGCTGATGGAGATCTACAAGGCGATCATGCGCGCTGTGGAGAAAGAGTAGCGTACTCGTCCGGGCCCGCCCCACGCCCTTTCGCGCTTCGCGCTGCGGGATCGTTCGGGAGAAAGGGCTTCCGGGGCGGGCCCTGCGGTATCCTTGCTGGCTTTTCTTCCGTGCGGATGAAAAGGGCTGAGGGAAAGTTTGTGAGCTGGTCGGGCTTTGCCCGGCCAGCTCTTTTTGATTTAAAATACCTGCTCAGTTGTGATTTATGGTGCTGGGAGGCGCTTGTGGGCAAGGCGAAGGCTAAGGCGAAGAAAAAGACGACGGGGGCGCGGGCTAAGCGCGATCGTCGTCGGAAGCTCGCGACCGAAGCCCCCGCGTCTGCCGAGGAGCTGCTGGCAAACGTGCCGGGACTTGACGCGCTGCAGGATGTTCCGGCGTTTGATGACCTGCCGGTCGATGAAGCCCAGCAGACTGCCTTTGACGATTTTTGCGCACATGCCGAGGAACCCGAGCAGATGCAGCTTGGCGCCGTGGTGCGCTTGGATCGCGGGTTTCCACTGGTGGCGACTGCCGATGACACGTTTCGTGCCGAGCATGCCGTGGGGTTTGCCAAGTCGCGCGGCGAGGACGAGGTCCTGCTGCCCGCTGTGGGCGACCGTGTGGCGGTGCGCCGCGCTCCCGGGCACGATATGGGTGTGATTGAGTGCGTGCTGCCGCGCCGTACGAGCTTTGAGCGTTGGCGCGGCCGTGCCCGCGGAGAGCGTCAGGTGCTCTGCTCCAACGTGGATAGCGTGCTAATCGTGCAGGCGCTCGGTGCCGGTGAGGTGCTGCTCGACCGCGTGGCGCGCTCGCTGGTGTTGGCGCTCGACTGCGATGCCGAGCCGGTGGTGGTGCTCACCAAAGCTGACCGCTGCGATGCCGAGGAGCTCGAACGCGATCTGGACCGCGTGCGCCGCCTGGTGGGTCCGGACGTGCGCGTGATCGTGACGTCCTCTGCCGAGGGCCGCGGCCTGGACGAGGTCCGTGCCTGCGTGCCTGCCGGGAGCTGCGCCATGATTCTGGGCGAGTCGGGTGCCGGCAAGTCGACGCTGCTCAATGCACTGCTGGGCCACGATACGTTGGCGACCGGCGGTGTGCGCGAACGCGACGACCAGGGCCGTCACACTACCGTCGCGCGCGTGATGGTGGCGCTGCCGGGCGACGCCGGCGTGATCGCCGATGCCCCGGGCCTGCGCAGTCTACCGCTCGTGGGTCACGAGCGTGGTCTGGCGCGCGCCTTCCCCGAGATTGTCGAGGCATCGCGCGCGTGCCGGTTTGGCGATTGCACACATACCCATGAGCCGGGCTGCGCCGTTCGCGAGGCTGAGGACGCCGGGCAGATCGACAGCCTGCGTCTGGAAACGTTCCAAAACCTGGCGTCATCCATGCGCGTGAGCGCTCAAATGCTCGATCCCGATGTTCATCTGTAATTGATTTTTCCTATGACAGCCGTCTCCCAACTGTTCGGGAGACGGCTTTTTTCCTGCGGAAAAGCCTCGAAACATGCAGTTTGTTGACGTGCTGACCAAAACCTTGCCACGAGCTTGACGGGCTGGTCAGCTTTTGGTCAGCGATTGGTTTGACATCGAAAACCAAGATCGCGATTGCGCCGCTTTGCGCTCTGACCGCCCAGACAATGGTGGTACGGGCATTCGCCCGGCACTGCCATGAGAGGAGCGGCCGTGAACAAGAGCAAGCGTATCGCCATCAGTCTGGTCGCGGGCGTGCTCGCTGCTCTGCTCTGCATGGTTTACGGCTCGTCGATTCGCTCGCAAGCCGAACAGGTCCAGGCTGAGACCTTGGCCAAGTACGGAGGCGATCGCGTCGAGGTATGCGTCGCGGCGCGCGATATCGATGTGGGCGAGACCCTCGATGAGACCAATGTCATAACCCAGGAATGGCTGACGAGTTTGCTGCCGCGTGACGCGGCGACCGAGCTGCGCCAGGTGCGCGGCGACGTGACGACTTCGCGTATTCCCAAAAACGCCGTGATCTGCAATGTCTACACCAAGGCCGAGAGCCACAAGCTCGAGGTGCCTAAGGGCAAGGTCGCCGTTTCGGTGGCGGTCGATGCCGAGCACTCGGTCGGCGGTGCTACGGGCGTGGGCAGCTACGTGGATGTGTATGTGCAAAAAGACGGCGTAACCGATCGACTGTGCGGCGCGCACGTGATCGATACCAGTGAGGATTCCGGTGCCACGCGCGAGGGCAAGATCGAATGGGTGACGCTGGCGGCTGACCCCGAAGACGTCAAGGAACTGCTGGGAGCCTCGGGCAAGGGAACGGTCAGCTTGACGATTCCCGCCACGGCGCGCGGCAAAAAGAGCGGAGGCGACGAGTGATGAAGGCGATCTGGCTTGCGTGCTGCGCGTGCGGCGATTACGGGCTGTTGCAGCGGGAAGTCGAGGGCCGTGATGCGGGTGCACAGGTGCTTCGTGTGGGTGACCTGGACGGGCTGGTTTCCATGGCCCGGGCGTTTCCGTCGCGCCGCGGGGCTGCCATCATCGCGGCGTCTCTGTTTGATACCGAAGATGTGCGCAAGACTGTTGCGCGCCTGACGGCCGAAGGCCGCGTGAGTCGCGTGGTCGTGTTGATAGAAGCACTCGATCCGTCGGATATCGAGGGGCTGTTTCGCGCGGGGGCGACCGAGGTCATCGCTGCGCACAGCATATGCGGCAACGGGCGCGCGGGCGAGGGAGCGGTTGATTCCGATCGGCGTATGACGATTGAGCCCGATGCTTTTGTTGATAGGGAACCCGGGGCGCCTCGCGCTACAAGAGGCCCGCGTGTGGATGATTATGGAAAAGCGGAAGCCGAGCATGGTCGGCGCCCCCGGAACCCCCTTGTATACGATGACGCCGGAGGGCCGGCGCAGCATGCTGGCGACTCTCCGGCTGTAGATATGGGATACGTGCACGGCGTGAATCTGGCGGATGAACTCGACGAAGTTGAGGGCTTTGCCGGGTGCGGCGAGTTGTCGCTGATGCAGCATGAGCAGATTGCACAGAACGAGCCTGCCTCGCAGACCGAACAAGCTGCCATGCCGGCTTGGACGCAGCGTGTAGTTGCGGCGGGGGAGACGGGGACGCTGTCACCGACGCCCGCCCC
>CABUQK010000030.1 GCA_902493615.1 uncultured Collinsella sp.
CCGACGGGATCCCTAAGCACGCCATGCTTCTTATGTGCAGCAAAGCTAATGCTGCTAAAATACAAAGCGCTCATGTAGTTTAAACGCACGACGATAAGGAGCACCAGTGGGTAACCACTTCCGTACCTCCGGTGCGGGCGATGATGCCCCCAAGACGCAGACAGGCGTCCAGGGCAGCCGTTTCGCCACTCCGGATTCAGAGGACCAGCCTGTTGCTCAGGCCCCCGCTCGGCCGGCAGATCAGGCACAGCCGGCATCCGATCCCTTTGCCTACAATCCAACCAGCGATGTCGCGCTTTCCGGCACGGCGGGTTTTGAGCCCGTTCAGGCCGTGACCGCTCGCGTGGAGCAGCCTCAGGCTGGTGCCGCCACGCCGCAGCCTACCATGGCCGGCATTCCCGACCCCATGGCCCCTGCGACGCCGGCTCCTCAGCCTGCGCAGTCCGGTCTCTTTGCCGCTATTCCCGACCCCACGCAGCCTGCTGCCCCGGTGGTCGAGAGCGATCAGGCGGCCGAGGTCGCAAGCCTCGATAACGCGCTCAACAACCCCGATTTTACGTCGGTGTTTGCGCCCATCGATCCGCAGGCCAGCCGCAAGAAGATGGCCAAGCAGGCCGGTGTCGAGCCCGTTATCCTTATGGAGCATGTCACCAAGATCTATCCGGCACAGCCCAACAAGCCTGCACTCGACGACATCAACATCGAGATCTATCCGGGCGAGTTCGTCTTCCTGGTCGGTCACTCCGGTTCGGGTAAGACCACGCTGCTGTCGACGCTCAACCGCGACGTCAAGCCGACGAGCGGCCGCATCCTGGTTGCCGGTCAGGACCTCATGAAGATCAAGAACCGCAAGGTTCCGTTCCTGCGCCGCCAGATTGGCGCCGTGTTCCAGGACTTTAAGCTTCTGCCGCAAAAGACCGCCTACGAAAACGTGGCGTTTGCCCTTCAGTGCATCGGCAAGCCCAAGGGCGTCATTCGCAGTCAGGTGCCTGAGGTGCTGCGTCTGGTCGGTCTGGCCGATCAGATGGACTCGCTGCCCGACCAGCTTTCCGGTGGCGAGCAGCAGCGCGTTGCCGTCGCCCGCGCTATGGTCAACCGTCCGCCGCTGCTGATCTGCGACGAGCCCACGGGTAACCTCGACCCGGCGATCTCGCTGGGCATCATGAAGCTGCTCGAGCGTATTAACCGCACCGGCACCACCGTGATCGTCGCCACGCACGACCGCGAGATGGTCGATAGCATGCACCGTCGCGTGATCGCCCTCGAGGGCGGCCACGTTATCCGCGACCAGGAGAGGGGAGGTTACGGCAACTATGGCACCAACTAACGTGGGCTACTCCTTCAAAGAGGCAATCAGCCACTTCTTCCGTAACTGGACTACCTCGCTCGGCGCCGTCATCACGATTTTCCTTTCGCTGTTTATCATCGGCCTGTTCATCATGGGCTCCGCGGTGCTGAACTCCGTGATCGGCACCGTCGAGGATCAGGTTGTCATCAACGCGTTCATTAGTGATGACGCCGATCAGGCTGATGTTCAGGCTTTTGAGGCCGAGCTTAAGACGTGGAATAACGTCAAGTCCGTGACCTATAAGGACAAGGACGACGCGAAGGCCGAGTATACGAGCAAGATGTCGGGCAACGCCGACGCCACCATGAGCGCGCTCGATGGCCAGAACCCGCTGCCGGCTTCCTTCGCTATTGAGATGGACGATCCGTCCAAGGTCGAGAGCACGGCAGAGAAGCTCAAGAAGGATGCCGATTTCCAGAAGATCGTGGATGACGGCGACGTCAACGCGAGCGTGCTGTACGGCCAGGAGGCAGTGAGCCGCCTGTTCCAGGTGACCAACTACATCCGCATCGCCGCCGTGGTGCTCGTTGGCCTTCTGACCTTTATCGCTTTCATCTTCATCAACAACACGATTCGCCTATCCATCACGGCGCGTCGTCGTGAGATTGCGATTATGCGTCTGGTCGGCGCCAGCAACGGCTTCATTCGCGGCCCGTTTATCACCGAGGGCGTACTGCAGGCCATTTTGGGCTCGTTGCTTTCCATCGGCGTTCTGGAGCTGCTGCGCAACCTGATGATTCCGCGTCTGCAGGAGAGCATCGGCTGGATGTCGTTTGCCCTGCCGATGCAGTACTACTTGGTGACCTATGCTACGCTGATTCTGGTCGGCGTGATTATCGGTTTCTTTGGTTCTGCCATCGCCATGCGCCGCTACCTGCGCGTGTAGGCATGCCTGGAATTCATCCCTTCCAACGGGTCGTCTCTTATGGGGCGGCCCGTTTTTTGATCCCTAGGGGACGGCAGGAAAGCGAATCATTTGGGTAGACTCTTTGGAGTTCGCAATCGATAGTTAGGAGGCGCCATGGGGCGCAATAACAAGCATAAGCGTGGAGCTCGCAATAAGCGCGGGCCGGTGCGCAGCGAATGCCGTCCGAGCCTGACCGGGCGCGTGCAGCTCCATGAGCACAGTGCCTATGTCATAACCGAGAATGGCGACTACAAGGTCATGGGTCGCGGCAAGCGTGAGATCATGGACGGCGATACCGTTGCCGTGAGCATTAAGAACAGCCCGCATGGCGAGCGTCGCGCCGTGATCGAGGGCGTGGTTGAGCGCGCAGCTATAAGCGTGGTGGGCACGTACCAGACCGCCGGTCCGCTCGGTGTGATTGAGCCGCTCGATTCGCGCCTGAAGGCCGATTTCTTCATTTTGCCCGAGGATGCCTCGGCGGATCGTCTGGGTGTCCACCCGGGTGATGCTGTTGTCGCGCGCATTTTGACCTACCCGACGCGCCTGGAATCGGGCACTGTGACGATCGAACGCCGCATTGGCGGAGATGACGCGCCCGATTTGGGCGTTCAATATGTGATGGCGCGTTACGGCTATACCGATAGCTATCCCGAGGCCGCGCTAGACGAGGCCGAGGGGCTTTCGCTCGATGTGTCCGCGGCGCTTAAGGACCCGCTCCGCCGCGATCTGCGCGACCGCTTTGTCATCACGATCGACCCGGTCGACGCGCGCGACTTTGACGATGCCATTTCGCTGGAGCGCACGCCCGATGGTGGCTACAAGCTGGGTGTGCATATCGCCGACGTTTCACACTATGTGGCTTGGGACGGGCATATCGATCTTGAGGCTCGCCATCGCACGACATCGGTGTATCTGGCCGATCGCGTGCTTCCCATGCTGCCCGAACGCCTGTCCTGTGACCTGTGCTCGCTTCGCCCTGACGAGGACCGTCTTGCGTTTACCGTCGATATCGAGCTCGATGCGCAGGGCCGCGTGCGGCATTACGATCCGTACCCCAGCGTGATTCGCTCGCGTGTGCGTATGGACTATGACGGCGCCGAGGCTCTGCTGGTGCGTGCCGGCGCGGTTGAGTATTCGGTGCTGGAGGGCGCGGCTGAGGATGTTGAGGCTGCCGAGACCTCGCGCGAGGAAGCGCTTGAGCGCGGTCTTGCGTGCGAGGAGGCCGCCCGCGGCTACAACATCGACCTCGGCGATTTCCTTGTCGCCGCTAACGAACTCGCCGAACTTCGCCGTCGTATTCGTCGCGCCCGCGGCTCAGTCGATTTTGACACGGCCGAGATTCGCGCTCTATTGGATGAGGACGGAGTGCCCGTGCAGATTGTGGCGCGTGAGCGTTCGTGTGCCACGTCGCTTATCGAGGAAGCCATGCTGCTCGCCAACGAGTGCGTTGCAGAGTGGCTGGCGGACCGTGATATCGAGGCCTGCTATCGCGTGCATGAGGATCCGAGCCCCGATAGCCTGCACGGTGCCGCCGTTGCGCTGGCGCAGCTAGGCATCATCGACGATCGCCGTGCTGCCGGTATTGCCCTGGGGAGTCCCGATGAGTTGCAGGCTGCAGTTGATGCTGCCGCCGGTACGGCAAACGCACCGCTCGTCAACACGCTGCTTCTGCACAGCATGCAGCGTGCGCTGTACAAGCCGCGCAACGAGGGCCACTTTGCGCTCGCCGCGCCGTGCTACTGTCACTTTACGAGTCCCATCCGTCGCTACCCCGATCTGGTGGTGCACCGCGTGCTCAAACTGCAGTTGTCCTATGAGCAGCTCGGCGGCAAGGACGCCTTGGTCCGTACGCCGCGGCTGATCGGCAAGGGGCGCGAGTCGCTGCCGCGCATTCTGCCGCAGATCTGCCGCGCATGCAGCGATGCCGAGCGCGCGGCAGATGCCGCCAGCCATGCGACGCAAAAGATCAAGATTGCCCAGTACTATGAGGACCGTCTGGGCGAGCGCTATGCCGGAACCGTCTCGTGGGTTAGCAGCATGGGCCTCTTTGTGCGCTTGGACCTGACGCAGGTCGAAGGCCTGGTTTCGATTAAGAGCCTGGGCAACGAGTGGTTCGAGTTCGACGAGGACGCGCTTACGCTGACGGGCGCCGACACGGGGACTCGCTATGAACTGGGTCAGCGCGTGATCATCGAGGTCTCGCGCGTCAATACCACGCGTGGGCACTTGGACTTTAAGCTTATCCATTAGCCAAATCCCGACTCATGGTGGGGGAGCGGAGGGCGGCCTTTCGGGACCGCCCTTCGCATTTGAATCGTGGCTACCTTGCCGTCTGCTCGGCCGCCCGCTTACCTGCTATTTGAGAGGTAAAACCTACCAAAATAAACCTGTCCCTTTTTGGCAGGTTTACAAGAAAGCGGGGATGAGATGGCGACGGTGTACGGTTATGCGCGGGTGAGTTCGCGCGATCAGAACCTTAATCGGCAGCTGGATGCGCTGGGTGCCTATGGCGTGGGCTCGGCGAATATTTATGCCGACCATGCGAGCGGCAAGAACTTCGATCGACCGCGTTATCGCGAGCTGCTGCACGTCCTGGGAGACGGGGACGTGCTGGTGGTGCTTTCTATCGACCGACTTGGCCGTAATTACTCCGAGATTCTTGAGGAATGGCGACGCATTACCAAGGAACTCGGGGTTGCCATTGTGGTGTTGGACATGCCATTGCTTGACACGCGCGTCAGGGCCAGCGGCGCGCCGGATGTGACCAACACTCTGATTGCCGATATTGTGCTGCAACTGCTGAGCTACGTGGCGCAGGTGGAGCGCGAGAATATCCATCGGCGCCAGGCGGAGGGAATTGCGGCGGCGCGGGCGCGAGGGGTCCGTTTCGGTCGACCTCGCAAGCCGTGCCCTCCTCAGTTTGAGCTGGTGCGCGATAGCTATGAGGCAGGCGATATTACCCGCAGCCAAGCAGCAAAGTGCCTGGGCGTGTGCGTGGGGACGTTCGATCGCTGGATGCGCGAGGCGGGGTAGGGGTTTGCGTTGCTTTGTCGCTTCCTGTTGCGATTCAAATTTTGATACGGTGACGATGTCATTTGGGGCTACACTCGCTGATATTCAAAAAAGGAGGTTGGCCCTTGGCGCGCGTAAAACAAATAATCGGATGGACCGCGATCATTCTGTTCGCCGTAACGCTGGCGGGGATCTGGGTGCTGACGGAGCAAAATGCGGTGGAGACGTCGTTGCTGAGCGAGTCCACCGCGCGTGTGGTAGAGGGTCAGGCTACGGGCGTTCAGGCTGCCGATGCCACGGGTGAAGCCCAGACGGAGAACGGAATGACCGGGGGCACCGATTTGGCTGCCCCGCCTGTCCGGTCTGGCCGACTTGCTTCCATTCGCATGTGGGTGGGCACAAACGTCCGCCGCGTTGCCCGTACCGTAGAGTTTTTCTTCGTCGGATTGTTCGCCTCGGTGGTCGTGGTTTGCTTTTCCAGGCGTCCGTGGAGCGTATGCTCCCGTTGCGTGCCCGTATTGCTCTTTTGCGCCGCCTGCTCCGTTGGCGATCAGGTGCATAAGATCTTTGTTCCCGGCAGGCATTTCGACGTTATCGATCTAGGATTCGATGCTGCGGGCTATGTCACCGCCATGCTGTTGGTATTGCTGGCGGCGGCGTTGGTGCGCCATGCGACTCGGCCGATCGGCGCCCATGCGAGGCGCTAGCCTTAAGACGAGACATCGCGACTGCCTATGCTTCGACATTGACTACAATAACGGCTGCAATCGCGAGTGGTCGTCGATGTGCAGTTTTCCAGACACCTGTTTTCTCTAAGAAAGGAAATCTCATGGCGGTATTGTTTGTTGAATATCCCAAGTGCTCGACCTGTAAGAAGGCCAAGGCATGGCTGGACGAACATGGGGTAGAGTATATCGATCGCGATATCGTTTTGGACAATCCCACGGCTGATGAGCTTGCGACCTGGATTGCTCGTTCGGGGCTGCCGGTGCGGCGCTTCTTCAATTCGTCGGGCATGAAATATCGAGAGCTGGGCCTGAAGGCGCGTCTGGATGCGGGCATGACGGATCAGGAGTGCTACGAGCTGCTGGCGACCGACGGCATGCTGGTCAAGCGTCCGCTGCTGGTGGGCGACGACTTTGCGATTCCTGGGTTTAAGGAAGCGGCCTGGACCGAGGTGCTGCTGTAGTGGCTGCGGAAAGCACGTCCCATTCTGAGCTTCGATTGTGGGACACGGTTTCCGGTTGAGGGCTCGACGGGAAAGTGGGGACTAGTTTGAGCTTGAAATCTGGGACGCACTTTCCGCCGGCGGGCCTGCCCCAGTCAGTCCGCCAGCTGTGCCCATTCGTGCGGATCGTAGACCTTTACGTGTTTGTTGGGCTTGCCGCTCCAGTACTCCTCGTCCATAAAGGGCAGATATGCCTGAACGCCGGGGCAGATAAAGGGAATCCGCTGCTGTTGCAGTCGCTCGCGCTGGCGCTGCTCTAGGTGCGCCTCGGATATGACGGTCGGCATACCGGACAACTCGACGAGGCTTGCCTGGATTCGCTTAAGGTCGGGGAGTCCCGCGTGCCATGACACCCGCATGATCAAAAAGGATGCACGGCGGTATTTTGCCTGCATCACCGTGATGGCGGGGCGCAGTGTGGGATGGATTTTGTCCCGTTCGGGCCAAAGGTCAGCAGTGATCTCGAGGCCCAGGGTCTCCCATAGGTAATCAAGCTCTTCGTCCATGGTGCCTCGATATCAGTGCAATGATGACGGTTCGATTGTGCCATCAGCCGTGAGTGCTGCATTGTTGTAATCTACCAGCGGTAGATGTGGGATGTTTTACGGGCTTTGGCGCCGTAGGTGTCGCTGGTGCTTCACAGGTCCTTCACGTGTTGGCCGTATTTGACTGAATTTCAAAAAAGTCAAAATTAGGGCTTGCGTCACGGCGAGGCTTCCCGTATATTTCTTTCTTGCGCAAAGGCACAGCCGAGCGCAGCGATGCAGTCATTGGGATGTCGTCTAATGGCAGGACAGCGGATTCTGGTTCCGTCAATGGGGGTTCGACTCCCTCCATCCCAGCCATTGCATTTGCTACATATGGCCCGTTCGTCTAGCGGTTTAGGACGCCGCCCTCTCAAGGCGGAGATCACCAGTTCGAATCTGGTACGGGCTACCAAAATTGAACGCCCGGGCCTCGTAAGAGACCCGGGTTTTGTGTATTGACCGATGTTTAAGGCGCGTTGAGCCTGCCGCCTGGACCGAGGAGTTGTCATGGACCTGCCCATCAGCTTGCAAGACATCACGTATGCCGAGAACTATCTGGCGCAGGGCGACCTGGCTACGGCGACGCCGCTGCTGGAGCGTCTGGTGGAGCTCGCCGAGGAGTATATCGACGCTGAGTGCAAGACGGAGGAGAAGCGCCAATACTTTAGCTTCGATAGCAAGTTTGAGCGCTTGGCCTATCGCCGCGTGGAGAAGGATCCGCGCGAGCTCGTGCAGGTCGAGGTGCCGTTTGACCGCCTGTACTCTGACATGGCGTTTGCCTACATTCGCCAGCAGGATTATGTGAGCGCTCGTAATGCCCTGATGCAGGCTGTGCGTTGGGACCCCATGAACTGCAACTATCGCTTGGATTTGGCCGAGCTGTTCCGCGCACTCGAGGACAAGCAGGAATGGGCATCGCTCTCGTTCTCGGTGCTGGAGCGTGCAAGCGATGGCAAGTGCGCCGCCCGCGCTTACGCCAATCTAGGTCAGTACTTCTTGGAGCCCGAGACCGAGAACATTTCGGCTGCCGTGGGCTGCGCGCGTCTGGCGCTGCGCCTGGCGCCCAACGATGCGCATACGACGCGCCTGCTCAACAAGATCCATACCACCTATCCGGATGCCGCTGATGAGAGCGACGACCACGTGATGGGTGAATTGGCCCTGCAAGGCGTGCCGACCTCGCCTTCGGCCGAGATTGCCATCTGCCTGATTATGTGCGCGACCGATGCTGCAAGCGACGGCGACAAGCAGGAGGCGACGCGCCTGACGGTACGTGCTCGCGACTTGGTGGGCGAGGAGGCCTGCGCGGCGATTATCAAACTGGTGCGCGAGAGCGATGCTGAGCTCAATGCCGAGCGCAAGGCAAAGCGCGAGACTGCGGGCTCAAACGCCGATGGAGCCAAGGAGGCCGGCGATGCCCAGTAAGCGCGAGCGCAAACTCATTTCCAAGAATCGCTCGGCACATCACGAGTACTTTATCGATGAGACGTTCGAATGCGGTATTGAACTGAGTGGCACCGAGGTCAAGTCGATTCGCGAGCGCGCCTGCCAGATCACCGATACCTTCGCGCTGATCCGCGGCGGGGAGTGCTGGCTCGTCGGCCTGCATATCCACCCTTATAGCCATGGTGGCGTGTGGAATCGCGATCCCGACCGTCGGCGTCGTCTGCTGCTGCACCGCAAGGAGATCGACTTTCTTGACGGCAAACTTCGCAACCGTGGTTATGCGCTGGTTCCGTTGGAGCTCTACTTTAATACCGACGGCCGCGTAAAGCTGCTGCTGGGTCTGGGTCGCGGCAAGAAGCTCTACGACAAGCGCGAGGACATGGCCAAGCGTGATGTCCAACGCGAGATCGACCGCGCCCTTAAGGAACGCAACCGCTAGGCACTCTGTATAAGTTGCGGTGGAATACGGACTGTTTTGCCTGTTTGAGGGGCTATTCAGTCCCTATTTCACCGCAACTGCGGGCGTCTCATCTTTCTTACTGTTCTGACACATATGTCTCAAAGGCGGCGTCCGTTATGGGCGTCGCCTTTTTTGTGGGTACATACATCCATGAGGTTCAATCCTGGGTTAGGGGAGTGATCGTTATGGACAAAACTGCGTTCTTTACGATGCCGAGCGGTCTGTATGTGGTGAGTGCCGCGGCCGACGGGCTGCGTGCCGGCTGCGTTATCAACACAGCGGTGCAGGTGACATCCGCCCCGGCGCGCATCTCGGTTGCCGTGAACAAGGAAAATGTCACGTCCGGCGTAATCGCATCGGCTAAGGCTTTTGCGCTGACCGTGATTGACCAGACCGCCGACATGCTCTATATCGGCAACTTTGGCTTCCGCACCAGCAGCGATTACGACAAGTTTGCCAAGTACGAGACCCACGAGACCGCGCTGGGCATGCCCTATGTGCCCGAGCACGCGGCGGCGCTGTTTAGCTGCCGTCTGATTGATGCCGTGGATGTGGGCACGCACCTGCTCTTTATCGGTGAGGTCGAAGATGCCGAGCGTCTGAGCGGCGAGGCCCCGCTGACCTATGACTACTACCACAAGGTGTTAAAGGGCAAGACGCCGCCCAAGGCTTCGTCGTATCAAGGCTAGAAATGTTCTAAAAATACTTGCATTATATTATTGAGAATATAAACTAATAAGCAAGTACACCAGCAGTCACGTTCGAGAGGAGAACATCATGGCTGAGGAGAAGAAGACGTATAAGTTCGTGTGCACCGTTTGCGGTTACGAGGTTGAGGTCGATACGCCCGAGCTGCCCGAGGACTACGTGTGCCCGGTGTGCGGCGTCGGCCCCGATCAGTTTGAGCTTGTCGAGGAGTAGCTCGCAGGCACACGGCGAAAGCCGAACATAGCTCTGTCCAAGGGCCCCGGTCGGTCATCCCGGCCGGGGCCCTTTTCTTCCGTCCCCAAGGGATCACGGCTGCTGTTAGCCGATCCTGTCTGTCGTGAGTCCGGTCGACCGTTTGTCTCAATCTGTAACATCTGGCGGCTCAAAACGGGTCTATCTGTTACAGATCGAGACAAAAGGTTGGAGCTGAAGAAATGTCTCGATCTGTAACATCTAGAAGCGGAAATCGGGTCCACTTGTTACAGATCGAGACAAACCAAAACCATCATTCTCAAAATCTCAATCTGTAACATCTGACGGTAAAAACGGGGTCTACGTGTTACAGATTGAGACAAACGGAGCTGTCCCTCGGAATGATCTCGATCTGTAACATCTAGACATCAAAAGCGGGTCTAGATGTTACAGATCGAGACGTTTGTCTAGGTGGACCCCCCGTTCCATTACATCCCGGTCAACAGCACGACGTCGAGCGCCGTTACGACGACACCGATCCCTACGAGCAACGCGTTGAGCGGGCGCGAGTTGGCGTATTTGCCCATGACGCGGGGCGAACTGGTGAGTCGTATGAGCACAAAGACCGTAATCGGCAGCTGAAGTGACAGCAGTGCCTGACTCCAGATGAGACCTTCAAAAGGATTCGGGACGACCAAGCACGCCGCCGCTGCGCCGACGAAGCATACCGCCACCCCGATCGAGGAATGTCGGTCGTGGATGTCGTATTCCTCGTCGAACATGCCCGCAGTGATGGTTCCCGCCGCCATGCCCGCCGTCACGCTACTCGAGAGACCCGCGAACAGCAGCGCCACGGCAAAGATGGTCGAGCTCGCCGGACCCAAGATGGGGGAGAGCGTGGCCGCTGCGACGGCGAGGTCGTCTACGACCATGCCGTGCGCAAAGAAGGTCGTTGCGGCCAGGATGACCATGGCCGAGTTGATTGCCCAGCCCACGCCCATCGAAAAGAGCGTGTCGAAGAGCTCGTAGCGCAGACGTTCCTCGATAACCTGTTCGCCTTGGCCTTCGAAGTGCATGGATTGGATGACCTCGGAGTGCAGGAAGAGGTTGTGGGGCATAACGACCGCTCCCAGGACACTTACGATAATCGCGGCCGAGCCGGTGGGCATACTGGGTGTGATCCAGCTTGTGGCGGCTTGCGGCCAGTCGACGTTGACTAGTGCAAGCTCGGCCAAAAACGAGAGTCCTACCACGCCCACGAAGGCGATAATCCAGCGCTCGGCGCGTTTGTAGGAGCTCGTCATGAGCATCGCCATCGATGCCGCCGCCACGATGACGCAGCCGGCGCGTACGGGCAGCCCAAAGAGCATCTGGAGTGCGATTGCGCCGCCCAAGACCTCTGCCATGGCGGTGGCGATCGTGGCGAGATAGGCGCTGCCGAGTATCGCACGCCCGACGAGGCGGGGGAGGTAACGTGTCGTGGCCTCGGCAAGACAGGCGCCCGTGGCGATGCCCAGGTGCGCCGCGTTGTGCTGCAAGACGATCAGCATAATCGTGGACAGCGTGACCACCCACAGCAGTGCGTAGCCAAACTGCGAGCCCGCGGCCATGTTGGAGGCCCAGTTGCCCGGATCGATAAAGCCGACGGTCACGAGCAGCCCGGGGCCGATATGCCGTGCGACGTCTAGGCCTCCGTGACCACCGGTGCGCCGGGAGCCAAAGTGTTGTTTGAGATGGTTGAGCATGGTGCGTTCCTGTGCATGGGCGGCGTGACGTCGCATCTGGGTCGTGCGGCGCCACGCGTCGGATTTGGGTTGGGGCTACTTGTGCGCTTTGCCCTGGTTGGCCACGGCGTCGATCTTGGCGGCGATGGTCGCCGGGTCGCCGATGTAGCGCTTGTCGAGGACATTGAAATCGGTATCGAAGGTGTAGACGAGCGGCACGCCGGTGGGGATGTTGACCTTGAGGATCTCCTCGGGCGTGAGGTGCTCGAGCTTCATGACGAGTGAGCGCAGGGAGTTGCCGTGTGCGGCGATGAGTACGCGCTTGCCGGCGAGCATCTGGGGGCGAATCTCGTCTTCGAAATAGGGCCAGGCACGGGCGATTGTGTCCTTGAGGCACTCGGTATAGGGCAGCTGATCGGGTGCGACATCACGGTATTGCTCCTGGGTGTGGGGATCGCGCGCGTCGCCCGGCTCGAGCGCCGGCGGACAGACATCGAAGGAACGGCGCCAGATAAGCACCTGTTCGTCGCCGTGCTCTGCCGCGGCATCGGCCTTGTTGAGACCCTGCAACGCGCCGTAGTGGCGCTCGTTGAGCTTCCAGGATTTGATGACGGGCAGCCACTCGCGATCCATTTGGCCGAGCACGATGTTGAGGGTGTGGATTGCGCGCTTGAGGCGCGAGGTGTAGCAGATGTCAAAGTCGAAACCCGCTTCTTTGAGGGCACGGCCGCCTGCTGCCGCCTCTTCGCGGCCCGTGTCGGTGAGCTCAACATCGGTCCAGCCGGTGAACAGGTTGAGCTTGTTCCACTCGGACTCTCCGTGACGGATAAGGACGAGTTGCATCGTCTGTTGGTCTGTCTGGTGCGCCATAGGGGCCTCCTTGATCTGGCACGGTGTGCGTGCCGTTTGTTTGACGTCGCAAAGGATACCCGTTTTAGGCCAAAAAGTTAACCAAGACTAACAAAATATTGGTCCAGCGGGGATGGGTTGGTGCATTGGGGACATGCTGTTCTGCTCCAAAAGGTGTACGTCAGCCTCCAAAGATGTCGTTTTTTGACATGTTTGGAGGCTGATGTACGCGTTTGATGGCAAGACGTAGATGTCCCGCGCGCGTTACGCGATTGTTTCGAAACGGGCGGGAAACACAACGGGCCGGCGATGCTCCTACTATGCCTATTCAACTGACTGTCAAAATATCTAGGGGAGGATCGCGATGCAGGCAGATTCCGCTCAGCAGCAGGGCCTTTATCGCCCCGAATTCGACCACGATGCATGTGGCATCGGCGCGCTTGCCGATATCAACGGTGAGCGCCATCACCAGATTCTGGACGATGCACTGTCCATTCTGGTCAACTTGGAGCACCGCGGCGGCACGGGACTCGAGAAGAACACCGGCGACGGCGCTGGCATCCTGTTCCAGGTTCCGCATCACTTTTTCCGTAAAGAGGCCCAAAAGTGCGGCCAGATTCTGCCGGCGGAGGGCGACTATGGCGTGGCCATGCTGTTCTTCCCGCAGGACGACAAGGGCGTAGAGGATGCCCGCCGCGTGTTTGAGGAGGGCTGCGCCGAGGCCGGCGTGCCGCTGCTCTTTTGGCGCGAGGTGCCCGTCGACCCGCACGCCCTGGGCGAGACGGCCCGCGCCTGCATGCCTACCATCCTGCAGGCCTTCCTGGGCCGCCCGGACGACACGCCGGCAGGTGACGCCTTTGAGCGCCGCCTGTACGTGTGCCGCCGCACCATCGAGAAAAAGGCCGACGCCGAGTTTGCCCTGCGTGACAAGATCTTCTACGTGTGCTCTATGAGCTCGCGCACCATCGTGTACAAGGGCATGCTCGTCGCCACGCAGATGCGCCGCTTCTTCATCGATCTCAACGACGCCGCCGTCAAGACGGCCGTGGCGCTCGTCCACTCGCGCTACTCCACCAACACCACGCCCAGCTGGGAGCGCGCGCACCCCAACCGCTTTATCATCCATAACGGCGAGATCAACACTCTCAAGGGCAACGTCAACTGGATCCGCGCCCGCGAGCCCAACCTGTACAGCCCCGTGCTGCAGCATGATCTTGAGCGCGTGATGCCCATCATCAACCGTGAGGGCTCCGATTCCGCGATTCTGGACAACGTGCTCGAGTTTTTGGTCATGAACGGTCGTCCGCTCACGCGTGCCGCGTCCATGTTGCTGCCCGAGCCGTGGGACCACAACGTCAGTCTGAGTGAGGAACGCCGCGCCTACGACGCTTACCAGTCCATGCTCATGGAGCCCTGGGACGGCCCGGCCGCCATCGCCTTTACCGACGGTCGCACGCTGGGTGCCGCCCTCGACCGTAACGGCCTGCGTCCCGCCCGCTACTATGTGACGCGCGACGGTCGCTTTATGCTGGCAAGCGAGGTGGGCACCATCGAGGTGAGCCCCGAGAACATCCTGACGAGCGGCTGTCTGGGACCGGGCCAGATGCTCGAGGTCGATTTTGCCCGCGGCCGCGTGATCTACAACGACGAGCTGCGCGCCCGCTATGCCAAGGAAAAGCCCTACCGTGATTGGATTGCCGAGGAGACGCTGACCGTTGACGCGCTCGATGAGCCCGTTGCGGCAACGCCCGCCGAGGACGCCGAGGTGCCCGCCGCCGTGCGCATGGCCAAGCTCGGCTACCACTGGGATGACGTCGACGAGGTCGTGCGTCCCATGGCCCAGCAGGGCAAGGCCCCGCTCGCCTCGATGGGCATTGACGCGCCGCTGGCCTGCCTGTCCAAGAAGACGCGTTCGTTCTTTGACTACTTCTATCAGCTGTTCGCCCAGGTCACGAATCCGCCGATCGATGCCCTTCGCGAGCATATGGTCACCTCGCTCTACCTGGGCAACCACGGCAACCTGCTCGAGGATTCCCGTACGGCCTGCCAGCTGGTGCGCTTGGAGCGCCCGTTGCTCAACGAGGAGGAGTTTGACCGCATCTGCGCAATCGACCACGTGGGCTTTAAGACTCGTCGCTTCCGTGCCGTGTACCGCCGCGATGCCGGCGAGGGCGCACTGCAGGCTGCGCTCAAGCAGCTTGCCGAGGACGTTGAGGCTGCGGTCCGCGACGGCGTGAACATCGTGGTGTTGAGCGATCGCGCCGGGGCGGGCGAGGTGCCCGTGCCGTCGCTGCTTGCCGTGGGCTGCGTGCACAACCACCTGATCCGCGCCGGCGTGCGCACCTTTGCCGACATGGTGGTGGAGTGCGGCGACGCCGTGTCCCCGCATGACTTTGCGGCACTGGTGGGCTACTCCGCGAGCGGCATCTATCCGTACAACGCACATGCGTGCATCCGCGATCTGGCGGCACGCGGCGATTTGGACGTGACGGCCGAGCAGGGCATCGCCAACTACAACAAGGCCGCGACGGCGGGCATCGTCTCCATCATGTCCAAGATGGGCATCTCCACGGTGCAGAGCTACCATTCGGCGCAGATCTTCGAGGCCGTGGGCTTTACGCCGGAGTTCGTCAACGCGTACTTCGCCGGCACGGTGAGCCGTGTGGGCGGTATGGGTGTCGAGGACGTTGAGCGCGAGCAGAATGAGCGCTATGACGCCGCGCTCGTCATCCTTAAGAGCCCGGCTCCCGATCAGCTGCCCACACTGGGTCTGACCAAGTGGCGCCCGCTCGGCGGCGAGGATCACCTGATCGATCCGCAGACTGTCTACCTGCTGCAGACCGCCTGCCGCGAGGACAGCTACGACACCTTTAAGGAGTACAGCGCCCGCCTGCACCGCACCGGCCGTGCCGTGCGCCTGCGCGACTTGCTCGACTTTGATGCCAGCGGCCGCACCCCGGTGGCGCTCGACGAGGTGGAGCCTGCGCTCAACATCGTCCGCCGCTTTAACACCGGCGCCATGTCGTATGGCTCCATCAGCAAAGAGGCGCACGAGTGCATGGCTATCGCCATGAACCGCCTGCATGGCCGTTCCAACTCGGGCGAGGGCGGCGAGGATCCGCGTCGCGAGACCCCGTTGGCCAACGGCGACTCCAAGAACTCCGCCATCAAGCAGGTGGCAAGTGCGCGCTTTGGCGTAACGAGCCGCTATCTTTGCAGCGCCTTTGAGATTCAGATTAAGATGGCCCAGGGCGCCAAGCCCGGCGAGGGCGGCCACCTGCCCGGCAAGAAGGTCTACCCCTGGATCGCCGAGGTCCGTCAGTCCACGCCCGGCATCGGCCTGATCTCGCCTCCGCCGCACCACGACATCTACTCCATCGAGGACCTGGCAGAGCTGATCTTTGACCTTAAGAACGCCAACCCCGGCACGCGCGTGTCGGTCAAGCTGGTCAGCGAGGCCGGCGTCGGCACCATCGCCACCGGTGTGGCCAAGGGCGCCGCCGACAAGATCTTGATCAGCGGGCACAATGGCGGCTCGGGTGCCGCGGCGCGCGATTCCATCTGGCATGCGGGCCTGCCGTTGGAGCTCGGCCTTGCCGAGGCCCAGCAGACGTTGCTGCAAAACGGCCTGCGCTCGCGCGTGGTGCTCGAGGCCGACGGCAAGCTCATGGACGGCACCGATGTTGCCGTCGCCTGCTTGCTGGGCGCCGAGGAGTTTGGCTTTGCGACCATGCCGCTCATCTCCATGGGCTGCCTCATGCAGCGCGACTGCCAGCAGGATACCTGCCCGGCCGGCATCGCTACGCAAAACTGCCGCCTGCGCCGTGGCTTCCGCGGTAAGCCCGAGCACGTTGAGCGCTTTATGCTCTTCGTTGCCGAGCAGCTGCGCGAGGTCATGGCGAGCCTGGGCTTCCGCACCGTCGACGAGATGGTCGGCCATCCCGAGTGCTTGCGCCAGATCGAGGTCCCGGGCAACCGCAAGGCCAATCTGCTCGATCTGTCGCCCGTGCTGGCGAGCGCGACCTGCGAGTTCGGTGCCCATATTCCGGGTGCCGACGGCCGCCACTTCCTGCCGCAGATGGCCGCGGACAGCGAGCTTGACAAGACGCTCGACTCCACGTTGTTTGTGCCCTATACGGCCGATGCCCGTGCGCACCTGCGTCCGATTCGCTTCCGCGCCGATATCGCCAACGTCAACCGCTGCGTGGGCACTATCCTGGGCAACGCGGTGACCAAGGCGCATCCCGAGGGCCTGCCCGCCGGCTCCATTACCATCGATTGCGACGGTTCGGCCGGTCAGAGTTTTGGCGCGTTCCTGCCGCGCGGCATTACGCTCAACGTGTGCGGTGACGCCAACGACTACTTTGGCAAGGGCCTTTCGGGCGGCGAGGTGTCGGTGCGCCCCAACCCGCATGCGACCTACAAGTTCGACGAGAACATCATCGTGGGCAACGTTGCGTTCTTTGGCGCCACGAGCGGCCGTGGCTTCATTAACGGTCTGGCCGGCCAGCGCTTTGGCGTTCGCAATTCCGGTGCCACCGTGGTGGTCGAGGGCTGCGGCAACCATGGCTGCGAGTACATGACGGGCGGCCTGGCGCTCATCCTGGGCGAGGTCGGGCAGAACTTCGCCGCCGGCATGACGGGTGGCGTGGCCTATGTCTTTGACCAGTACGGCACGCTCGATGCCCGCGTGAACCACGAGAGCGTTGAGCTCAAGGCCCCGACGGCCGGCGAGCTGGCGCAGATTCGCGAACTCATCCAGGAGCACGTGGACGCGACGCAGAGCCCGCGCGGCATTAAGCTGCTCTACAGCTTTGAGACGATGGGTAAGCACTTTGTGAAGGTCATTCCGACCGAGTACGAGCGCGTGCTGGCGATTGTCGCTGCGGCCGAGGCCGTGGGCAAGACGCATGCGCAGGCTGAGGAGTTGGCGTTTGACATCGTGACCGGTCGCGCGAGTGCCGCGGATGTCGCTCGCTTCGATGCCGCGGGCGGTGCTGCGGGCGCTGCGCCCGTGGTCGCTACCGGCTCTGTTGCTTCGACCAAGAAGGAGGCGTAAGTGCCATGGGTAAGCCCGGTGCTTTTCTTGATATCGATCGCGTGACCCACGAGCTTCGCCCCGTGGAGGAGCGCAGCCATGATTTTGATCCGCTGTACGTGGAGCTCGATGACGACGCACGTCGCGCCCAGGCGAGCCGCTGCATGATGTGCGGTGTGGCGTTTTGCCAGATGGGCGCGAGTTTTGGCAAGGCACGCCCGAGCGGCTGCCCGCTGCACAACCTGATTCCCGAGTGGAATGAGCTGGTGTACCGCGGCCGTTGGGACGAGGCTGCCGAGCGTCTGTCGCTCACCTCGCCCATGCCCGAGTTCACGAGTCGCGTGTGCCCGGCGCTTTGCGAGGCTGCGTGCAACCTGGGTTCGGTTGATGGCCAGCCCACGACGATCCATGACAACGAGCGTGCGATCAGCGACCATGAGTGGGCAAATGGCGGTCCGCGTCGCTTTGAGCCGGCAGGGGAGGACGCACCCACGGTTGCCGTGGCGGGCTCC
>CABUQK010000031.1 GCA_902493615.1 uncultured Collinsella sp.
GGCTGCATTATGCGGCCGGCGCTTTTACTACGACAACGACGATTTACGACGGAAAGGGCTGGGCCATGAAGCTCGCACTTGCACAGATCGATATGCGCCTGGGTGATATTGAGGGCATCTGCGGCCGCATCGAGGACCAGGCTCGCCTGGCTCATGAGCGCGGCGCGCGCATGCTGTGCGTTCCGGCTCCACTCTTTATGGGCGCCATGCCCGGTGGCCTGGTGGGCGCTGCCGATTTTGAGCACGATATGCTGACGGGTCTGACGGGCGTTGCCGAGCGCATCCAAGAGCTCGACATGATCTGCATCGTGCCCGCTGCGGTTTTGTTTGAGGGCCAGCCCCTGCTTGACTATATGATGCTCAAAGACGGTCGCGTGGTGCCCGCGCGCACAAGCATCGCCCTGCAGCGTGGCGAGAGCAACGACGCGCGTTGGGCGCCTCCGGTGTTTGACGTGGACGGCGTGCGCATCGCCGTGGTGTTTGACCTGGACCGCGAGCTCGAAATGCTGCCGACCGGTGTCGACCTCATTGCCTATTTCCAGTTCAACGCGTTTGACATGACCGACCGCGAGACAGCTGGCGTCGCCGCCGTGCGCAGCGGTGCCTACCGCAAGATCGCGTCCAAGCGCAGCGTATGGTTTGCCTGCATGGCGCCGATCGGTGCCTATGACGAGTCGGTGTATACCGGCGGTTCGTTTGTGCTCGACGACTGCGGTCGCGTGGTGGCCCAGGCGCCGTGTTTTGAGGAGAGCCTGCTGGTTCAGGAGATTCAGCGCGGCGTGATGCTCGATGCCCTGGAGGACCATGAGCTGCCCCAGTTTCGCTCCGAGGAGTGGCTGTGGCAGGCGCTGGTGCTTGCCGTGCGCGACAATGCCCGCGCCCGCGGTGCGTCGCGTGCCGTGGTGGCGCTCGAGGGCGATTTGCCGTCGTCCCTGTTGGCGGCACTTGCCGTCGATGCCTTGGGTTCGCGTAATGTGATTGGCCTGGTGCTGGGGCGCAATCGCATCTTTACGCCGGCGCAGGAGGAGGCCGAGGCCGCCCGTTGTTCCGCTGTTCGCTCAATCGCCGAGCGCTTGCACATTCGCACTGTCGAGCGCGATGCGCCGGATGCGGCGCGCGTGCTCGATCGCGACGTGTCGGCGGGCGATGCCGAACGCCTGCGTTCGCGTGCGCTGGGCCTGATGCTCGAGGATACGGCGCTCGAGCTGGGCGCTATGGCGCTGAGCCCGCTTTCCAAGACCGAGTACGCGCTGGCGGCGCCCGCGCTTTGCGGTGGCTACCAGGGCGATTATGCGCCCTTTGGCGATGTGTATCTGTCGACGCTCGAGTTTGTGGCACGCGTGCGCAACCGCGCCTCGGCCGTGGTGCCCCAAGAGCTCGTGACGCTTAACGCGGTGGAAGATTGTATGGAGCGAGTGCTGGCGCAGGCGCTCTCGACGCTCGACGGTCCGGTCGATATGCTCGACCGCGCGGCACAGCTGCTCGGGGGGCTTGAGCCGGGTGAGGTCGATGGCGCGCTCGAGGCGCACGTGGACCGCAATCGAGCTTTCGACGACATCCCGATGGCCGCTGGCAAGCCTGAGGCTTGCTCGCTGCTGCTGATGCTCGTGCGCCAGGGCGAGGCTGCCCGCCGCATGTTGCCGATGGCGCCGATCGTCTCGGCCCGTTCGTTTGCCGAGCGTGCCTGGCCGTACATGCTCGCGTGGTCCGACCTGGGGCTGAGCGGCAAGGAGCGCATGACGGTCGATTCGCTGGCTCGCGCCGAGGTGCGTCGTTTTGCCGACGAGGATACGAGCGAGCGCGTGCGAAACGAGATGATGGGCGTGCTGGGCGAGCTGCTGGGTATTTCGCCCGAGCAAATGGAGGAGCTGCGCTCTGAGGACGGTCAGCGTCGTTTGCACGAGGGAATGAAAAAGTTCGAGGGCGAAGTTCAGGACGCCATCGATAAGATGATGGGCGGTCAGGGCGGCTCGCAAGGTAGTCCCCAGGGTGGCCCGATGCCGCATCCGCCGGTGGATCCGAGGCAGTTCCCCTTTTTCTCGCAGAACTAACTATGGGATAGGATTCGCTCCCAGCCCCGATACTTCAACTAAGCATCTCGGCCCCGTTGTGTTATTCTAGAACAGACGTTCGTGAATGATGCGCGGGGCCTTGCCTTGTGCTGTGCTGGTGACGAGGGGAGGTCGGCTTGGTCATTTTGGGTATCGACCCCGGTTTGGCCCATACGGGTTGGGGGATTATCGAGGAGCGGCGCGGCGAGGTTCGCTGCCGTGCCTACGGCTGCATCGAGACCAGTGCCGGAAGTCCGCTCGCGGTGCGCCTGTCGCATATCGCCCGCGACCTCAAGGGTGTCGTGGAGCGTTATCGACCCGATACCGCTGCTATCGAGAGCATTTACTTTGGTGCTAACGTTCGCTCGGCAATTCCTACGGCGCATGCCCGCGGGGCTGCACTCGTGGCGCTGTCGGAATGCGCGCTCGAGATTGGCGAATACACGCCCATGCAGATCAAGCAGGCTGTGGTGGGCACCGGCGCCGCGGACAAGCGGCAGGTCGCCTACATGGTACGCACGCTAACGCAGCTCGACCACGACCCGCATCCCGACCATGCCGCCGATGCCCTGGCTTGCGCCATCTGCCACGTAAACCTCAGCCGCACCCGCGCCCTTACCGGTGGCGAGTTCTATCAACAGAGAGGAACCGGATACTGATGATTTCCCAGCTCCACGGAACGCTTGTCGAGGCCACGATGAGCTCTGCTGTCGTCGATGTGTCGGGCGTTGGCTTTGAGCTCGGCATCTCGGGCAGCACTGCGGCCACGTTGCCGACGCCCGGCGGCGAGGTCCGCCTCTACACGCGTATGCAGGTGCGCGAGGACGCCATGACACTTTTCGGTTTTTCCTCAAAGGATGAGCGCACGATGTTCGACCGGCTCGTGTCCGTTTCGGGCGTTGGCCCGCGCCTGGCGCTCGCCGTGCTTTCCACCTATACCGTGGGGCAGCTGTATTCGCTGGTGATGGCCGAGGATGACAAGGGTATGGCCAAGGTACCCGGTGTGGGCAAAAAGACAGCTCAGCGCCTGATCCTGGAACTCAAGAGCACCTTTGCCAAGGATAAGGGCTTTGTGCCGGTCGACGTGATTCCCGGCCAGGTTGCGATGCCGGTTCCCGCCGCCGCTCCTTCGGCGATCGATGATGCCCGTGCGGCGCTCCTTTCCATGGGCTTTAGCCCGCAGGAGACCGATGTTGCCCTGAGCGGGTATGATGGGCAGAATATGCGTGTCGAGGATCTGCTCGGCGCGGCGCTTAAGCGACTCGGAATGGATGCGTGATGTGGGAAGCCGATGACTCTCAGGACCTGTGGGCGACGCCCGGCAACTCGCCGGCGGCATCCATGGCGCACGGCGAGCGCATGGTGGGCTCGGAGCTGACGGCCGAGGACCTCGATGTCGACCGCACTTTGCGCCCCCAGCGCCTGGACGATTACTGTGGTCAGGAGCACATCAAGCAGAGCCTGCGCGTGTTGATCGAAGCGGCGCAGAGCCGTGGCGAGACGCTCGACCACGTGATCTTCTCGGGTCCTCCGGGCCTGGGCAAGACCACGCTGGCCACCGTTATCGCCAACGAGCTGGGCGCTCAGATCAAGACCACGAGTGGTCCTGCCATCGCGCGCACGGGCGACCTGGCGGCCATCCTTACTAACTTGCAGCCGGGTGATGTGCTGTTTATCGACGAGATCCACCGCCTCAACCGTTCGGTCGAGGAGGTCCTGTACCCCGCGATGGAGGACTTTGCCCTCGATATCGTGATTGGCAAGGGTCCGGCGGCGCGCTCGATTCGCCTGGATATTCCCAAGTTTACGCTGGTAGCGGCAACGACCCGCTCAGGCATGTTGACCGGCCCGTTGCGCGACCGCTTTGGCATTTCGTATCGCCTGGATTACTACACGGTCGAGGAGCTCGCGCAGATTGTGACGCGCTCGGCGACTATCCTGGGCGTGACGATCGACCATCCCAGTGCACTCGAGATCGGCTCGCGTTCGCGCGGCACGCCACGTCTTGCCAACCGCCTTCTCAAGCGCGTGCGCGATTACGCACAGGTGCGTGGCAGCGGCCCTATCGAGCTCGATATCTGCCGCCAGGCGCTCGAGTTCTTCGAGATCGACGAGCTCGGTCTGGACTGGATGGATATTCGTATCTTGGAGACGCTTGCCAAGACGTTCTCCGGCCGTGCTGTAGGCCTGACGACCCTTGCCAGTGCGGTGGGCGAGGACCCGGGCACGCTCGAGGATGTCTATGAGCCCTATTTGCTGCAGTGCGGGTTGATGATTCGTACGCCGCAGGGCCGTCAGGCAACCCTTCGCACCTTTGAGCACCTGGGGATTGAACCTACCGTTTAGGGCGCTTTGTTTTGGCGGGCTGTTGGACTATCGCTGGGCATCGGGTAAACATATCGCCGTTCATCGGTTATGGGCGTTTTACTATTGCGCGCCCGTGCTATGCTGAATTGGTCTTTTTCTCATTCGGTAACGAAAGGACCGCCCATGCCTACTGACATCGAAATCGCACGTTCTGTCACGCCGCTGCCTATTACCGAGGTGGCCAAGAACGCCGGCGTCGACGTTAAGCACCTTATTCCGTACGGCTTCGACAAGGCTAAGGTCGACTATTCACTGCTCAACGAGCCGACTGATCACCAGGCCAAGCTCGTTCTCGTGACCGCTATCAACCCAACGCCTGCGGGCGAGGGCAAGACCACCACGACCATCGGTCTGGCCGATGGCCTGCGTCGCCGCGGCGTCAAGAGTGCCGTGGCCCTGCGCGAGCCTTCGCTCGGCCCTGTCTTTGGCGTTAAGGGCGGTGCTGCCGGTGGCGGCTGGGCTCAGGTGATCCCCATGGAGGATATCAACCTGCACTTTACCGGCGACTTCCACGCTATCGGTGCTGCCAACAACCTGCTGGCCGCCATGCTTGATAACCACATCCAGCAGGGCAATCAGCTCGGTATTGACGTTAAGCGCATCACTTGGAAGCGCGTCGTCGATATGAACGACCGTCAGCTGCGCCATGTTATCGACGGCATTGGCGGTAAGGCCCAGGGCGTGCCGCGCGAGGACGGCTTTGATATCACCGTCGCCTCCGAGGTCATGGCAATCCTGTGCCTGTCTACGAGCATCAGCGACCTCAAGGAACGCTTGGGTGAGATCGTCGTCGGCTACAGCTTTGCCGGCGAGCCCGTCCGCGCCCGCGACCTTAAGGCTCAGGGCGCTATGGCCGCTCTGCTTAAGGACGCGCTCAAGCCCAACCTGGTGCAAACGCTCGAGGGCACGCCCGCGTTTGTCCACGGCGGTCCCTTCGCCAACATTGCTCACGGCTGCAACTCTATCATGGCCACGCGTATGGCGATGCGCTTTGGCGATGTTGCCATTACCGAGGCCGGCTTCGGTGCCGATCTGGGTGCCGAGAAGTTCCTCGACATCAAGTGCCGCATGACGGGCGTTCGCCCCAGCGCCGTCGTGATCGTCGCGACCGCTCGTGCGTTGAAGTACAACGGTGGCGTCGCCAAGGCCGATCTCAACGAGGAGAACCTCGAGGCACTCAAGGCTGGCATGCCCAACCTGCTGCGTCACGTCGACAACATCCAGAACGTATATGGTCTGCCCTGCGTGGTCGCCATCAACCGCTTCCCGACGGACACCGAGGCCGAGCTTGCTCTCATCGAGTCCGAGTGCCAGAAGCTCGGCGTCAACGTTAAGCTTTCCGAGGTCTGGGCCAAGGGCGGCGAGGGCGCGCTCGACCTGGCCGATGAGGTCATGCGTCTGATTGAGCAGCCGAGCGAGCTCAAGTTTGCCTATGAGGACGGCGCTGATGTCGCTGATGCCCTCGAGGCCGTTGCCACCAAGGTCTACCGCGCCGACGGCGTTGACTTTACGCCGGCCGCCAAGCGCCAGCTCGCCGAGCTGCGCGAGAACGGCTTTGGCAACCTGCCGGTGTGCGTCGCCAAGACGCAGTACAGCTTTAGCGACAACGCCAAGGTGCTGGGCGCTCCCGAGGGCTTCCGCATCACCGTGCGCGAGCTCAAGGTTTCTGCCGGCGCCCACTTTGTGGTCGCGCTGACCGGCAGTGTTCTGACCATGCCGGGTCTGCCCAAGGTGCCCGCGGCCGAAAATATCGACGTCGACAACGACGGCAACATCACCGGCCTGTTCTAAGTCTGCTGTCCGTAGCTGCTTGTCCGCCCCGCCGTGCCCACAAGGCCCGGCGGGGCTTTTTGATCCTTAGGCCCGCGCATGTCTTGTAGATACCGACGGACTCTGCCCATCATAGGCTTTTGCGCGGGTAGAATGCATGGATAACTTGAGGCTCACGCGCGACGGAAAGGAATCGTTGCATGGATCAGGACAAGACAACCGTGATGGGCGGCTACGCTTCCGCGCAGGCTGGCGATAGCGCCGACGCGACCCGCGTTGTTCCCAACCCCGGTTATA
Organism: uncultured Collinsella sp.; assembly: GCA_902493615.1. Lineage (GTDB taxonomy): Bacteria > Actinomycetota > Coriobacteriia > Coriobacteriales > Coriobacteriaceae > Collinsella. The sequence goes on from CABUQK010000031.1 coordinate 6,486, forward strand.
CCGCCCCCGCCGCGACGCAGCCTTCTGCCGAGCCCACCCGGGTTATGGGCTATGGCGACTCGGCGCAGGATTCTTACGCTGCATCTTCGCAAGGCCCCTATGGCAACGCAGCTCCGGATCCGTTTGATTACGCGCCGCAGGATTCTTATGCTGCCTCGACGCCGAATCCCTATGATGACCTGCCGCAGAATCCCATTCCGCAGCCTCAGCAGACGACGTATATGCCGCGCACGGCTCAGCCTCGTTACGAGTCGCGCGAGCCGTATCGCGAGTACCCCAAGTCGATTCCGCAATATGGCGAGGACGAGGAGAAGAGGCCGTCGCGTTCGTCGAGCGTGATCAAGAAGATCCTCATCGTGCTGGCGATCTTCTTTGCGCTGTCGGTTGTGTTTGCCATCGTGTCGGGCATGCTCAACAAGCGGGGGAGCTCAACGGCCGATACCGCTGCCGAGCAAACCGAGTCCGCCTCGTCTAGCACCGTCGATCTGAGCGATATCCCGGGGCAGTACTGGTCCAACGCCAAGAAGCTTCTCAAGTCGCGCGGCGCTGATCTTTCGAATGCCGTGGTCCTGACTGATGATGGCTCAACGCCCGTCGTCGATGCCAACTGGGTCGTTACTTCTGCCTACTATAACGACAGCGGCAACCTCGAAATTCAACTCACGCACAAGAACAGCTCGGGCAACTCGTCCGACGGACAAAGCGGTACCGACAGCTCGAGCTCCAATACGCTGGAGGACTTGAGCAACAAGGCACAGGAGTTGGGAGACAAGGCGCAAGAGCTGGGTGACACGGCACAAAACCTGGGCGATACCGCGCAGAACTTGGGCGGCATGGCGACGGATGCCTGGAACGCCCTGCAAAACGGCATCTCGGGCGCGCAGGGAAACTAGCTGTTAAGTGGGCTACAGCTGCTCGGCCGGACGGTCGGGCGAGCTAAAGCCCGAGTCAAACGTAACGACGCATGAGGCATCGGGCCGGCGCTCGTGCACGATGCGCGTGACGAGCTCCAGCAGCTCCTCGTCGGATATGTCAAAGCCGTCGGGACGCACCAGGTCAAACGAAACGAACCCGTCGTGCTCGTGCAGGTCGTGGATGGAGAGCGCGGGATCGATCTGCATGACGCCGCGCTTGACCCAGCCGCGCAGGTCGTCGCCGGTGGTGGCGATGGGGTCGCAGTGCAGCGTGATGCCGATGCCCATCTGGCGTTTGATATCATGCTCGATGGTGTCCAGGATCTCGTGGTGCTCAAACGCGTCGCCCTCGCCGGGCATCTCTACGTGGGCGCTGGCAAACTGACGACCGGGGCCGTAGTCGTGCACCATGAGGTCGTGTGTGCCCAAGACCTGCGGATAGGACATGATCTTGTCGCGGATTGCCTGGACGAGCTTGGGGTCGGGCGCTTGCCCCAGCAACGGACTGATGGCGTCGCGCACCAGGCCCAGACCGCTGATGCAGATGAAGATGCCCACACCCAGGCCTGCCCAGCCATCGAGGTCAAAGCCGGTCGTCTGCGAAATAAGTGCCGCCACCAAGACTGAGCCCGAGGTGATGACATCGTTTTTGGAGTCCTGCGCCGTGGCGATGAGCGTCTCCGAGTCGATGCGATCGCCCAGCGTGCGGTTGAACGCTGCCATCCAGAGCTTAACGAGCATGGACGTAGCCAGTGCCGCAAGGGAAATAAACGTATAAGCGGTGGGCGAGGGCTTGATGATCTTGGTGATCGACTCGAGGATCAGATTGATGCCGACGGCGCAAACCAGGACGGCGACGAACAGGCCGGCTAGGTACTCGTAGCGGCCGTGGCCATAGGGGTGGCCTTCGTCTGCCGGGCGGCTGGCAAGGCGGAAACCGAGCAGGCTCACAATGTTGCTCGAGGCATCGGAGAGGTTGTTGAAAGCGTCGGCGATGAGGGAGACGGAGCCGGCAAGCAGGCCCGCGATGCCCTTGGCCAGGCACAGGGTGATGTTGAGGCCAATGCAGATGAGGCTTGCGGCAAAACCCGCGTTGGTGCGGCAAGATGCATCGACCGGCTTGCCCTCGCTGCCGGGAACAAGCGTATGTACCAGCCGATTTACAAATAGCATAGCGGTCGTCCTCACAATCATGTTTAAGGGGATAGTGTAGCTCGCGCGGGGGCGCCATGCACCGATGCTCAGAAAATGCAGCAATAGTCTGCCGGTGCTAACGAGCGAGCCTTCTCGTCTGCCTGGGTGGTCCATTTTGGGCCACATGGGTATGGGCATGTGCCTGTTTGCTCGACATACTTAATGTCGACAGCCCCTGTGCAAAGGAGGACGTTTCCATGGACGAGATGTTTGCCATTAAATGCCAAAACTGCGGCGGCCCTATGTACTCGCACCAGGCTAAGCGCAGCTTTGAGTGTGCCTATTGCGGTGCGGTCATTCCGTGGCAGGCGGACGCCGGAGAGCCCAAGAGCGCTTTGGGCATTCGCCATACGCCGTTGACGGTGGTGGATGGACTGCTCAAGCTCACGCATGTGTCGCAACTCGAGCGCCCGGAGGACCCGGACTGGTATTTCTTCAATGCGCACTGGCGCAATCAGTCGGTCCTGGAACATCTGCTGTGGGAGGATCGCGGCACGGCGCAGGAGTTCCAAGAGGCCACGCATGTGAGCATTCCTTGCCCCTTCTGCGGAGCGTCCTTTGAGGGCGAGTCAACGCAGCGCGTGTTTGAGTGCCCGTCCTGCGGCAACAAGATCGGCGTTGCCGACCTGCTCAAGCCCGGTACCTTCAGCAAGCGCCTGACCATGGGCGTGGGTGCGGAGTATGTGCCGGAGCAGGGCATTCCCTGCGAAATCTCGCCGCAGCAGGCACGTGCCAACGCGCTGCAGCTGGTGCGCCAGTATGCGGAAGCCTTTGCCGGGCACGACGTGGAAGATGCGATCCAAAACGACATGATGCTCTTCTATTTCCCCATGGCGCTGGCGGACCTGCGCATGATGGCGTCCTTCCCGGGCAAGGGCCTGAGCAAGGAGACCTTGGTGTACTACGAGGTGCTCGACTGGGCATATCCCAGGGCAAACTACCTGGATGTTCGCCTTATGGGCATTTTGGAGCCGTGGGACTTTGCCAAGGTTGGGCCGTTCGATCCCGCCATGCAGGAAGGCGACTTCCGCGTTGTCTCCGTCGATGCGTCTACCAAGGACCAGGTGGTCATTGATAAGTTGGCGCTCGACGTTGCGGGCAACGACGCCGAGGCTGTACTGGGGCTCAATAAAAAGAGCATCCGCACCTGGGCGCGCAAGGCCCGCAAGCACAAGGACGGTCTGGTGATGGTGCCGGTCTACTTTGTCGATCGTCCGGCGACGGACAGCCGCGATGGCGAGCAGGTGCGCATTTCTGTAAATGGCCAGACGGGCCGCGCGGCCGCGGTGGTGTTTAGCGACAAGCGCGAGACGCATATCGTGGCGCCGCTCAACCCGAGCCTGCATCTGTCCGGTGAGAGCACCGTGCACGCCACGCCCGTCGAGGTCAAATATGTTAAATCACCCTTCCTGTACCAGATCGTGCGCCGTGGAGGCGGCGAGCAGCCGCGACAGGTGGCGGCCGCAGCCGAGGGTTCCTACCGAGAAGAAAAGCCCAAACGCAAGGGCTTGTTCGCTGCGATCTTTGGGAAGTAGGGGAGTAGCGCCGGTTGTTGCCGTAACGTGATGGCCGGGGGTGCGGGGCGGCTCTCAGGAGTGCGGGCTGCCGCCTGATTGTTTGAGGGTGCCAGATATAAATAAACGGTGGAACGGCTGCAAAAGAGCCGCCCCACCGGGTAAAACCAGGTTGTGCCGCGGAACCCGCTCCTCAGCTAGTCACACTTCGGAAGCGCGGGCAACGCAGGTCTTATCGTTTAAAGGGCCGGCTGCAACCGGCCCTTTTCTGTGGCAGCCAATGGACCCACATCAGACGAAGGTCGCGTTTTTGCCTGTCAGGTCACGCTCGCCAGCCACGGCTAGAATGTCGTTGCCGGCGTCCATGACCGGTATTGTTTCGTAGCGTGCGTCGCAACCGCGAGTGCGCCTGCGACGGCTGCGGTGGCTTCGGTCGCAACGTGCTACTACCCTTGCGCTTCGCCATTAGTCGCTTCGTTGATGGCGCGGTACTCGGCACTCAGCTCGCGCGCCAGCTCTTCCTTGCTTGGAAGATACGGCAGGTATTTGGCGGCAAACACTTGGTCGTTGTCTTCGGGCAGCGTGTACTCGACGATCGAATCGCTTTTGTCCGCGCAGAGCACGATGCCTATGGGCGGATTGTCGCCTTCGTTCATGAGCTCGCGCGTGTAGTAGTTCACATACATTTGCATCTGGCCCAGGTCCTGATGCGTAAGATCGTCCGTCTTAAGGTCGATGAGCACGAAGCAGCGCATCAGATAGTTGTAAAAAACAAGGTCAATATAGAAATGGCGCCCATCAAAGGTGATGCGCTTCTGACGCGCCTCAAAAGCGAAGCCACGGCCAAGCTCCAGCAGGAACTTCTGAAGATGCGTGATGAGCGCCTGCTCTAGATCGCTCTCGCGAAACGCAGCATCGTCCGAGAAACCTAAAAACTCCAGTACATATGGGTCGCGGATGATATCCTCGGGGCGATGGGTCGGGGCGCTCTTTTGGATTTCCTGGGTGACGGCCTCTTTGTCTTTGCTGGCAAGTAGGCGCTCGCGGAACATGGTGTTGATCTGGCGTTCGAGCTGACGCGTGCTCCAGCGAGAATCGGCACATTCGTTCATGTACCATGTTCGAGCATCAGGGTCGGTTATACGCGATAACCTGCGGTAATGTGTCCAATTCAATTCGGAACGCAGCGCGTTCCGGATTGGGAACGCAAGATAAAACTGACGCATGTATCTTAAGCTTCTGGCGTTGAAGCCTCTGCCGAAATCCTTAGTCAATCTAACGGCAAGTTCGTCGATCAGTGCATCGCCATACTTGGCGCGCTCCTCTCCGCCCTGTTCATCAACAATACTCTTGCCGATCTCCCAATATGCCTCAACCATCGCAAAGTTAACAGCGGTATAGGCCTTGTCGCGAGCGGCGTTGAGAATCGAGGAGACCTGCTTGTAAAAACCTTCGGGCACGATTGCCGATTCTCCACGGTTTACCAGTTCGCCCATCACTGTCGCCCCGCTTTCCTCTTGTGGAATGCATCTTTATCGAATTTAGTTTAAAGCCTCGCGCGGACACGAATTGCTGTGCTGTCTGACATCATCGCATGGGGCCTTGCGGTGACTAAAATGTGGCCATAGAGGCAGTTTTAGCGAACCCCGCGGGAGTGACACGCATGGATAACAGCACTTTGCTGTTCCAGGACAAAGGTTCGGGTAGGTTTAAAGACGTTAAGATCTACCCCAACCGTATTGGGGTGCTCAAGAAGGGCACTTTCGGCGGCAAGCACACCGAGATTGTCTATCTTAAGGACATCACGGGGGTCAACAGGATCAAGGGCCGCGATGTTTTCCTACGTAACAGGCTGTTGACTGCTTGTGTCTTTAGCCTGAGTGGCCGTGCGAAGGCCCAGGAATTTGTGAACGAGCTGAACATGGTGATGTAGCCGAAAGCGGCGTTCGGGCCAAGGTAAAAATCGGGGGCACAGAACGGTGCTCTGCGCCCCCGATTGAGTCGATGTGTCTAAAAGGCCGGCTTGTCTATTCGCTACCGTCCTCAGCGTTTTCGCGGTCACTGGCAAGCATTGCTGCGCCGGCGACCGTCGTCGCCACGGCGGCAGCGGCGAGCCCGGTGGCAATGCCGGAGCCGTCGCCCGTGTCGGCGAGTTTTCCGCCCGAGCTCTTGCCCTGGTCGCTCTTGTTGCCCTTGCCGTTCTTGTCGGCGCCGCCTGCGTTGGAGCCCGTGCTGCTGCCGGTGCCGGCGCCGCCTGCACTGCCCGAGGCCGCTACGGTAAAGCTTGCGGCTCCGTCGCTGGCGAGCGTGTAGTTCTGCGCCGCGTCGCCCAAGAGACCGTTCACGCGCACCCAGTACGTTCCTGCGGCAAATGTTTCGCCCTCAGCCATTGCTGAGCCCGGAGCGCCGTTCGCGTCGTGCATAAACTCGAGCTTGGCGGTGCAGGCATCGGCTTCGAGCTTGCCCTCGAGTGATGCCGCAATCTTGGCGCGCACGTCTTCGCCGGCCTTAAGGCCTTCGAGTCCCTCAAAATGGGGCGTCAGCGCGCGTGGATCGATATCGATGGGCACAGAGCCCTGCAGCCCCGTAACGGTCTCGTTGCCCAGGGCGTCGACATCCACGTATTCAATGGCAAACGCATGGCCCGAAGCTGTCGCGTTGAGCGCGTTGCTGCTGTCGGCAAGGCGGAAATGACCCTCGCCAACGGTCTTGCCATCCTGGAATGAGGCGTCGCTCAGCGAGTCGCCGTACGTCATGCGCATGCGGGTCGGGAGATAGTACGGGAGATAGTACGAAGCCGTCTGCTTGTGCTCCGTATCGTAATTGCGCTGATAGATGCTCCGGGCCAGCGCCGCATCAACAAAGTCGGATGCGATGATGCCAATGTGCTTGAGGTAATCTGACTTTGTATCCTCGATGCCGCTGGGATTGATGTACGGGCTCTTATACAGATGCTCGTTGACTACTCGTGCCGAGGTAAAAGGATTGCCTCCGTGCGACAAGCCCGTGCAGCTGGTGTAGTTGATAGACCAGCAACGCTCCAGGACTTTCTCCTTGGCCCCGTTATCGTCCTCGACATCTACCTCGTTGCGCGTGCGCCCGGACGTTTCCTTCAGCGCATTATCGACCCAGCTGAGCTTGTCGGTTCCCGTGAGTTTGTACTTGTCCTGGGCGTATACCTTGGTGCAATAGGGCTCTTTGTCGCCTGTTTCCCTCGCGGCTTCAAAGCCCCGCGCGTCTTGGACGAGACACATAGTGGCGCTGTCGGAGTGAGCCTTGATCTTGTCATCCCATTCGGTAAGGTCGAGGCCCCACGTGTGGCCGCTTACACTGTTGCCGGCGAGCCTAAATCGACGCAGCAGAACGATCTTTCCGCGCACCTCGTGTAGCGTGGGGATTCGGCTCGACGTATAGAACAGTTTGGGGTTGTCGTCCAAAACCTTGGCGAAAGCCGTCGTAACACTTTCGTCGGTAGCCTCGTCGTTGCCTCGTGATACAAGCATGATGAGCGCTTCTGTCGGGTTTTCGTTCAAAAACGTTTTGAAGTAGCCTATGACATCGGAAAGATGCATAAAGTACGCGTCTTTTTTGAGCAGGTAGTAATCCCCGTGGTCGATACCGGGGTTGTCGCCCTTTCCGAGCCGGATATCAAAATAGCGAATGCCTTCGAGCAACTGCGTGGGAATGTAATCCTGCTGGCATTTTACTTGCGAGGATTGGGGCTCGGTGTCGTTGTCCACGCTACAGGTGCCCGAATCGTGCGTACCCGGGATGCTCAGCTCGTCGAGGAACTTGTTGTCGTCGACGTATTTCATCCAACATGGCCCATCGACGTAGCTGCTGTACGTGATCCAGTCGAGGCTGCTAACCGTGGCATCGTTCTTTTTCATGTCGTAACCGATAAGTTCGAGCTCCCACGGAATGCTCTTACTCTTATGGCAGATCTTATTGTTGTCCTGGTCTTCGCCGTTCGATTCTATTGCCAGGTACTTAATGTCTTTTTTCTCGGTTTCTTTCTCGACCGTGCGGTCTCGGATGATATAGGTTCCGTTTGATTGACGCTCGAACGCAAAAGAGCGGCTGGGCTTGCCGTCATGCTCGCCACTCCATACGTGGATGACCTTTCCGTCTTTGTCCGAGTCGCCATCGACCGACCAAATGCTGTAGCCCGTCTTTTTATGCTCTTCGAAATTGAGCAAGGTGCGGATAGCATACCAGTTTGTATCGTCATTCTTGGTCGTTACGTTCTCAAGGATGAGCTTGCTGGACGTGCCGTCATTAAACAGATGGCAGACGTTGCCGATGACGTTGCCGTCTTCGTTAACGCTTGCGGTACGAAAATAGCCCGCGGGGCGAAGGCGAATGACGAAATTGTCGAGGCTGACTGCTGGCCCGGCCGTGCTGTCCGCAAAGGCTGCCCGCGGGCTAATGCCCAGCATGGCGGTTTCGGGCAGGCTTGCAAGTGGCGACAACGCCGCGAGTCCAAGGCCCAACGTAAATGCTCGGCGGCTGATGGCGCGGTGTTCGGTCATAACTTCTCCATTCGTAGAGTGCGGTTATGCGATAGTTTTGGTCACTATACTGCTCAGATGTTTAAAGATGCTGGTTTAATTGTCTGCGCGGCGCAATAAATCGGCGGGCGGACGTGTTGGGGTGCTTGTCGTTTTCGTACTGTTGCTACATTTGGAGCGGTTCCGGCGTCCGGCATCCTCGCGTTCGTTGGCTACCGGCATAAGAAAGGGAGGGTCGGTTTACCGGCCCTCCCTGGGTACGAAGCTCTGGGGTACCGTCGCTTGTTTGCACTGCGCCCGTGTTTCCCGCTGCACTCGCCAGTCGCTTAACGCTTGATCTCGATATCGTCGAGCTTGACGTCCATGGCCTCGGTCTTGGCCTCGGCGATGTCGTCGGCAAACTCCAGAGACTTCATCATGGTCTCGACGGCGTCCTTGTGTTCCTCGACGTTGTCGATGCGCACATACACACTGCCACCGTCAACGTCGGTGAAGTACTCGGTCGTCACGCCGCCCGAGTGCGTAAAGTAGGCACTGCGCCAGGTCTTGCCGTTGTACTTAACGGGATCGCTCTCGGTCCATCCGGAGTTGGCCTTCCACTTTGCCTCGTAGTCGAACAGCTCGTCGGCGTTCTTGTCAGAGTCGAAGACGGGGATGAAGCGGTCGCTGGCGTGCTCGCTCTCGGTGAACTTAAACTGGGCCCTGTCGGCGGTGTCGCCTGCGACGTCGGTGATCTCGACGCCCTCGGGGACCTCGACCTTAAACCAAATGAAGTCGGTCCTCATATCCACGGCTGGCTTTTCTGCGCCGCCGCCACCGCCACTGCCGGTAGCGCCGCCGCTTCCGCCGCAACCCACCAGGGCAACTGCGGCAAAGAGGCTTATGCAGAGGGTGAGAATCGCAAAGGCCTTCTTTTTCATGGTCGTGTCCTCCTCGATCTGTAACCGCCCACGGATTACCTGCCTTTACTGTACGCGTGGACGACTCGCTAGGGTGGGCCATGTGTCCCATTCTGGGGGCTGGAATTGCGCCGACAAGTGGCAATATGTGCGGTCGTAAAAGAGGGGAGGGCCGATGCTGTCGGCCCTCCCCGGGGTTGGGCGCCCGGTGTTTTAAAGGGACGCGTGTACGCGGGCAATGCCCCAACAGGTTCCTTGTTTATAGATATGTCCCAGTTTGTGACGTCCGGAAGTCCCGAAAGGTGAGCCATGTGTCCCATGTTTGCGTTGGCATGGTCTATCGTGTGCCATAGAAATCCGCGATGGCCAGGTGCGCTGACGCTCGAGTACTTATGGGCTAGACTTAGCACCATTATGTGATCGATGCGGTCGGTCGGTGGTTGCCAATCGACCGATGTATATGACTTGAAGGTGCGTGCGTATGAGCCAAGAGATGATGGACAAGACCTGCCGCGGGTTTGCCGAGGCGCTTGCCGCGCGCGAGCCGGTTCCCGGCGGTGGCAGCGCGAGCGCCTTTGTGGGCGCGCTGGGCGCCTCGCTGTGCGGAATGGTTGCCCGCTACGGTGCGACCAATCCCGCGCTTGCTGATCGTGCGGATGACCTGGCGCGCGCGTTTGCTCAGGCTGATGAGCTGTCCCAGGAGCTTGTCGAGTTGGTTGCCGAGGACGTTCGTGCCTACGGGCAGGTGTCCGCGGCGTACGGTATTCCGCGTGACGATCCGGCTCGAGCGACCGCGATTCAGGATGCGCTGCATGTGGCCGCTATGCCGCCGTATCGCATTATGGATGCCTGCGGGCGTGCGCTGGCGCTGCTCGAGGACATGGCCGACAAGGGTTCGCGTCAGCTGCTGTCCGATGTGGCGTGCGGCGCCGTGTTCTGCCGTGCCGCTATGCAGGGCGCGAGCTTGACGCTCTTTGCGAACACCACGTCTATGAAAGATCGCGTTCGTGCTGAGGAGCTCGAGACGGCGTGTGATGAGTTGCTCGACACATGGTTGCCGCGCGCCGATGCGCTGGCGCGCCGCGCCTCCGACGCTGCTAGGAAGAGAGGATAGTCATGGCTGAACTGCTGAAGGGTGCTCCCGTTGCTCGCGCTTTGACCGAGGAACTTGCTGCTCGCTGCGCAGCCCTGCGCGAGCGGGGCGTTGTTCCGACGTTGGCTATCGTGCGTGTAGGTGAACGCGAGGATGACCTATCCTACGAGCGCGGTGCCCTCAAGCGCTGTGAAAAAGTGGGGATTGAGGCTCGTCGCGTTTTGCTTTCCGCCGATGTTTCGCAGGACGAGCTGTTGACGGCCATCGAGGACATCAATACCAATTCGGCTGTTCACGGCTGCCTGATGTTTCGCCCGCTGCCCGCTGGGCTTGACGAGGATTCGGTTGCCGCGGCACTTGATCCCGCCAAGGATGTTGACTCCATGACGCCGGCCTCGCTGCTTACCACGCTTTCGGGGCGAGGCGAGGGCTTTGCTCCCTGCACGGCCGAGGCCGTGTTGACGTTGCTGGACCATTACGGCGTTGAGCTGGATGGGGCCAAGGTTGCTGTGGTCGGGCGTTCGCTGGTGATCGGGCGTCCTGTTGCCGCCATGCTTACGGCTCACAATGCCACGGTGACGACGTGCCATACGCATACGCGCGACCTTGCTGCCGAGTGCCGTGCTGCCGACATTGTGGTTGCCGCCGTTGGACGCGCGCGTACGATTGGCGTGGATGCCGTTCGCGAGGACCAGACGATCATTGATGTGGGCATTAACTGGGATGAGGACGCTGGCAAGCTGGTCGGGGACGTCGATTTTGATGCTGTGGAGCCGGTTGTTGGTGCCATCACCCCCGTGCCGGGCGGCGTGGGCGCCGTGACAACGGCGATTCTCGCCAAACACGTGATCGAAGCGGCCGAGCGCGCATTGAAATAGGCGTTTTGGGCTGTTTGAGGGGTTAGTTCTATACCCCGTGGACAAAAAATGCCAAATATGAGTACTGTTGCCAAGATAGTCACATATATTTTAGGTTAATTTGGCTCTCTTACGATATTTATTATCGATAGAGAGCCTATTTTATTGGACCTATGGGGAAGTACATCATCTAATTTTTGGTAGCGCACAGAGATGTGGTGTAAGAGGCGGGGCATGCCCCGCCTCCGCCCTTT
>CABUQK010000032.1 GCA_902493615.1 uncultured Collinsella sp.
ACGCCGCGCCCGTGAGCGGCGGCGTGACCTCGGGCCCCGGCGGCATGATGCAAGCCGGTTCCGGCGCGCTGTAGGGCGTGGCGACAATTTGATACGCGCAATCGAGGCGCTCCGGGAAGGGCGCCTCGATTTGTAGAGCTGCGGAAGTTGTGACCGTTACGCTATACGGTCCACCGTTAGCCGATGATGCGAGGGCGCTCGGCGTTTTCGACTGGTTTATGCACGCAAAGTCTGGGAATATACAAGTCGCACGTCTTACTGTCTAACCAGTTGCGCCAAGGAGGCACCATGGACTACAAGATTACCGGCTACGAGCCCGCCCAGCTGTTCCATTTCTTTGAGGAGGTCAGCGCGATCCCCCGTGGGTCTGGCAACGAGAAAGGCATCAGCGATTTCCTGGTCGCGTTTGCCAAGGAGCGCGGTCTCGATGTGTATCAGGACGAGGTCTACAACGTCATCATTCGCAAGCCCGCATCTGCCGGCGCCGAGAATGCCCCGACCGTAATGCTGCAGGGCCACATCGATATGGTGTGCGACAAGTTGGGCTCCGTTGAGCACGACTTTACGACTGATGGTATCGACCTGGTCGTCAAGGACGGCGTCCTCACCGCTAACGGCACCACTCTGGGCGCCGACAACGGTATTGCCGTCGCTCTGATGCTCACTGTTCTCGATGACGATTCGATCGTTCACCCCGCCCTCGAGTGCGTATTCACCACCGACGAGGAGACTGGCCTGGTCGGCGCCGAGACGCTCGACAAGTCCCAGATTAGCGCCCGCACCATGATTAACCTTGACTCCGAGGAAGAGGGCGTTGCTACCGTCAGCTGCGCCGGCGGTGTCGTCGTTACCTACACCTGCCCGATCGCGCGCGAGCACAAGACCGGTAGCACCCTCACGCTCGACATCTCCGGCCTGCTGGGCGGCCACTCCGGCAGCGATATCAACCTGGAGCGCGGCAACGGCAACCTCATCATGGCCCGCATCATCGACCGCCTGATGGTCGCTGGCGAGCCCGCCATCGTTAGCTTTAACGGCGGCACCAAGGACAACGCCATCAACCGTGAGTGCAAGGCTGTTCTGGTCTACGCCGACCACGCTGCCGCCGAGGCCGTGGCCCAGATCGCAAAGGGCATCATCGCCGACGTTACTGCCGAGCTCGAGGTCTTCGACCCCGGCTTTACCTGCACCGTCGAGATTGCCGACGACGCCGAGGTCGAGGCCATGGACCAGAAGTCCGCGCTTGCCCTCATCCGCGCCCTGCGTCTTGCCCCCAACGGCGTGATTCGCCGCAACGTCGCCACCGACGGCTCCGTCGAGGTTTCCTCCAACATCGGTGTGGTTGCCACTTCTGACGACGAGGTCAAGATCATGCTGTCCCCGCGCTCCTCGATCACCTCGCTGCAGAACGAGTTCAAGGACCGTCTGCAGACGCTGGCCGATGTCCTGGGCTTCGACGCCAAGTTTGAGTTTGAGTATCCCGGCTGGAGCTATGCCGAGCATTCGCCGGTCCGCGAAGTCTTTGTCGAGAGCTATCGAGAGCTCTTTGGCTCCGAGCTGCGCATCGAGTCCATTCACGCCGGCCTTGAGTGCGGCCTGTTTGCCGAGGCCCTGCACGGCCTGGACGCCATCGCCGTGGGTCCGACGCTCTCCGATGTCCACACCCCGGACGAGAGCATGGAGCTCGCTTCTGCCGAGCGCTTCTACGAGCTGCTCATCGACGTCCTCAAGCGCCTTGCCGCGTAAAGGTTGCGCTAGCAGCAGTCCGAGTCACGTGCTAGCGGATTGCAAATGACATTACGAGAGGGGGCATTCGAGCGTTTGCGACGGGTGCCCCCTCTTTTGTTTGATAATTGCGAAATTACGGTCACCTAGTCCATTTCTGCCCTGATGAGGTCGAGGGTGCGCTGGCAGTTTTCGCGGACGGGGCCGAGCATATGCTCGCGCAGGTCCGCCATGCCGGGCAGGTCGGCGTATTCGTCCATGACCTCTTCCATGCAAATGGGTACCTCGTAGGCGAGGTCCATCATGGTCGCAAAGCAAAACTTCTCGGATAGCCCGGCATCGGTAAGCGCCGCCTCCAGCGCGGGATCGCCCATACCGTGGTATCGGCGGATAGCGCCTGGACCGATTCGCCCCACACGATTTTCGCCGCCAACGCTCATGGCGAGGCGCGCCCGGCGGCGCATGCGCTCATACGCCAAACCCGACGCGACATCGTACATTCGAGCCATCATGGCTGTGCCGTCGTTTCCAAGGAGCAGGGAATAGTTTTTCGCGTGCGCATCCGGTGCGCCGATAATGGCGTTGAAGAACAGTATCTGCGTAAACAGATACAGGTTAAGTTGATGGTGGCTCGTATTTACGAGGAGCTCTTGAATGTCGCGTGTGGTCGGGCCGCCGTCTGCCGTGTACTTTTGGGCGGGCATCACCCCAAGTGCCTGACAGAGGTCTTCTTGATGTAGACGCCTGATTGTCCCGTCTTTGACTTTCATGCGGTCATAGCGCTCAACAATGAGGGCGGGTTCGTCCTCAAACATACGATATTCGACGTTTGCCGTTGCGATACCGGCGCGCTGGGCGCTTTTCATGCAGACAAACTCATTGAGAGCCTCGAGTTTAAATCCGATAACGCCATTTTTGAAAATATGCGTCGTGGGCGAGGAGCCCATGCATTCGCACCAGCGGCCGTTTATGAACGCGAGCGCGAACTTGCCCTGGTTGCCTCCAAGTGACCAACTTTCATCTAGACCCATCCACGATGCATCGCGGTCATCTCTGATCGACTTGAGACGAAGAGCAATTTCGTGGTTGTCTATAGGGCGGTATTCGCCAGCGCGATGCAGGACGGCGTCGGTATCTTCTTCGGCACAAAACTGCACGCCGCCCGGACAGTCGAGTCCGATATGGCTGAGCAACGCAACGGGATTGTTGGGCCTAACGTCGAATTCGGCGGCAATCGCTTTTCGTTGGTCCTCGCTGTCGGGTAGAAGGCCAAACAGGTACGGATTCATGACCTGTTGTCCGTATGTGCGATTCGATACGGGTATGTTGGTCGATAGGGCTGGCCCGTCATAGTCATGATCGTAGGTAAAGCTGATAAGACCGTTCTCATCTTGCGTGAGCGTTCCAGCAGGCACGCCGCAAATAATGGTCCGAAGTGATGTTTTGGCCATTGGCTATTTCCCTTCGGGCATGGCTTGGCTAGATGCGTTTGTGGCAATCGAGACTCCGAGATTGGACATGGCGAAATCGGCGAAGACCTCGTCGTAGAGTGCGGATGTAAAGGGGGCATCTGCAAGAGCCGGAATGGTTGTGCTGCGACGGTTGCGATGATGAAGACGTTGGGCGTGATGGCGTCTGGAGGTGCTGCAAGGTTGATCAGCATGCGGGGCGTCGACTGGTTGCTCATTTTTCGTTTCGCCTATATCCCCTTGAGCGGCGAGCGCCAGTCCAAGAGCACCGAAAACTGCCAGCAGCTTGTCGAGCCGAATGCCCGTGGCATCTCCCAGCTCGAGCGATGAGAGCAGGCGTTCCGAAACACCGGCTTTTTTAGCGAGGGCGGCACGGGTGATCCCCTGCGCCTCGCGCGCCTGACGCACGTAGATGCCGGCTTGGCGCGGCGTGGTGATGGGAAGGGTATCCATGGCAATCTCCTAACGTGCAGACTTTTGCATCCTAGTATGACATGCAAAAGTCTGCATGAAAAGGCTCATGCAAAACTCTGCATGAGACCTCATACGGACGTTTAGTTTTGAAGGGTGTTTTACAGCACCAAAAAACCCAAGTGTTCCAGCAGGATCTTGAGGCCGATAAGGATGAGCACGACGCCACCCACGATGGTGGCGGGTTTTTCGTAGCGCGCGCCAAAGGTGTGGCCGATCGCTACGCCGGCGACGGAGAAGATAAACGTTGTGACGCCGATAAGCGATACAGCGGGCACGATGTCAACCGAGAGCGCGGCAAACGAGATGCCCACGGCCAGGGCGTCGATTGAGGTGGCGATGGCGAGGATCAGGTACTCGCCCAGTTCAATCTTCTCGGCATCCTTGCCGTCGTCTTCATCCTCGTCTTCGGTAAAGGCTTCCCACAGCATTTTGCTGCCGATGAAGGCCAAAAGGATAAAGGCGATCCAGTGGTCGATGGGGCCGATGATGCTCATGAATTGACTGCCAAGCGCCCATCCGATCACGGGCATGCCTGCCTGGAAGCCGCCAAAGAACAGGCCGAGCACTACGGCGACCTTAAGGTTGATCTTCTTCATGCCAAGGCCCTTGCAGATGGATACGGCAAAGGCGTCCATCGAAAGGCCAACGGCGAGCAACACGAGCTCTGCGAGTCCCATAGTCTGGCTCCCTCTCTGCGGGCGGGCCCGCGTGTACCTCTTGGGGGAGTAACAAAAAAGACTCGTGGCGTACGCGTTGCGCGCACAGCCACGAGTCTCGTTCATTAAGGCAAGCCAGGCCGCATCGGCCAGTGTGTTGACTTGCCGCGCCACCGGAGGCGAACCCGATCACGCGACTACTCCCTCATTTATGCGAATCCCGATGCTACCACATAAGCAGCTCATTTGGATTGGGGCTCTCAGCTGTGTTCGCTCATTCTGTAAGCATCGGATTTTGCGGGCGTCACAGGGGCAAACCGTGAGAAACTTATTGACGTTTATGGAGCGTATACGATGGGAGCGATGCCTTGGATAAGAACGAGCTGCAAAAGCGTATGGAACAGGCCATCCGCCTGACTGCCCCCGGTCAGCCGATCCGCACCGCCCTCGACATGATCATTGCCGGTCACCTGGGCGCCCTTATCTGCGTCGGCGACACCGAAAACGTGCTCGCCGCCGGTAACGACGGCTTCCCGCTCAACATTTCGTTTACCTCGAACCGCCTGTTCGAGCTCTCCAAGATGGACGGTGCCATCGTTATCGATGGCGACCTCACCCAGATCCTGCGTGCCAACTTCCACCTCAATCCCGATCCCTCGCTCGCCACGAGTGAGACGGGCATGCGTCACCGTACTGCCGCTCGCATGTCGGTGCTCACCGACGCCATCGTGATCTCGGTTTCGGCTCGTCGTGCCGTCGTCAACGTGTACGTCCACGGCAAGAGCTACGAGATCCAGCCCGTCACCACCATCATGAGCTCGGTCAACCAGCTCGTCGCCACGCTCCAGACTACCCGTCAGTCGCTCGATCGCTCCCTGCTGCGCCTGACGGCCCTTGAGCTCGACGACTACGTCACGCTCGCCGACATCACCGGCATCTTCTCGAGTTTCGAGATCATGCAACAGGCAAAGACCGAGCTTAAGGATTGCATCGTCAAGCTGGGTAACCAGGGCAAGCTCGTGCAGATGCAGCTCGAGCAGCTCGCGGGCTCCAGCATGGATACCGAATACGACTTGATGATCCGCGACTACGCAAGCGATTCCTCTGAGGCCAACGCCGAGAAGATTCGCGCTGAGCTTGCCCGTATGACGCCTAAGGACCTGTCCGACCCGCAGCACGTGGCGGCAGTTCTGGGCTATGACGACTTGGACGAGGACTCCGTCATGACGCCGCTGGGCCTGCGCACGCTTTCGCGCGTGTCCGTCGTGCGCGACGGCGTGGCCGAGAAGATCGTCGACGAGTACGGCTCGCTGCAGGAGCTCATGGATGACATCAGCGAGGATCCGGAGCGCTTGGGCGACTTTGGCGTCAACAACCCTGCCATTCTTGCGGACTCGCTGTACCGCATGAAGGGCACCAAACAGGGGAACGCATAATGGCGCCCGTATGCGCCGTGGTCGTTGCCGGCGGCAGCGGCCAGCGCTTTGGAAATCCCGGCGGCAAGCAGCTCGTTAACGTGGCGGGCCGTCCGCTCATGAGCTGGTCCATCCGCGCGTTCGATCGTAGCGACAAGGTCGGCCATATCGTCGTGGTTTGCCCTGCCGAGCGCCGTGCCGAGATGCGCCGCTTGGCTATCGACCCGTTTGACTATGACACGCCCATCAGCTTTGCCGATGCCGGCGATACTCGTCAGGATTCCACCCGCGCCGGCGTGCACGCGGTGCCGGCGGGTTTCGAATATGTCGCTATCCACGACGGCGCCCGTCCGCTCATTACGACCGAGGCCATCGACCACGCTATCGACGTGCTCGTGAGCGACCGCTCGCTCGACGGTGTCGTGTGCGGCCAGCCCGCGATCGACACGCTCAAGATCGTCGATGGCGACAATATCGTCGAGACGCCGCCGCGTGAGCTCTACTGGGCAGCGCAGACGCCGCAGATCTTTAGCGTCGATGCTATGAAGCGCGCCCATGCTGCAGCCATTGCCGAGGGCTTTATCGGCACCGATGATTCGTCGCTGGTCGAGCGCATGGGTGGGCGCGTCCGCTGCGTCCAGAGCCCGCGCGATAACCTTAAGGTGACGGTGCCCGAGGACCTGCGTCCCGTAACCGCGATTCTGCTTGGCCGCATGGCCGAGGGAGAGGACCTTCCCCATGTTCAGTAACCTGCGCATTGGCCATGGCTACGACGTCCACCGTCTGGTGGAGGGGCGTCGATGTATCATCGGCGGTGTCGACATTCCCTACGAGCGCGGCCTGCTGGGCCACTCGGATGCCGATGTGCTCGCGCACGCCTTGGCCGACGCCATTCTGGGCGCCTGCCGCGGGGGAGACATCGGCAAGCTATTCCCCGATACCGACCCCGCCTATGAGGGTGCTGATTCGATGGTGCTGCTCGCTCGCGTGATGGGCTATGCGCGCGAGCTGGGCTTCGAGTTTGTCGATGCCGATTGCACCATTGCCTGTCAACAACCCAAGATCACCCCGCACCGCGATGCCATGCGCGCCAACCTTGCCCATGCCCTGGGCGTTGACGTCGAAAACGTGGGCGTCGCCGCCACTACGACCGAAAAGCTCGGTTGGGAAGGCCAGGGCGAGGGAATCGGCGCCTGGGCCGTCTGCCTGCTACAGAAAACCGTTAAGGAGTAACGAATGCGTATCTATAACAGCGCTACCCATAAAAAGGAAGAGTTCCAGCCCATCGAGTCCGGCAAGGTCCGCATGTACGTGTGCGGCCCCACGGTCTACGACAACATCCACATCGGCAATGCCCGCACGTTCATCAGCTTTGACGTGATTCGTCGCTGGCTCATCGCGAGCGGCTACGAGGTCACGTTTGCCCAGAACCTCACCGATGTCGATGACAAGATCATCAAGCGCGCCAACGAGCAGGGCCGTACCGCCGCCGAGGTTGCGACGGAGTTCTCTGACAAGTTTATCGGCGTTATGCGCGCCGCCAACGTGCTCGATCCCGATGTGCGTCCTCGCGCCACCAAGGAGATCGGCCCCATGATCGCCATGATCAAGACGCTCATCGAGCAGGGCCACGCCTACGCCGCCGATAACGGCGACGTGTACTTTGCCGTGCGCAGCGATCCCAACTATGGTCAGGTCTCGGGCCGCAACATCGACGACCTTATGGTTGGCGCGCGCATCGAGGAGAACGAGGACAAGAACGACCCGCTCGACTTTGCCCTGTGGAAGGCCGCCAAGCCCGGCGAGCCCAGCTGGCCGAGCCCCTGGGGCGAGGGGCGTCCCGGTTGGCACACCGAGTGCGCCGCCATGGTGCACCGCTACCTGGGCACCCCGATTGACATCCACGGCGGTGGCTCCGACCTTGCCTTCCCGCATCATGAGAACGAGTGCGCCCAGGCCACCTGCGCCTGGCACCAGGGCTTCTCCAACACCTGGATGCACACGGGCATGCTGCTGGTAGACGGCGAGAAGATGTCCAAGTCGCTCGGCAACTTCTTTACGCTGGCCGAGGTCCTCGAGCAGCACTCCGCTGCCGCCCTGCGCCTGCTGATGCTGCAGACGAGCTATCGCTCACCTCTCGACTTTTCTTGGGAGCGCCTGGAGGGTGCCGAGAACTCGCTCACGCGTATCGCCGGTACGGTCGAGAACCTGCGTTGGGCCGCGAACCATGCGACGGCCGATGCCGATGCGGCTGCCGCCGAGGCGTTTGCCGCCAAGGCCGCCGAGACCCGCGCCGCCTTTAAGGAGTGCATGGACGACGACTTTAACACCGCCGGTGCCATGGGTGCCGTCTTTGGCTTTGTGACCGAGTGCAACCAGTACCTGGAGCAGGCGGGCGATGCTGCCGACAAGGCCGCCGCGCTTGCCGCCGCCGACACGCTGGCCGAGCTGCTCGATACGTTTGGCGTTGAGCTCCCCGAGCCCAAGGTAGAGCTGCCGCTGGGTCTGCTAGGCGTTGCCGCCGGCCTGGTCGCCTACACGGGCGACGACGTGGACGAGGCTGCTGCCAAGATTCTCGAGGCCCGCGCCGAGGCCCGTGCCGCCAAGAACTGGGATCTGGCCGACGCCATCCGCGACCAGCTCAAGGACCTGGGCCTCACCATTGAGGATACCGCCGCCGGCACCCGTATCAAATCTCTCTAATCCCCGCGGGTTTCCCAAGCACCCGACCTTGCCGTTCAAACCGTCGCTCGCGTACTCAAGTACGCGTCGCTCCTCTTTCACGGCAATCTCGGGCACTTGGAAAACCCGTACCGACCGCTTGAGCTATTCGTCTTAAGCGGTCGCTTCTTTTGTCCTGTTTGAAAAGTATTTAAAGGAGGCCGCTTTATGGCCGACAATCGCAAGCGTGCATCGCGTGGAGGCAAGCAGGCTGCTTCTGGCTCGCGTCCGATTCGCCGCAATGATCGCTCTGCCGCTTCCAAGGGCCAGCGCGATCGCACCCAGGCCGCACGTCCGCAGCGCGATCGCAACCGCGACGTTGTCCAGGCTCCCAAGGGCGAGTTTATCGAAGGTCGTCGTGCTGCCGCCGAGGCGCTGCGCACTGGTTTTCCCATCAAGTGCGCACTCATCGCCGAGGGCGGGGAACGCGATGCTGCCTTGTCGCGCCTGGTCGACGACCTCAACGCCGCGGGCGTCCGCATTAAGTATGTGCCGCGCGCGCAGCTCGATGCGCTGTCGAGCCATGGCGCTCACCAGGGCATTGCGCTCGAGGTTGGCAACTTCCCCTATGCCGATGTCGCCGATATTCTCGACCGCGCAGGCGAGGGCCCGGCACTTGTCGTGGTGCTCGACCACGTGACTGACGACGGCAACTTTGGCGCCATCGTGCGCTCCGCCGAGGTTGTGGGCGCGGCCGGCGTCATCATCGCCAACAAGCGTGCCGCCGGCGTGACCGTGGGCAGCTACAAGACTTCTGCCGGCGCCGTCATGCATCTGCCCATCGCACAGGTTCCCAATATCGCCCGTGCGCTCGATGACCTCAAGGCCGCTGGCTTTTGGGTGGGTGGCGCCTCCGAGCACGCCGAGGGCAGCTGCTGGGACGCTCCCTTCGAGGGCCGCGTTGCGCTCGTCATGGGCTCCGAGGGCGACGGCATCTCGCGCCTGGTGCTCGAGAAGTGCGACTTTTTGACCAAGCTTCCCCAGCGCGGCATGACCGAGAGCCTCAATGTTGCCCAGGCGACCACGGCGCTGTGCTTTGAATGGCTGCGCCGCAATGCCGGCGAGCTCATGGGGGAGGAGTAGCGCATGTCCAAGAAGAACCGCGCCAAGTCCAAGGCCAAGCGCTTTGGCGAGGGCTCGGCCAAGCCGATTGTTTCGGCCGCGACCTATGGCGTGGGCGGCAATGCGTTTGCGCAGGCCATCGCCGACCCAGTCTCGACGGTGCACTCCAATAAGCCCGAGCTGCTGGTGGTCGACGGCTACAACGTGATCCACTGCACGCCGCGCTACGAAAAGCTCGTGTACGACCATTCCGACGATCCGTATTCCAGTGACGTCCACGATATGGCGCGCACCGCGCTCATCAACGACGTGGCGGCGTTTGCCCAGGGCCGCTACGAGGCCGTAGTCGTGTTCGACGGCGCGGGCAATATCTCCAGCGAGCGCCCCAACCTGCCGGCCCGCGGCGTGCGTATCGAGTTCTCACCGACGGGCGTCTCTGCCGATACCGTGGTGCAGAAGCTCTGCATCGAGGCGCGCGAGGAAGGCCGCGCGTGCTCCGTGGTATCGAGTGACGGCACAATACAGGCCGTCGTCATGGGCAAGGGCGTCACGCGCATCTCGAGCCGTATGCTGGTGGACGAGATCAAACAGATCGATAACGACGTTCACGAGGCAGAGGAAGCTTCGCAGATCAAGATGACTCTGGGCAGCCGCCTGAGCCCCGATACCCTGGCCAAGCTCAAGGCGTTGCGCGGACGGTAGGGGAGTTGGCGGGGCAATGCTGCCTTGCTAACTCCATTCAGCGATGTCGATCATTCTTTCGAGGCGCCACGTTAGCGCCTCTTTTAGATAAGGTAGTCTCGCTGCTAGAGCATCGTTTTTAGACAGAATCTCGATTGCCTCGTCAACGAAGCCTTCGAGTTTGTCGCAGTCAAACCAGCCCATGTCCTCGACGAGCAACATTTGTTTGGCGGGGCTTGAATGAAATTGTGCGCTGGTAAAACTGTGCTCTCCCGCCCTAAGCTCCTCTAGTGATATGTTGCACCAGAGCGATGAGCCCGAATCGAAGATGGGGGCAGGTCTGCAAGCTTGCGTGTTTACGTTTCGCACGAGGCCGAAGTTGCGCCAATGACGATCGTAGTTGGCAATGATGTCGTCACATACGATCATGCGGTCAAGGGCATCCTTGACGCCTGTCACCCCGAGCTCCTCGCAGTTTGCTACATATCGCTCGTAGTCGGTTAGCCGTTCATCTGCGTTTGCGTGCTGGTTTACATAGAACGCAGGGACATACTCTTCTTCATCAGTTAAGAAGACATCGCATGTGCTCAGGGCGGAAGTGCCCGTGCCCTCGAGCGAGTAAGGCACATAATCGCAGGCGTTTAGGATGCGACGGTGGAGCGCGGTCGCCACCAGCTCGTTATAAGGTTCCTGGTCCAGGTGCGCTCCTGCCTTATGCAGAATTCGACGTTCGCCCTCGCACGTCCAGTACTTTTGAAGATTGCCGTCCGAGGTGTTATCGGGCTTTGCGGCAGCCGCTTTTCCCTCTGGGGCAAAGGGTGCAATGGACAGCGAGACGTCATCAAAGGCGTTATTGAAGAAGTTGATATCCTCCCAGGTGAGACCGGAACCTTGGGGCCTAATCCAATACTGGTCGGATAAGGAGAGGCCGAGATTTCGCTGGACGAGTTCATCGGGAACATCGACTGCGGCTTCTGCAAGCAGGGAGGCTAGCCCAATGCGTGCGAGCGGGATACCGCGGCCGCGCCACCAGATGCGGAAGGAGTCTAGCGATATGGGGCTATTAGGGCCAAATACTCCAATAGGGGCGTGGGCGTAATCGATGTCGGCACCGATGTGGGTAAAGTCTTTTCGCGATGTACTGTAGACCAGCTGAGCGACTTCGTACGTGCGGTTCATGAGGGTGAACGCGATCTCGCTCTTACCGTGGCCGCGGCGGGGGCGTCCCCCCGGTTTGGTCACAGAGCGGAGTCGCGTGTCGACGCTGTCTTTGTCGATGAGCCATACACCAGAAGCCTTGCGGGCATCAAGTGCTTCGTTTTTTATGAGCTCCTGCACCCTGCGCGGAGTGATGCCGAGCAGCTCGGCAGCTTCCTTGGTAGTAAGCATCACGAAACCCTTCGTCAAAACGAATAGTTTTATATATAGCAATTGTAATTAAAACTATTCGTTCTGACGAATGGTTTTGAGATTGAGGGCGAACCGACAGAAATGAACGGGCCTGGTACCTGTTGTTGCTGGATTTTGCATATTTGTATAACGCCGTGTGGCCTGTTGCACCCCGTCCGTAATTCCTTTATTCTTAACAGGCTTCGCGCGAAAGCGCCAAGTGTGCCAGTGTGGCGCAACGGTAGCGCAACTGATTTGTAATCAGTGGGTTGCAGGTTCGATTCCTGTCACTGGCTCCATGAGAGTTTCGGGCTCTGTTCCCTTGTGGGACAGGGCCCGTTTCTATTTAGGTGGTGCGCCATCGGGTTAGCGCCCATCCCGTTTTTGGTTTGTCTCGTCCTCCAGTTTGTCTAAATCTGTAACACCAAGACCGATATTTGGCATCTAACTGTTACAGATTGAGATGAAACTTAGGGTGTTTTAGGAATATCTTGATCTGTAACATGTAGAAGCGGAATAGGCCTCTTGCTGTTACAGATCGAGACAAGGGCGGGTGCGGACCTGGATGTTCTGCTCGAGCGTGGATTTCTGGACACGCGAGAGAAGAAAATCTTCCGACCGGGGGTGCGGACAGAAAGTTGGACCGCGGGGCGGTCCGGACTTGGATACGCCTAGGCGCGGTCCAAGAAATCGTCCGCACCCCCACCGGAGAACGAACGTGGATAATTAACTTGGATAGGGAGCTAAGGTAAACACCGATTGTCTATCGAAGGCTTTAGAAACAACGACCCCGATTTCATTGTGGAATCGGGGTCGTTTGTGCCTGAGGAATCCGAATGGATTAATCGAGCTCCTAAGGGACTTCTTGAGTTCTTGCTAATGGTCTGCCGAGGATGTCCCCAATGCAAGCAGCGGGCATCTACTCAATATAGTTGGGATTCTTCTTGATGATCACGCGTGCAGCGATGAACGAGACAACGATGGCGATGACGGCGACAACGCACGCCAGTACGAAGTTGCCCATGGATCCATCGGGAGCGATAAAGATCAGCGCAGAAAGAAGACCGGGGCATGCTCCCGCAACATACTCCTTCAGGACGAAGATGCCTGCAGGGAGTCCCGCGCAGAGGGCGCCGATTGCTGTGCCGACAAGCAGGCGGGGACGCTCGATGAGGCAGCCGTAAAATGCGGGCTCAGTTACGCCACAGAGTGCGGTGACGGCAACCGTGGTGACCATACCTCTCTTCTCCTTGTTGCCTTTCATTGCAGTTGCCAAGGCGAGACTCGTGCCGCCAATGCAGAGGTTTGAGATGAAGCCAAAGATGATGGGCGCCCAGCCGAGCTGCGCCAAGCTCGTAACTTCGATCGCGATGTAGGCCTTATCAAGACCGAGCATGACAAAATAGGGGTTAAGGGCTGCAAGGATTGGAGTAGCGATAAATGCCACGTTATCCATGAGCCACGTGGCGGCATCACTCAGCGCGTAGCCCATCATGCTGCCGGCGGGGCCGAGGATAATCAGCTCAACAGGCACGACGATGAACATGGTGAGCAGCGGCTTCAAGAACAGTTTGGTAATGTCGGGGATGATTTTCTGAAGACCGCGATCAACAAAGTACATGAACACAACGCCCAGTACGATTGGCACCACCGTGCTCGAGTAGTCATTCGTCGGGATGGGGATGCCAAGAAAGTCGAGACCCTCAGCACCGCTAATAGACGAGCTAATCATGATTGCGCCCAGCAGTGCGCCCATGATAGGCTGCATCTTCATGACGGCGGCGAGCTGATAGCCGAGGTAAACGGGCAGGAAGCTAAATGAGGCGCTGAAGATCGCCAGCAGAACCTGGGCGGTTCCGCTATCGGTGCTCAATCCACAATAATTGACCAGGAGATTCTTGATCGAAAGAATGAGTCCGCCAACGATGAGCGCCGGAACGATGGGCATGAATACCTGTGCAGAGACGTTCCCGAATTTCTCAATCAAGCCCATGGCGGTGTTACCGCTTTTAATGCCTTCTGCAAGGTCTTTGGCGGTTTGGGCATCGTCGGCAACCGTGCCACCGCCGACTTCGATTCCCGCGAAGTCGAGGAAGTCGTTGTAGGCCTCGGTGACGTTGGGGCCGATGATCACCTGAAGCTGGCCACCGCTGACTACTGCCCCGAGCGCCTGGTCAGCCGATTTGGCGAGCTGGAGATCGATGATCGAGGTGTCTCGTGCGTGCGAAGGCGCGTCGCACAATGAGTTACCGATGTAATGTTCTCTTTGCCGCCAACAGCCTTTAGGACTGTTTCGGACATTGCCTGATATTTCATCTCTTTCTCCTAACCTTCCTGCTCCTGATACTTCGAGATAAGGTCTCGGTACCAATACCAGCTCTTTTTGGGGGTGCGCTCCAGATTGTTCTCGAAGTCGATATGGACAAGTCCGTATCGTTTTTCGTAGCCGTTGATCCAGCTATACAGATCCATCGTCGACCAGAGGTAGTAGCCCTCAACGCGCGCGCCGTCGCGCTTAGCCCTCATCATGTGCTCGATGAACTGGCCCAGAAGTTCGATGCGGTCATCATCGTGGATCATTCCGTCTGCGTCTGGTTGTTCATAGGCGCCATGTCCGTTTTCCGTAATAAAGATGCGGGGCGCGTCATAGCGCTCGTGGACATCCATGATGGTTGAATACATGCAACTTGGGAGTATTTCGCGGCCCCATTTATTGCGGGGAACATTGCTGTCGCGGGCGCTTTCAAACAAGGGCGCAATGCATTTTCCTTCGACCTTTTTACTCGAACCGCCCTTATTGTTCGCCGAAACGGCAAGCTCTCCACCGTGCCAGTCGGTTACATACTCTCGGCAATACACGTTGAGTCCAATAAAATCGACTTTACCGTCTCTGAATTCTTCTACGTCATTTGGGGATCGATAGAGCGAGACGCCAAGTTTTTCAAGGATTTCGTCCATTTCTGGCGGCAGTTGACCCTGAAGTGCTGGTGCCAGAATCATGCGATTGGCGAAAAAGTCTGCGTATCGAAATACGTCATCGGGGTGCTCGGTTGCCGGGTCGAGTTCGACAACGCCGCCATCGTGGACGGCACCGATGATGCCGTCGTAGCCCATTTGACGATATGCTCGGACTGCGAGTGCGCTTGCGCGCATCAGGTTGTACTGAAACTGCATGTACGACTGAACGTCGAGCGATCGATTGGGGGGATAGTTGCCCAACATGTTTACGCAGTAGCTGTAGAAATGCGGCTCGTTAACGGTAGCCCAGATTTTGACGCGGTCTCCAAAGCGCTCAAAGCAAATCTTGGCGTATTTGCAGAACCACTCTGCCATATCGTTGTTCAGCCATCCGCCTTTGCAAGCAAGCGTGAATGGCAGATCGTAATGGAACAGCGTAACGTTGGGCTCTATGCCATTTTCGAGGCAGCAATCAATGACCCGATTATAAAAATCGATACCCTTTTCATTCACTTCACCGATACCCGTGGGGATGATTCGACTCCATGAAAGAGAGAAGCGATAGGTGTTTTGTCCGCCTTCTTTCATCATGCGGATATCTTCTTCATAGCGATGGTAGAAGTCGCAAGATACATCACCGTCAACATGGTTGATGTTCTTATTGCTTGTGTGGTTAAAGAAATCCCACTCGCCAAGGCCTTTGCCGTCTTCGTTCCAGGCACCCTCGCACTGATAAGACGCCGTGGCGGAACCCCAGAGAAACGGGATGTTGTTCACGTTGCCCATGAATCCCCTTTCCATCATTCAACACGGTGGATACGTGTGGCGGAATTACGATTAAGATGACGTCAACTGATTTGAATCATAGGAGAACGACCAAAGCTGTTTGATTCAATAAATGAACTATGATTTCGAGGAGAGCGGAAAGAGGGATCACGTGAATATCAATGACTTCGATGTGCTCAATCGCATTAGCTCCATCATCAACAGCGAGTTTGGGTCAAACGATGCCGCCATCGCTCGATATCTCATCGCTCACATTAGGCGTTCGAGCGAAATCAATGTTGCCACAATAACCCGCGATGCATTCGTGACCCGTTCCGCTGTTCGTCGTTTCTGCAATCGATTGGGCTACCAGTCTCTTAGCGATTTGAAAGAATCATTTACTCAATCAGTCTTTCCAAGCGACTTAAGCCATCGAGAGGAGGAATTTGGCTACGAGGAGTACAGGGCAGAGCTCGACGTTCGCATGATCGAGATGTTCGCTGAGGTTGAAAGCGGCGTGTCCGATATCGCTATTAAGCACCTTGCCGACGAAATTGATGGCCATAAAAACGTTGAAATCTGGTGCACCAATAATGTGAGCGCCAATCTCGTACGATTTCAGCAGGAAATGTTTTATGCGGGCAAGATAGTTCGCATAGTTGCTGGGGCTAACGTCGCGGAATTGAAAAACATGGGAGACGCTTCGCAGTCATTGATAATTCTCGTATCGGTCTCCGGGCTATTTGCGTCCCAGGCGCGTGAGTATCTTGATTGCCGTTCGGGCAGGAAGATTCTAATTACTGCGTTTAGCAACGATGACAAATCGAGGTCTTTTGACCGTGTATATCGTCTTGGTAATGCGGGAAACGGAATTGACCGACTCGGCGTTTATTCGAAATACGCCATGACCTATTTCTTCGACTTGCTATCGTCGTGTTACTTGAGTCGCTACCCCTGCACCAAGGGGGAGCCGCTCTATGGGTCTACTTTGGTCTGGCCCGAGCAGTAGCGGCTCTATAGTTCTCCCGTCTGGAGAATGAGCGTGGATAATCTCCGCTTTGGGCTTAGAGCCGCGCTAAAAGCGGGAGATTATCCACGCTTGAACGTGCCGTGGAAGCACGATCGTGACCTATGTAATAGTGCAAGAGGGTCGGTATCGAAGGTCGATGCTGCAGATGTACTCCACCGTGACAAAGTGTTCCCTCGGGAAACGTCACCTCAGTATCCAAAACCACTGTCCTTCATATCCAAACTCAATAAAACCGCAGGTCACGGCTATATAGATACGCCCGGCACCGTGTATCTAGAGGTTTTCGTTGACAGCCCCCAAGGTGGCATCGTATTATCTTCTTCGTTCGCGGGGGCGGCGGTCCAAAAGACCAAAGGACCTGCGGATACTTGAACGATTGGGAGTTTGCCCGAGTGGTTAATGGGGACGGGCTGTAAACCCGTTGGCTCTGCCTACATAGGTTCGAATCCTATAGCTCCCACCCGTCAAGTGCCTGTATAGCTCAGTCGGTAGAGCACTTCGTTGGTAACGAAGAGGTCACCAGTTCAAGTCTGGTTGCAGGCTCCATCCGGCGGTGTAGCTCAGTTGGTTAGAGCACACGGTTCATACCCGTGGCGTCACTGGTTCGAATCCAGTCACCGCTACCAATACATACACTGCGCCCGATTTATCGGGCGCTTTATTTTAGATTCGTTTCGCGAAAGCGATCCTTATAAGGAGGATGAAACATGGCTAAGGAGAAGTTCGAGCGTTCCAAGCCGCATGTTAACATCGGCACCATCGGTCACGTTGACCACGGTAAGACGACGCTGACTGCTGCTATTTCCAAGACGCTGTCCGAGAACGACGGCTCCCATGGCACCGCTCACGCTGACTTCACCGCCTTCGAGAACATCGACAAGGCTCCCGAGGAGCGCGAGCGTGGCATCACGATCTCCATTGCTCACATTGAGTACGAGACCGATAAGCGTCACTATGCTCACGTTGACTGCCCTGGTCACGCTGACTACGTTAAGAACATGATCACCGGTGCTGCCCAGATGGACGGTGCTATCCTGGTTATCGCTGCTACTGACGGCCCTATGGCTCAGACCCGCGAGCACATCTTGCTCGCCCGTCAGGTTGGCGTTCCCTACATCGTCGTGTTCCTGAACAAGTGCGACATGGTCGACGACGAGGAGCTCATCGAGCTCGTCGAGATGGAAGTTCGCGAGCTGCTCGACAGCTACGAGTTCCCGGGTGACGACACCCCGATCATCCGCGGCTCCGCTCTGAAGGCCCTGGAG
>CABUQK010000033.1 GCA_902493615.1 uncultured Collinsella sp.
GGAAAGACGGGCCTCATGCGCGAGGACGTTTTCAAAACCAAGCCCGGCCCCGACCGGACAGACCACAAACGCTACAGGTTCTTGACACCCATCGCGCGCATGGCGTTCAGGATGGCGATGATCGCCACGCCTACGTCGCCGAACACGGCAAGCCACATGTCGGCAATGCCCAGCGCTGCCAGCACCAGGATCAGCAGCTTAACGCCCAGCGCAAAGATGATGTTCTGCCAGACAATCGCCATGGTCTTGCGCGCCACGCGAATCGCGCGGGAAATGTTGGACGGCTTGTCATCCATGAGCACAACATCGGCGGCCTCAATCGCGGCGTCGGAACCCATAGCGCCCATGGCAATGCCCACATCGGCGCGCGTAAGCACGGGCGCATCATTGATGCCGTCGCCCACAAAGGCGAGCTTGCCCTTGCCACTCTCGGTTGCAAGCAGCGCTTCAACACGCTCGACCTTGTCGCCCGGCAGCAGCTGCGCGTGGAACTCGTCGAGCCCCAGCCGCTTGGCCACCGCAGCAGCCACTTCCTCGCGGTCGCCCGTGAGCATGACGGTGCGCTTGACGCCGGCGGCGTGCAGGTCGCGGATCGTCTGCTCGGCATCGGCCTTAACGGTGTCTGCAATCACGATGTGGCCGGCGTACACGCCGTCAACGAGCACGTGGAGGATTGTGCCGACAACCTCACGGTCCGGTGCTTCAACGCCGGCCGCGGCGAGCATCTTTGCGTTGCCAACGACGACGTGCTTGCCGTCGATGGTTGCCGTCACGCCGTGGCCCGCGTCGTTGGCGGAGTTGCTTACGCGCTTGGGGTCGACCTCGCCCTGGTAGGCGACACGCACGGACTGCGCGATGGGGTGATCGGAGAACGACTCCGCAAGGGCTGCGACTTCAAGCAGCGACTGCTCGGTGTAGCCGGCCTCGGGGTGTACCGCCACGACCGAAAACGTGCCGTTGGTGAGCGTGCCGGTCTTGTCAAAGACGACGGTGTCCACATCGGCGAGCGTCTCGAGGTAGTTGGAGCCCTTGATGAGGACGCCCAGCTTGGATGCGCCGCCAATGCCGCCAAAGAAGCTGAGCGGGACGCTAATCACGAGCGCGCACGGGCAGCTGACGACCAGGAAGGTCAGGCCGCGCAGGATCCAGTCGGACCAGGCGCCGGTGACCAAGCCGCCGCCGAGCGCGAGTACCGCGGCAGCGCCGGTGACGGCGGGCGTGTAGACGCGGGCGAAGCGCGTGATAAAGTTCTCGGTGCGCGCCTTCTTTTCGCTGGCATTTTCCACGAGCTCCAGGACGCGTGCGACGGTGGACTCGCCAAAGGGCTTGGTGGTGCGCACGTGGATGAGCCCCGTCATGTTGATGCAGCCGCTGATGATATCGTCTCCGGTTTTGGCCGGGCGGGGGACCGACTCACCGGTAAGGGCGGCGGTGTCGAGCTGGGTTTCGCCCTCGACGATGACGCCGTCGATAGGCACGCGCTCGCCGGGCTTGACCACGATCACGGTGCCGACCGCGATGTCATCGGGGAAGACCTGCTCGAGTGTGCCGTCGGGCTGCTCGACGTTAGCGTAGTCGGGCGCGATGTCCATCATGGCACTGATCGACTTGCGGCTCTTGCCCACGGCGTACGCCTGAAACAGCTCGCCGGCCTGGTAGAACAGCATGACGGCGGCGCCTTCGGCCATGTGCGGGTCGGTATCGGGGAAGAGCACCATGGCAAACGCGCCGATGGTCGCGACGGCCATGAGGAAGCTCTCGTCGAAGGCCTTGCCGCGGCGGATGTTGTTGAACGCCTTCTGGAGCACGTCGTAGCCGGCAATTAGGAACGGCACCAGGAACAGCACGAAGCTGGCGTAGATGTCACCCGGGGTACCGAATGCGGCGGTAAGGGCACCGAGTTCGTCGAGGGCATACACCACCGCAAAAATGCCCAGTGCTACCAGGATGCGGTTGCGCTTATGCTCGAGTGATTCTTTTTTCTTGCGCTTCTTCTTTTTCTTTTTGGGGTCGGCGGTGGCCATGACTCGTATCCTCCCATTTGAATGTATGAACACTCGCTCATATAATTTCGCGAGCAAAGGCCGCGGCAAGCGCGGTCTTGCGGGTTGGCGTAAACCTTGGCTAGAGAATGATCTCGCAGTCCGGCTCGGCGTCGGCGGTGAACTCCACAACGCGGTCGAGGACCTCGTCGAACTCGGCGTCATCGGCCTCGAGCGTCAGCTTCTGGGTCATATAGTTGACCGAAACGGACTTGACGCCCTCGAGCTTGGCCAGCTCGTCCTGAAGCTCGCGCGCGCAGTTGGCGCAGTCGATCTCGTCGAGCTTAAACTGCTTTTTCATGGTGGATTCCTTTCCCCGTATTTGCGGCTTGGGTGCAGGCCGCGCTGGTACCGTGGTTGGTTGCTATTCACAGATGTGGCTCATGCCCTGGTTGAGCATGGTGTAGACATGGTCATCGGCGAGCGAGTAGAGGATATTGCGCCCGTCGCGTCGGAATTTAACCAGGTGCGACTGCTTGAGCGTGCGCAGCTGGTGCGATACTGCCGACTGCGAGGTTGCGGTCGCCTCGGCGATGTCGGCCACGCAGAGCTCGCGGCCCATGAGGGCATAGAGAATCTTGATGCGCGTGGTGTCGCTGAAGACCTTGAACAGGTCGGCGAGGTCGTAGAGAAGCTCCTCGTCGGGAAGGTCCTCGGGTGAGCAGGTGGTGGGGATCACGGGCTCGGTGGCCTCGGTGTCGGGTTTCGTTTCATCAACGCGGATGCTCATTGCAATATCCTTTCATATGAACATGCGCTCATATAACTTGCTTCCGATTATATGAGTGTATGTTCATATGTCAATGGCGTTCAGGTAATTCGTTGCACAAAATGATGGGGAATAGTGGACGAGATTCCGGACTGAGCGGTTTTGATAGCCGATGCCGGGGTGGGTGCCCCTGAGCCGTGCAAAAATTGGAGTATTCTGCAACGATAGGGGGTCTGGTAATTTATTGCAGGCCATATAATGCAGTTCAAGAGTTATCTTAGGGTGTTAATCCGATGAGTTCTTCCTCAAATGCTGCCTAACGCTCTCACGCAAGAGTGATTTCGCTTCACATTTGGATCCACTCGAGGGTGATAGACACCCGGCTCTGCTGAATACTCGCAATTTTGCACGTCGCTAGGGTACCCACCTTGTTAGCCGGCCTAGTTTCCGGCACCGAAGATCCTGCCCTCGGGCGCGAGGCTGCTTGTTTGGGCAAATGATGGGCTGTCGGATTCGACTGTCTGCATGTCATCGATTGCCGGAACTTCATTAATTGTCGGGTCATCCAGCGTGATGCCTTCGAGTGTTGCTTTTTCGAGGTCGATTCGTTGACGATCTTCGGAATCCTGGCGGAGCTGCTTCTGAATTCGCTTTTTCTCTTCTATAAGCCTTCTGAGTACAAACTGTCTCAGGTCCTCTTGCATGATTTGAAAGTCTTTTGGCAGACGCGAGGGGCGTACGCCCTCTTTCCGCTGGATTGCTTCCATGACCCTAACAAAAGCGCTGGCATGCATAAAGGAATAACGACTGACGGTGATGATTCCGTATCCCATGGACGCAAGCGCATTCTTGCGCTCCTCATCGATAGCGCGGTCTTCTTCCGCGTCATGATAAAAACCGTTGTATTCAATGTCTGTGCGAGATTTCTTTAGATATGCATCCATAAAGAACTTTTTGCGTCTCGTGAGATTCTTTGCGGCAGCGGTGACCTGCACCTCGTAATCGGTCTCAATTCCCTTAATACCAAGTCCTCCTTCGCTTTTAGGCAGCGTTAGCATCATGACAAAGGCCGTTTCCATAGGAGACCGGCATCCATCGCGTACACATTGGATCGCCTTTCGGGCAAGGGCCAAACCGTCGCATCTGGTAATGGAATTAAAGAACTGCTTTAACCTTTCGGTCGAGGTGAGCGCGAAACGCTCGGTATAGGAGGTGGAAGAGTCGGTTCCAAGGGAATAAGCGCCGCACAGTTCAAAGTAGTACTCCACTAGTTCGCGAAAAGAAAGATAGGTGGCGGCCTGAAGTGCGCAAAGCTCAACGCCAACAATGAAGATGCCATCTTTGAGCTCTATAAAGCGTGAGTTCGAGAATCGTTTTGAAGAAACGTGGCACTGACAGTTCATTGCATAGCGCGCATTCCTGCGATCAAACACCATCACCTCGAGGGAATCATTTGCGTCGAGGGAAACATCATTTTTGGTGAGCCATTCTGTGGCTGCGTCAAGGAGCGTTCCGGTGGGACATGATCCGTAAATCGCGGCAGGACTACAGGATTCGATGCCTTTCGCAGACACCGAATGCGCGGCCTGGTAGACCGCTTTTGCAGTGGTATGTGACAATACGATACTCATGGTATATATCGTGTCAGCTAATGTCGTGTTGATGGCGCTGAGTGGAAAAGCCGTTTTAGAGGTCTAACCAAATGCTGTCCAAAAGCTTGACGCAATTATGGGCTGGTATGCCCTAAATAAAAGTTTTCGCAGCTTAGCTATAGCATATAAATACTCAACTGCCGCACATTTGATAGTGATGCATCACCATCCGACAACGAATTACGCGTCGGGAATTGGCCGAAATCGTTCAAAATGAGGGTTCAGAATTTGTGATGGCAAATCTATCTGTGGAACGTAGGGCGGCCCCGCTGCGGGGTTTCCCGCTGCGGGGCCGCTCGTGAACGGGGCCATGCTTGTCGCAGGCGTTTCTACTTGGCAAACAGGTTCTTGAGGTTGAACTCGGCTTGGACGGTGCGGAGCATGAGGTCGGTGTCGTCGAGGCCCAGGTGCTGCTCGTTGGCGTCGGCGGCGAGGGTGCCGCGCCGGCGCGCCCAGTTCTCGAGCGCGGCGGGGGCGGATTCGCGGGGGAGCGAGCGGACGTCGGCATCCAAGCTGCGGCAGATCTGGCGCGAGTCGATGACGATGATCTTGCCGGCGCGGCGTGCCTCGGCGTAACCGTCCAGGTGGATCTTGAACCAACTGTCTTCGAACGCGGCGTTATGCGCCATGTACGGGTACTTCTTCATAAGCTTGAGCAGCTGCTTCTGCAGTTCCTTGTTCTCGCGGAACGGCTTTTTGCCGTCGATGTCGTCCCAGGTGATGTGGTGGATATTCGACAACGGCACATCCTCGCTGCGGTAGATGTCGGGCAGGCCGCAGTAGTGTGCCTCGGCGTCGTGCGGGACGGCGTCGCTGGTGAGCTCCATGATTTCCCAACCCACATTGATGATATAACCGCGCTCGGGTGCACGGCCGGTGGTCTCGATGTCGATACCGAGCACGGTGCCCTGGATGGGCTTGCGGGCGTAGGCCACGCCGAGCGCGTCGCGGTCGCCGCGGATCTCGCGCATGACCGACGCGGCGGTGCGCTTTTGCATCTTACCGATGGCGGCGCAGGTGTCGGCATCGGACAGGCCGCGCGAAAGCGTCGCGGGCGTCACGTTGCGCAGGCGCGCCTCGCCAATCTGGTCGCACAGGTCGCGGTTGCGGTCAGCCAGGTCGCGCACGGTGGCAAAGTCGAAGCTGGGGTCGCCCTCGGCGGTAAAGTACTCGGTTTCGAGCACCTTAAGGGCCTCCTCGCCCTTCTGGCGCTCGGACTCCATGGCGCCGTGATCGCCATAGATAAACATGGGGATAAACGGCTGACGCTCGTATTCGAGTGCTTGTGAAACGTTCATATAGCTGCTCCTTGGACGGGCCGCACCGCGCGGCTCGGGTTCATTGAGATGTGGCGAGATGATAGTTTACCATGGGCAACTATTGGCATCGCGCCTAGGACAACTACAATACCCTAGTTGACCGCTAGGACTTTTACAATGCTGCCGAAAGACATGAAAGGTTCCATCCGTCATGGATTTGCTGATTGATATTCTGCTCGACGCCGGCAAGGACACGCTCTCGCTGGCGCCGTTTTTGTTGGTGACGTATCTTGCTCTCGAGACACTTGAGCACGTTGCGGGCGACCGCGTCAACGGCGCTATCAAGCGCGCCGGCGCTGCGGGTCCTGTGGCTGGCTCGTTGCTGGGCATGGTGCCGCAGTGCGGCTTTTCGGCAATGGCGGCCACACTGTACGCCGGTCGCGTCGTGACCTTGGGCACGTTGGTGGCGGTGTTCCTTTCGACCTCCGATGAGATGCTGCCGCTGTTGCTCGCCGAGCAGGTGCCCGTGCAGACCATGGCGATGCTTTTGGCTTCGAAGGCACTGATCGCGCTGGTCACGGGCTTTATCGTGGACGCGGCTATCCGCGGCCTTCGTCGTAATGCCCGCGCGCATGCGGCGATTCGCCGTACCGTGCTGGGGACCGCTGCCAATCCGGCTCATGTGAACTGCGCGCACGACGACCATACCGGGGGCGACATCATTGATGAAGTGGCCGAGGCGGGCGTAAGTGCTGATCACATCCATGAACTGTGCGAGCGCGACCATTGCGGTTGCGATGAAGACGAGGACGAGCACGAACACGGACATGGTCACGATCACGGTCATGAGGGCGAGCATGAACACCATGATGGCCACGGTCACTCCCACTCTCACGAGGGCGCGCCCCTCCTGTCGATTATCCGCAGCGCGATCTCGCACACCGTGCAGGTCTCGGTATTCATTTTTCTGGTGACGCTGGTCCTGGTCGCCGTGCTCGAGACCTTCGGCGAGTCCGCGATCGAGCAGTTCCTGCGCGGCAACGAGACGCTTGCGGTCCTGGGCTCGGCACTCGTCGGCCTGATTCCCAACTGCTCGGCCAGCGTCGTCATCACGCAACTGTACCTGGAAGGCGCGCTGCAGCTGGCCCCGATGCTCGCCGGCACGCTCATCTCTGCCGGTGTGGGCTACCTGGTGCTGTTCCGCACCAACCGTAGTGCCCGCGAAAACGTCCTGTTCCTGATCATGATGTACGTCATCGGTGCCGGCTGGGGCCTCATCCTCTCCGCCTTCGGCCTCTAAGTGGGCCTAACAAAACGGGCTTCAAAATAGCCATGCTCGGCGCCTGCACAATGCGGCGACGCATGGCATTTTGAAGCCCTTTTTTTGTTGAGCCATGGATTTTGAGCGCTCATACCGCCCAAAGCAAAAAAGCAGATTTCCGGGCACGTCCCAAAAATCTACCTTGGTTAGCGCAACAGCTCGGTGAGGTTTCGCTTAAAACGAGCGCGGTCTTCGCTGGTAAATGCCGCCGGTCCGCGAGTGCGTCCGCCGGCGCGGCGCACCTTCTTTTCCTCGTGGCGAATAAACAGTTGCATGTCGATGGTCGCCTTGTCGTAGACGCGCCCGCGCACACCGATTGCGGCGGCATCGCGGCCGAGCACCATGCTCGCCAAGCCAATGTCCTGCGTCACGACTACGTCGCCCGCCTGCAGGCGTTCGACAATGGCAAAGTCGGCGCTGTCGGCGCCCACGCTCACATCGAGCGTCGTGACCCAAAAGCCGCGTCGCGCGTGCTCGGCATCACGCGGGTCGTCGCGGCGAATGTGCCGTTCCAGGTTTTGCGTGCTGTTGCCGGCGATAACAACGGCGACGCCCGCCCGCCGCGCGCAATCAATCGACTCGCGCGTGACCGGGCAGGCGTCGGCATCAATAAAGAGCGTTCGCGGCATCTAATGCACCAGTTTGCCAAATTGAATAGCGCGAACAATCAGCGTAACGCCAAACACCAGCAGCGCGGCGCCGCTAAAGATAACGAGCATCTTGGCCGACCACAGCGGGTAGATGAACACGAACACGCCGGCGATGATGGAGAGCGCACCGCTCAGGATGGCGAGGGCGCGGTTGGACGAAAGCTCGGACTCCAGAATGGACATGACACCTTCGACAATCCAGCCAAAGCCGGCCACGATAACCACCATCGTGGTGAGCGTCGCGGTCGAGAAGGCCTGGTTGCGCAGGATTATGACGCCGCCCAAGATAATGAGTAGGTTGGAGATGATGCTCGTCACGCGCCAGCCGGTGGGCAGCAGCGGCTCAAAAATGGCAGTGAACAGCCTGATGGCAGCAGTGATTACAAAGTAAAAACCCAGGACAGTCATCAAAAAGACGAGGGACTTGGCGGGTGCAAAAAGCAGCGCGATGCCGGCGACGAGCGCCAAGACGCCCGTGATGGCGTAAATCCAGCGCACGGCCTTGACGGCCTTGCCTGCCATGCTTTTCTCGTCAAATCCAAACTGGCTCGATTTTTGGTCATCGTTCTTAAAGATGCCCATAATGTCTCCTTTCCGTGCGGCGTAAGCCTTGATCGTTACGACCAGTATCGCCTAAAGGCGCTGGCGTATGGGTCGGAGAGGGCGAAACGTAACCCAAAGGCCCCGAATTGTTTCCGTTGTTCCCCACGTTGCGATTTTCTATTCAACAGGTGTAGAACATTGCAGCCCTGTTCGTTATTGCCTACGTTTTAGGTTAGATTTTCCTAAGGACAATTGGCTTGTATTGGGGGTCCCTATGAACGAAGCAGTTCCCGAGGCGCCGTCGAGTGTCGAATCGATGGCAGAGCAGGGTTGCGAAAAGCTCGGCTTGGAAGCGTTTGATGCGCTGGTCCGTCGTGCCCGTACGTGCCGCCGTTTTGACGAGTCCATGCGCGTGCCGCGTGAGTTTTTGCTCGAGCTGGCAGAGCTGGCTCACCTGACTCCCTGCGGCGCCAATGCTCAGCGTCTGCGTTTTCATGTGGTGAGCGGTGCAGAGGACTGCGCGCGTGTATTTGACGAGCTTGCATGGGCCGGTGCGCTCAAGGATTGGCCGGGTCCCGATGAGGGCGAGCGCCCGACCGGCTACATCGCGATTCTTGCCGAGCGCGCCGTTCCGGGTAAGTCCGCCGCTCCTATTACCGAGGTCGACACGGGCATTGCCGCGCAGACGATGATGCTCGCCGCCCGCAGCGCCACGCCCGAGGTGGCTGCCTGCATGTTCAAGGCCTTTACGCCCCACGCGATCGATGCCATGGGGCTCGATAGCGACAAGTATGAGCTCAAGCTGATCATGGCGTTTGGCGTTCCGGCCGAGACGCAGGTGATCGATGCGATCGATTCCAACCCCGACGGCTCAATTAATTACTGGCGCGACGAGGCGCAGGTGCACCACGTACCCAAGCGCCCGCTTGCCGACGTACTGGTGTAGCTGTGCGTCGTTGCGGTGCAATCCGGCGGCAAAATCACCACAAAGGCTCCTGTCCCCTTTGTGGTGGTACGAGGGGAGGGTGTGTGGCAGATTTGTATTTGGTGCGGCATGGGCAGACTGAGCTCAATGTGCAGAGCATTTTGCAGGGCTGGCACGATTCGCCGCTTACGGCGCGCGGGCGCGAGCAGGCGCTGGCGACGCGCGCGGCGTTTGAGGCGCGCGGCGTGGCCTTTGACCATGTGTATTCCTCGCCGTTGGGCCGGGCGCGGCATACGGCCGAGCTTATCGTTGACGAGGGCCGTTCCATTGAGCTGGTCGACCTGCGTGAGTGGCATTTTGGCTCGCTGGAGGGCACATCAAATCGCGAGATGCCGCCGCAGCCCTGGGGCGATTATCCGGTGGCCTTTGGCGGCGAGTCGGAAGTGCAGCTTCAGTCGCGCATGGTCGCGGCGCTGTCCCACATCATGGCCAGGCCGCAGCACGACTGTGTGCTGGCAGTCTCCCACGGCTCTTCCTGCCAGGAGTTTCTTGAGTATGTGACTGGCAGGGGAGAGCTACCCGACAACGGTGCCGTGCTTCATTTTGGCTATTGCGACGGTGCGTTTTCGCTCCTTGATTGGTAACGAACGAAAGGACCCCTATGAATAAAGACCTGTATCTGGTTCGTCATGGGCAGACAATATTCAACCTTAAGCGCATTATTCAGGGTTGGAGTGACTCGCCGCTCACGCAGCTGGGATGCGACCAGGCGGCGCGTGCCGGCATGTTCTTACGTGCGCGCGGCATTGAACCCGATCATGCCTACACCTCCACACTTCATCGCACCGAGCAGACTATCGCCAACCTGTGGCCGGGCTTGGCGTACGAGCGCCTGGACGGTCTGCGTGAGTGGTTCTTTGGCGACTTTGAGGCCGAGCGCGTGATGCTTATGCCCGAGCGCCCGTGGCGAGATTTCTATCGTCAGTTTGGCGGCGAGGGCCAGATGCAGGTGCGCGAGCGCATGGCGGCGACGATAACCGATCTTATGCGACGTCCGGACCACGAGTGTGTGCTCGCGGTGAGCCACGGTTCGGCTATCAAGGAGTTTTTGGACCACGTGCGGGGCGCGGCGGCCGACGAGCGCGAACGCGTGCCGGGCAACTGCTCAGTGCTGCATTTTGCGTTTGACGATGCGGCCGATACGTTTGAACTGGTCGAAGTCTTTACGCAGGAAGACTACGCGCGCGAGCTGGGGCTTGAACCGCTCGTGGCTACTGCGGGTCCGCAGCGCGGATAACGCGAGCGCGGCGGCACGGGTCGTCGGCATAACTTCTCGACGCAAAAGGGGCGGAGATGCATGTACCTGCTGCATCTCCGCCCCCTGTTTGTTGGGCTGCCGATTTTTGTGCTGGACGGTCTGGTCTTGCTAGAACCGCGCGACCTGGTGCGTGAGCAGACCCGTCGGAACCTGCGCCGCGCCGCCGCTGACCTGCGCGGCGGGGAAGAGCGCAGCTACGGCAAAGTTGAACGGCTCTTTGCCCGTGTAGGTGCCGGCGGCACGTGCACCGTCGGCCAGGAGCTGTGATGCCTCGACTAGTGCGACAGCGTAGGCAGGGTCGTCGGCCAGTGCCGGCTCCGGCGCCTGGTCGAGCATGGCGCGGATGGCCCCGACGGCGTCCTCGCGCTTGACCTCCCACACGCGGTGCGTAATGCCGGCGGGGTCGGTGACGGCATAGAGTGAAGCGCCCTCTTTTGCGGCGCCGAGGATGATATCCATGACGGGAGAGGCTTCGTAGACAAGCGTTACGGGACGGGGCTGTACCTTGAGGTCGGCGATTGCGCGCGCAGCGGCGGTCGTATCGGCGGCAACCGCGTCGCCGCCCGCCAGCGCACCAACCGGGCAGATCGCCACGACACCCGTCACACGTCCCGGCTCGCCCGAGCATTCGTACACGTAATACGCCGCACCCGGGTCCTTGAGCATCAGACCATCGGCAAGGGCTCCGCGCAGAGCATCGTTGCCGCTCAGGATGCTGCCCATTGCAGGCAGCGCCTCGAGCACGCGGTCCTGAGCCGGGCGGATGCAGGGAAACGGAAGTGCTTTCATGGGCGGTCCTAACGCACGAGTCGGTTTGTTCGCGGCTTATTATGCCCCAACTTGGCCGCTCGCGTCCCAGAGCACGTTATCGGCGAGCGCGATTAGCACCTGCTGACAACGAACGATATCGGCGTGGGGCACATATTCGTTGGGCTTGTGCGCGAGCGCGAGCGACCCGGGACCGTAGCTCATGCAATTGCGGTTACCTGTCTTGCCGGCAATGACGGCGGTGTCGGTGTAGCCGGTAAAGAAGCCGACGGTCGTGTCCGCGTCCGTCACGTCATCGGCGGCACGCTTGAGCGCTGCTAGAAGAGGGTTCGGGTCGCGCTCGATGGCGGGGCGGTCGCCCGTTACGGTGTAGCTGCCATGGCAACCGGGAACGGCGGCTTCGGCGACGGCGATGGCCTGCTCTACCATGCGCGTCGCGGCGGCCGTATCGGTCGGCGGGGTCAGGCGCATGTCGACCCAGACTTTGGCGCGGTCGGGTACGACGTAGGGGCGATATCCGCCCTCGATTTGGCCAAACGTGATGGTCGAAGGCCCCAGCTCATCGTGCGCGGGCAGCGCCATAAACGCGCGACGGAGCGAACACACGACCTCGGCCATGGCAGCGACGGCATCCGCGCCCTTCCAGGGCTGGCTCGCATGCGCCGTCACGCCAGTCATTTCAATCTCGAACCACGTACGCCCCTTGTGCGCCACCTGGATCTGTCCGTCGGTGGGCTCGGTGTCCAGCACCCATTCACGCGAGCCGACCCAGCCAGCATCGATCGTGGCCTCTGAGCCGCGCATAAAGTCCTCCTCGTCGACCGAGCAAATGAGTGAGAAGCCACGGCGGGGCAGCTTGCCTTCTGCCGCCACGCGCTCGAGCGTATGGACCAGTGCGGCAATGGCGCAGGCCAGGCCACCCTTCATATCGCAGGCACCGCGGCCATAGAGTTTATCGTTGCGCACGATCGCTCCGAGCGGCGGAATGTCCGCGTCCCAGCCATCGCCCAGTGTAACGGTATCCATATGGCAGATATAGACGAGCCGTGGCTCGTCGCTCAGTCCCGGCACGGTGACCATAAGGTTGCGGCGCCCGGGCAGCACCTCGAGTTCCTCAACCTGCACGGCATCGAGTACCGGATGGCTCAGCTGCGCCAACCGTTCCTCAACCAACGCTTTGATATAGCGTTCAATCGCGCCCTCATACGCACCTGGGTCGGAACTGTCGATCCGCACGAGCCCTTGCGTAAGCCGCCAGGCAAAATCTGTATCAACCATAGGCACCTCACAGATAGTTAGGTCAACATACAGATTGTATGCCAAGAAGCGGCTCGGTGCATTTAATGGAGCGCTCACAAAAACGGGGGCGCCTCTCGTGCGAAAGGCACCCCCGCGGGCATTCAATGTCAGTGACGGGCAGGCCACATGGGGAGCTGCCCGTCAGGTCAGTCGGCGCTACTTGATCACGCGCACGCGATACATCGACGGAATCTGCTTGAGCGCCTCGATGGTGCTGCTGTCCAGGTGCTCATCGGTGTCGAACATGGTGTAGGCGTTCTCGCCGGCGGACTCGTTGGTCATACGCTGCACGTTGGCGTTGTCTTTGGCCAGGATTGCCGTGATCTGGCCGATCATGTTGGGCACGTTGGCGTGCAGGCAGGCGATGCGGCTTGCGGCGCGCGCCTTGCCCATGCTGCAGGCAGGATAGTTGACGCTGTGCG
Source organism: uncultured Collinsella sp. (assembly GCA_902493615.1). GTDB lineage: Bacteria > Actinomycetota > Coriobacteriia > Coriobacteriales > Coriobacteriaceae > Collinsella. The sequence goes on from CABUQK010000033.1 coordinate 12,909, forward strand.
CGATATTGCCGTTCTCCAGGTAATCCTTGAGCTCGCTGATGGCCATGTCGGCGCAGTTGGCCTCGGCTTCGCCGGTGCCGGCGCCCGAGTGCGTGGTGATAAACGTATTGGGCATCTTGACCGTCTTGGGCGTGGCGAAGTCGCAGCTAAACCAGCTGAGCTTGCCCTCGCGCAGGGCGGCGTCGACGGCGTCCTCGTCAATGATGGTTTCGCGTGCGTAGTTGATGAGCACGGCGTCGGGTGCCAGCAGGTTAATCTGCTCGGTGCTGATCATGCCGATGGTGTCGGCCTTGCTGGGCACGTGCACCGTGAGGTAATCGCAGCCGCGGCAGAGATCCTCGAGCGTGCCCACGCGCTGCACCTCGCGGCTCAGCACCCACGCGTGCTCGACGGAAATGAACGGATCGTAGCCGTAGACGTCCATGCCCAGGTCGACGCAGGCGTTGGCGACCTTGGAGCCTACGTTGCCCAGACCGATGACGCCGATGCGCTTGCCCTTGAGCTCGCGGCCCACAAAGGCCTTCTTGGCCTTTTCGGCATCGACCTGAATCTCGGGATCATCGGCGTTGTCGCGCACCCAGTTCATCGACTGCACCACGCCGCGGCTCGAAAGCACCAGCATGCCCAGGACGAGCTCCTTGACGGCGTTGCTGTTGGCGCCGGGGGAGTTAAAGACGACGACGCCCTTCTTGGCGTACTCCTCGACGGGAATGTTGTTGACGCCGGCGCCGCAGCGGGCGATAGCGCGGATGCCCTCGGGCAGCTTGTAGCCGTGCAGGTCGGTGGAGCGCATCAGAATGGCGTCGGCCTCCTCGGTGGTGCTTACAAACTCGTAGCCCTCGCCAAACTCGACTTTGCCGTCCTTAGTGATGTCGTCGATGGTCTTAATCTTACGCATGGAAAAACTCCTTAGCAGGTTTGGTTTAAACAGGTGGTTTGAAGTGGCTGGTCGGCCCGCGCGTTGCGGGCTAGTTAGATCGCGGGCTCAAACTATGCTGCGCTTCGAAGTCCTTCATGTACGAGGCCAGTGCCTGCACATCTTCCATGGTTACGGCGTTGTAGACGCTGGCGCGCATGCCGCCCACCAGGCGATGGCCCTTAACGTTTTGAATCTGGTGCTTGGCCGCGCCTGCGACAAAGGCCGCGTCGAGCTCGGCGTCGCCGGTGCGGAAGGTGACATTGGCGATGGAGCGGCTGTCGGCCTGCGTGGTGCCATGGAACAGCTCGCTGTGCTCGAGCAGGTCGTAGAGCAGGTTGGCCTTGGCCCAGTTGCGCTCGGCCATGGCGGCAAGTCCGCCGGTCTCCTCGACCCAATGGAACACCTTGCCGCACACGTAGATGCCAAAGGTGTTGGGCGTGTTGAGCATGGAGCCCTTGGCGGCCTGGGTCTTAAGGTCCATGTACTGCGGCGTCTGCGCAAAAGCGGGGCCATCTGCGATGAGGTCGTCGCGCACGATGACCACGGTCACACCCGCGGCGCCGGCGTTTTTCTGGGCGCCGGCGTAGATGAGCCCGTAGCGTTCGACGTCGAGCGGCTGCGACAAAAAGCAGCTCGAGACATCAGCGACCAGCGGTACGTCGCCGCAGTTGGGCAGCTCGTGGTACATGGTGCCAAAGATGGTGTTGTTCTGGCAGATGTAGACGTAGTCGAGCCCGTCGCCTGGGGCCTCGGTGGCAATGCGCGCGTTGATGTCGGCCATGTCGGGGATGCGGTCGAAGTTGGTGTCCTCGGAGCTCGCGAGCAGCACAGCCTCACCGTACTTGGCGGCTTCTTTGTATGCCTTGTTGGCAAAGTTGCCGGTGACGACGTAGCCGGCACGGCCGCGGCGCATGAGGTTCATGGGGATGCCCGCAAACTGCAGCGTGGCGCCGCCCTGCAAAAACAGGACGCGGTAGTTGTCAGGAATGCTCAGCAGGCGACGCAGGGTTGCCTCGGCGTCGTCGATGATCTGCTGGTACATGCTAGATCGATGGCTCATCTCGAGCACGGACATGCCGCAACCGCGGTAGTCCATCATCTCGTCGGCGATCTCGGCGAGCACGCTTGTAGGCAGTGCGGCCGGGCCAGCTGAGAAGTTGTGCACACGTGCCATCTTCTAGTTCCCCCTCGTAGTCGTTTGAACGTTCGGGATACTTTAGCACAGTGCAGCGTCAGGCGCGACCGCATCACAGCAAAACCCGAGTGCGCCGCTATGATTTACAGGATGGTTACATGGGGGAGGGCTTATCTCGAAGCCCGCATCCGATCCGCCTTGGCCTTCGCTTGTTTCCAGGGGCGCACACGACCGTTGGTGAGGTCGTCGTAACCATGAGCGATGGTACGTTGAATGTGATCTTCGCGTTCCTGAATGGTAGTTAGCGCGCGCGTCTGATCAGAAATAGGCTTTACGACAGGCATATGAAACTCCTTACATAGAATCATATGTAGAACTCTATGTTGAGTGTAGCGGAGGGTGGCGTTGGGCGTGTGCGTGCCTGCATTCGTAAGCGCGGTTGTCTGGCAAGTGTGATTTGGGGCGACCTCGTTAAAGTTTCTAAGCTGCGAAAATGACCGTTAACCGGATTATATTTTGTTGCTCAACATTTGACACTCTGGGCGTGGTAACTTTTTTACCAACAGGTATGATTATTGTCATGTGCGCCGCGCCTGCCTGCCGGGTTGCGGCGTACTTGTGACAGCCTTTGACACCCTTGGAGCGTGTACTGTGGATGTAACCACAAAAAGCGTTCGGGGGGGGGGTGCTCACCCGCGAGCAATTCCTCCCGCATGAGATGCGCATCGTCGCTGCCCTTCGTATGCAGGGCGCAAGCGACGAGCAGGTCATTGTACGCGTAAAGAGCGAGAACCTCTTTCAATATCCCACGGAGCGCATGGTCGCCAACCGCGCAACCGTGTGCCTTCGCCGCCTTGACGCCATGGTGCCCACGGACGCCGTATGCGCCGCGCGCGGCATCGACCCCAAAACCGCCGTCGAGGCTGCGTCATCCCTAACCAGGCTCATGGCATCCGGCACTCCCGCGCAGACGGACCAGGCCATCTTCTACAGCATGATCTGCCGCTACGATATCGTGCGCGAGCTCGTGCTCGTCGAGGTAGGGGAGCGCCTACAAAACTTCGATTATGCCTTTACGGCGGTTGACCTCAACGCCTTTATGACACGCTTTACCACGGAGTATCCGGACGCGGCCCGCTGGACTGAGGCCACGGTCAAGCGCATTAAGGGCTCGCTCCGCCAGACGCTCCGCCATGCCGGCCTTATCGGCGAGGGCCAGGGCCCGGAGTCCGAGCGCCTGTCACCACTCTTCCTCGATTCCGATGTCGAGCGAGTCTTGGTTCAGCTGGGCGAGCAGTCGCTTATCGCGGCCCTTACCGGCAGGGCGGTGATGTAGCGTGGCTCCCGTCAAAAGCGCCGTCGACCCTGTTATCACCCCGGCGACCGATCTCACCACCAATATCGGCATCCATTCCCGCAAGAGCGTCGTGGCGGCGCATGCCCGCTCCGAGCGCGCCTGTCAGGAATTTGAGCGCCGTGCGCAGCTTCTGCGCGAGTGCCTGTGCAGCGAGGACTTTTTGGCCAACAAGGGCATAGGCAATGAGATCGGCTTCCACACTTTTTGCTATGACCCCGCGCTGGAGTTTGAGGCGCGTGCATTATTTGACACCCTTTCACGCGATGCCGAGGCCGACAAGCTTCCGTGCACGCTCAAGGTCGTGAACCTTTACGACGCCGTGCTGGCAATTCTCGAAAAGCGCCGTGTCCTCAAGGCTATCCCGCACCAAGAGGAGCGCCGCGGTACCCAGCGCGTGCTCGAGGACGTGGCCAAGTTCGCCTCGCCTGAGAAAGTCGCCGCGTACATCCTTGAGCAGACCGAACCGCACGCGCCTGGAGACGTCGTTCTCCTTACTGGCGCGGGCGAGGTTTTCCCGTTCTTTCGCATACACACGCTTCTCCACTGCATGCTTGCGGATTTTGATGAGGTGCCTGTGGTCGCCGCCTATCCGGGCAGTTTCAACGGCTCTTCTTTCCAGCTCTTTAACCGTCTGCCGGCCGACAACTACTACCGCGCCATCGATATCTCGTAAGCACGGCTCCCCGCAGGCAAGTCCCTGCCGCCGGTAACAACCCTTTGCCATAACGTTCCCAAACCCAAAGGAGCATCCATGGACAACACGATCATTCGCGACCTCTTTGCTAAAGACATCAACCGCTCCATCAACGGCGTGGTCAAGGTCCAGGATTCAAAAGATGGGTCCATCCGCCAGGAGCTTGACGAGTACGTGGTGACGCGCGAGTTGCAGAGGCATTTTGCCACGTTCTTCAAGGCCTACGGCGATGCCATCGATGTGTCCACCGACAAGATCGGCGTGTGGATCAGTGGTTTCTTCGGTTCTGGTAAATCGCACTTCCTCAAGATGCTGAGCTACCTGCTCGAGAATCGCCAGATCGGCGGCAAGAGCGCCATCCGCTACTTTGACGGCAAGATCGTCGACCCCATGGTCGAGGCTGCCATGG
>CABUQK010000034.1 GCA_902493615.1 uncultured Collinsella sp.
CTTCTTTAGGCGTGGCGTTCGCGCCGACGTTACCGTGCTCTCGAGCATCCCGCTAGGGGAGGACGAGCTGCCGGGTAACAAGAAGCTCGCCGAGGAGCTGAGTCATTTGGGCGAGATCGGTTCGCTGCTCAATCCCTCAGAGGACGAGATCGACGAGCTCAAGGCTGCCGCCGCGAGTTGTTCCGATGACCTTTTTGCCGCTACGGCCAAAACTAAGCTCGAAAGCGCTGCCGCCATCTGCGAGAAGCTGTCCCGTCGTTTTACCTGCACCGTTGCGAATCCTCCGTATATGGGCAGCAGCAGCTTTAACCCCTTCATGAGCAAGTGGGTCAAGAAGAACTACCCCGACGTGAAGAGCGACCTCTGCACGTGCTTTATCGAGCGCGGGTTCAACCTGGCGAAGGACCGCGGCTATTCAGCGATGGTTACGATGGCATCTTGGATGTTTCTGAGTAGCTTTGAGGCAATGAGGCGTCGAGTTCTTGACAGCAAATCAATCGTTTCCATGTGCTACATGGGGCATATGGTGATGAGGATTGCATTCAATACTTCTGCAACGGTGTTTGCTAATTGCCGTACAAATAGCCTTGGTTCTTATTGTCGAATCGAAGCTAAAGACTTGGATGCGGCTGGGAACCCTGTTTCGTTCTCTGCTGGGGAGACTGAGTTCTACCGCCGCGACGCCGAGACCTTCAAGCAGATTCCCGGCACTCCCATCGCCTACTGGCTTTCCGAGAAATATGGGCACATGTTTGAGCTAGGAACGATGAAGTCTGCTTATGTGTCAGGTGGCCGTTTAAAAACTCATGACAATGAGAAATATGTCAGGAATTGGTGGGAGGTCCCAGCTTCTTTAATTGGGAGGTTATGGATGCCGTTGTCGAACGGCGGCGGTTTCTCTAGATGGTCTGGAATGAAATATGACGTAGTGAACTGGTCTGATGAAGCTAACGATTTTTATGACCAGCATGGCGGCCTTCCTAAATCTGGGTCCATCGAAAGGAAGGGAATTTGTTGGGGCTTAATCACGTCGGGTCGCTGCTCGTTTCGAGTAAAAGACCAAGGTGAGCTGTTCACTTCTGGTGCCCCGACAGTTTTCATGTCTAATCAAGATAGCGAAAGAGCTTTGTCTATCGATTTGGCGTTCCTGAACTCATCGATTGCTTCAGAGCTACTTGATGCGATTAATCCGACTTTGAATACAACGGTTGGTGATGTCCTCTCGCTTCCGATGCCTCCTTCAAGCGCTCTTGACACTGAAGTTGTTGACTATGCCGACCAATCGGTGTCCATTGCTGATGCCGATTGGGACTCGTTTGAAACCTCCTGGGATTTCAAACGTCATCCGCTGTTGTAGGTGAGCATTGTGGCTAAATCCTACAAACTTGTCGAAGAGACGAAACGAACTACAGCGGAGTGTGCTGAAAAGTGGAACGCCGATAAACGAGATGTTTCCGCCTGGTGTAGAGCTGATTTGATTTCTGGTGCGGTAAAAGAAACCTCCTTCCCGTTCAGGTGGATCATCCCCTGTGATGCGAAGCGTCCCATAGATGCATGCATCATAAGGGAGCTGCTGTGGCAGATAATCGAGCTTGAAAACGAGCGTATTTCCGAAATCGACGTTTTTGCTTGGGGTATTCCGGCAGTCGATATCGCTGGGTGCATTCAATCGTTGAAAGACGCCGATTATTTGGCGTTTTCACAAGAAGGTGTTGGCTTACAAATAACGAAAAAGGGCCTTGCTTTGATTGGCCGCGGTCAGAATGACAAGGCTATAAATGAGACGCCTACGGCACTGAAGTGGACTGCCGATGCCGTGGGTATTATTGCCGGAAGTGCAATAAATCAAATTATCCAAAGATAAGCTGCTTCCGCAAGGACGCTGTAGTTTCGAAAGGTAATAACCATGTCTGATTGTTGTATTTATGAACCTCAAATTTACGACCTACAGGCGGTCGATCGTTTTCTCCGTGGTGAGACCAGAGAAATATGCATTGAGCTGAAGTGCGTTGAGCAGGAAAAGTCAGAGGACTTTGCGATAACGGATGCGGTTTTGCAGCTCGATTTAATAATGTGTGGGGAGCCGCACATGTGCAACGTTTCCGCTCATGGTACCCCTTATTTTGATCCGTCTGGTTTAGCAACGCTTTCATTTTTGATTACCGAGAAGACAGTCGGTTCGCAAGATTACCATGCGATTTGTCGCTGCGGGAACGCTCGCGATCTATTGGGGGGATCTCGATTGTTCCTTGTAATTTCGGAAAGGAGCGAATCTCGAGAATGCGCATTTGAGTTTAGTCCAGCATTGGGAGTGTTTGGCAGATACGTGTGGCATGAAGTCGATTTGAAAGCTTCCATTGGATAGGAGAGCGATTTCATATCGCGCAATTAAGACGAATCAGCTGCTTTCGAGCAAGAGATACGCGGGTGTCGCGCGGCGCATAGGGCTGAGCTCCGAGCCTGATTCCTCTACGGTGACCGATTAATTGCAAGACCATGGAAACGGAAGGCAGCACAATGGCAACGCTTTTGGCCGATAAATACGAGGCTCGCAAGGCCGAGGTCAATGCTCGCTTTGAGCAGCTTCGCGCTAACGAGGAAGAGCTCAACCGAATCTTTGCCAAGATCTACAACATGGAGGGCGAGGTGCCCATCGAGGTCGAGGATAAGTACGTCTCGGTGGCGCGCATCTTCGACACCGCCGACGAGATTCCCGAGAGCTATAAGGGCAACAAATACGTGCGTACCAAGCGCGACGAGATCACCTCGCTCATAAGCTATGCCGCGGGCTGCATGTTCGGCCGCTATTCGCTGGATGTGGACGGTCTGGTCCTGGCCGATCAGGGCGCCACGGTCGACGACTATCTGGCCAAGATGCCCGATCCCGCGCATGTGACCTTTATGCCCGATAGCGACAACGTGCTGCCTATTACCGACGACGAGTACTTTGACGACGACATCGTGCGCTACTTTATCGACTTTGTGCGCGCCGTGTACGGCGAGGAGACGCTCGAGCAAAACCTGGCCTTTATTGCCGAAGCACTCGGCGGTAAGGGTACCCCGCGCGAGGTAATCCGCACCTACTTTTTGAAGGACTTCTTTAAGGACCACTGCCAGACCTACAAGAAGCGTCCCATCTACTGGCTGTTCGACAGTGGCAAAAAGAACGGCTTTAAGTGCCTTGTTTACATGCATCGCTATCAGCCCGACCTGCTGGCTCGCATCCGCACCGACTATGTGCATGGGCAGCAAGAACGCTACCGCGCCCAGATCGGCTATGCCAACGATGCCCTTGCCGATGCCGAGCGCGGCGAGCGCGTGCGTCTGGACAAGCGTGTCAAAAAGCTCAACGACCAGCTCAAAGAGACTATTGCCTTCGAGGAGAAGCTGCACCACTTGGCAGACCAGATGATTAAGATCGACCTGGATGACGGCGTCAAGGTCAACTACGCCAAGTTTCAGGATGTGCTGGCAAAGATTAAGTAACTGCAGATACGGTAAGGATATTCATGCCCAAGATCGATGTAGAAGAACAGCTCAAGCTGCGATTTTTGCAGCCGTTGTCCTCATGCGCGCCGCGCCGTGTTGTGGTTTGGCACGATGCGGACGGCGAGTTTGCTCCTGAGTTTGAGCGATTGGCTGCCGAGGGTTTCGACGGCGTGGGGGCCGATGCCGGCGTAATGCCTGCTCACGGTGACTTTGAGCGCCCGGTGCGCTTTGTTGAGGCCTGCGAGGGCCGTATGTTTGCCGTCAAGAAGCTCATCAACCGCGATGACCTTGCGAGCGATATCTTGCTGTATCGCCGTTGCCCGCGCGGCAGGCTTGAGGGTGATTGGCTTGCCGATGTTGAGCTGTATGCCGATCGGTTCCAGGCTGACTATCTTTCGCTTTTGGCCGATCAGCTGGGCATCGAGAATATCGACGCCGTGCGCGAGAGCCTGCGCGAGCACAAGACGTTCTTTGATGCCAAGACCCGCTGCGCTAAGTTTGCCGCGTGTGTTCCGCATGCCTCGGGCGCATCCGATATCGAACTCGGCATCCTTACGGTGATTTTTGGCGGTAAAGAGCCTGGTGACGCGCGCCCCGCGTTTGTGCTGCGTGGCTGTATGACCATGCTGCTGCACGAGGGTCCCGAGGCGCTGGCTGAGTTGGCGGACAAGTACTGCGTGCGCGATGCCCTCTCTGCCTTCATTGTGCGTTGCTATGGGTTTGATGGGCCGCTTTACGAGCGTGACTCATTGCTTATGCTTGCATCCCATGTGCTCCTTACGGCGGCATCAACCGCGCTTCCCGAGGGAGCGCTCAAGGGGCTCGAAAGCTATGTGGCTCCCGCTTACGGCCCCTATTGCCTTGAGGCGGTGCGCACGTGGGACCAGGCCGCCGATACCCAGGCATCGAGCGAGGACCTATTTGAGATCTGTCGTTTGGTGGAGGAAGTCCGCGGGCTCTTTGCGCGGTTTGAGGCTCTGCCGATCGATGTGCTGGCCTCGCTTGATGTGTTCCCGTGCGTCAATGAGGCTGTGCTCTCGCAGTTGTTCAGCTCGTTTGCCCAGGGTGCAGACCGTGTTGAGGACGCACGCGCCTTTGCGGCGCGTCGCTGCGACCTAAGCTGGTACCGCCGTGTCGAGAGCTACTTTGGCTTGCTTGCCGCTGTGGCCAATATGTGCGCATTTAGGCAGGCACATGCGGGCGGGTTCCATCTGGCGCGGCCCCAGCAGGTGTGGGATGCCTATACGTCCGATTGGTATTCCATGGATGCTGCCTATCGCCATATGTGCACCGCGTATCTGCGGGCGCGCTCCGTCGAGTGCGATACGCTCGAGGAGCCTGCCCGCGCTGTGGCGGACTGGGCGGAGAATCTCTACAGTAACTGGTTCTTGGCCGATGCCAATGCCTGCTGGACATCCGCTGCGCAAGGGGAGTGGGCCGATTGCGGCTACATCGAGGGTCCCGAACGGCAGGATGAGTTCTACTGGCATGTGCTGCCCACCTTTGTGGGCTCTGCTAAAACGACGGTCGTTATCGTGAGCGACGCGCTGCGCTATGAGGTGGCCTGCGACGTCGCGGCGCTGCTCGAGCGCGAGCGCGGCGGCAACGTCAAGGTTTCTAGCATGCAGGCGGTCTTTCCCTCCATTACAGAGGTGGGCATGCCCGCGCTGCTGCCGCATCAGGCGCTTGGGCTTGCAGCGGATGGTTCGTTTGTGCTGGCTGACGGCAAGCCCACCGCAACGACTCCGCAACGCGAGGCCGTGCTTACCCATGTTGAGCCTACGGCCCGCGCTTTACGCTCGAGCGCATACCTCAACATGGCGGGAACCGAGCGTAAGGCGCTGCTTAAGGACTCCAAGCTCGTTTATCTCTACCACAACAAGATCGATGCCACGGGCGAGAAGGCTGCTACGCAGGATGACGTCTTCGATGCCTGCACGGACACCGTGGAGGAACTTGCTGCGTTGGCGCGTCGCGTGTGCACCGACGCCCCGGGCGCGCGTGTTGTTATAACGGCGGACCACGGCTTCATCTACACGCGTCGTGAGCTCAACGAGTGCCAGATGCTCGGCAAGCCAGACCTACCCTTCCTTGACGCTCCTGTCATGCACGGCAAGCGTCATCTGGTGGTGCCCAACGAGGCCGTGGGCGAGCTTTCGGACGAGGTGCGTGGGGTGTTTGTTAATGTTAACATGGGACGTTTGGGCGCCGGTTTTGAGGGGTTTGCCCCGCGCGAGAACGTGCACTTCAAGCGTCCCGGCGGCACTAACAACTACGTCCACGGCGGCATGAGCCTGCAGGAGCTCTGCGTGCCCGTTATCGGTTTTTGGCGTGCGCGCTCGGGTTCCAAGGACTTTGTCGACACGCGCGCGGCGACGCTGCGCGTACTAAGTGAGGGACGCCGAGTGACCAACTCGCTCTTCTCGGTCAACTTGATCCAGGAAGAACCTGCCCAAGGTAAGGTCTTGCCGTGCGAGTACGAGCTGGTGTTTACCGATGCGAGTGGCAACGAGGTGAGCGATACGGTCAAGGCGCATGCCAACAAGACTTCTGTTAACTCGCAGGAGCGCGTGGTGCATGCCAAGTTTGCGTTGCATGCAGTGGATGGATTCTCGGCCAAGGGTCCGTACTATCTGGTCTGCCGCGAGCGCGAGACGGGCAAGATCGTTTGGCGCGAGACGTATACCATTGCTGTTTCGTTTGCCCCTGTTGCTGACTTTGGTTTTTAGGAGTGTGCCCTATGTTTGATAGCCATGACGACGATCTGTGGGAAGTTCCCTCGATTGATGTGAGCGTGCCAGTGGATGTTGCGGCGGTTGTGGAGGCTGCGGCGCCTGCCCCGGAGCCCGTTGAGGCCGCGGTGACCGGCGAGGAGCCGGCGGAGCCTGCGGCGCCCGCCGAGGGTGAGTCCCCGACCGATGGCTATGCTCAGGCTGTGGCCGAGGCTCCCGAGGATGAGGGCTACGACATGGATGGGCTGGACGGCAAGCTGCTCGAGCACTTTGGCGGCAAGATCGTGCGCAAGGACCTGACGGCCCTTATGAAGCGTGGCGCCAACGTGCCGACCTTTGTGCTGGAGTATCTGCTGGGCATGTACTGCTCAACCGACGACGAGGATGCCGTGGCAGAGGGCCTGGACCGCATTCGCAGGATCCTCACCGATAACTACGTGCGTCCCGACGAGTCCGAGCGCATTAAGTCCAAGATCCGCGAGCTGGGTCGTTTTACCATCATCGACAAGGTGACGGCCAAGCTCGACGAGTACAAAGACATCTATGTGGCGTCGTTTGCCAATCTGACCATCGAACCGTTTGTGATGCCGGCCGAGTACGTGCGCGACTATTCCAAGATTCTGCAGGGTGGCATTTGGTGCATTATGAGCATCGAGTATCGCCATCCCGTGGATGAGGAAGACGAGTTTGGCATGGAGGTCTTTGGCGACGATGTGCCGCGCCGCTCTAAGGCCAAGCGCAAAAAGCGCGGACCCGAGGACTCTCCGTTTAGCGTGGCGTCGCTCACGCCCATCCAGATGCCCAATCTGGACCTGGATGCCATGGTCGACGAGCGCCAGTACTTTACGCGCGACGAGTGGCTCAACATGCTGCTGCGCTCCGCTGGCTATGAGCCTAGCGAGCTTTCCGAGAAAGAGCGCCTGCACTTTATCGAGCGTATGGTGCCGCTCATCGAGCGCAACTACAACCTGTGCGAGCTGGGTCCCCGCGGTACCGGTAAGAGCCACATCTACAAAGAGGTCTCGCCCTACGCTATTTTGCTTTCGGGCGGCCAGACCACCACGGCCAACCTGTTCGGCCGTATGAACTCCATGCGAGCCGACCGCGTGGGCCTGGTGGGACACTGGGATTGCGTGACGTTTGACGAGGTCGCCGGCATGCGTTTTAAGGATACCAATGCCGTGCAGATCATGAAGGACTACATGGCGAGTGGCAGCTACGCGCGCGGCCGCGACCAGATCAACGCCGATGCCTCCATGGTCTTTGAGGGCAACATCAACGACACCGTGCAAAATGTCCTTAAGACCACGCACCTGTTTGATCCGTTCCCGCCGGAGTTTAACAACGATTCGGCCTTCTTCGACCGTATCCACTATTACCTGCCGGGCTGGGAGATTCCCAAGATGCGCTCGAGCCTGCTGACCGGGCATTATGGCCTGATCACCGACTGCCTGTCGGAGTTTTGCAAGGAGATGCGCCGCAAGGACTTTACGCACCATATCGACCGTTACTTCCGCTTTAACAGCGACTTTAACAAGCGTGACGAGATCGCCGTGCGCAAGACCTTTAGCGGCCTTGCAAAGCTGCTGTTCCCCGACGAGGCCATGGACAAGGACGATGTGCGCTGGCTGCTGGACTACGCCATCGAGGGCCGTCGCCGCGTAAAGGAGCAGCTCAAGATTATGGCGGGCGTTGAGTTTATCGACGTCAACCTGGGCTATATGGATGCCGACAACCCGCAGGACGTGCACGTGGTGCGCGTGCCCGGGCAGAGCGAGGACACGCTGATTCCCGACGGGCCGCTGCTGTCCGGCCACGTGTTTGGCGTGGGCAGGTCGCAGGGCGGCGAGGTCGCCGTGTACAAGTTGGAGAACAAGGCCGTTGCCGGCGAGTGCAAGTTTAAGCACGAGGGCGTGGCCTTTAACAAGCCGGTGCGCGATACGCTGGAGGCCGCGTTCGACAACTTTGTGAACCTTGCAAACCGCGTGGCGCCGGGCATGCACATTGGCTCCAAGGATTACCTGCTGTTCTATAACGACCTGCAGAGCAAGGGCCTGTCCGAAGAAGTTTCGCTCGCCGAGTTTGTGGGCCTGTGCTCTGCGGCATGCAACCGCCCGGTGATGCCCGCGCTGGCGATTCCGGGAATCTTGCGCATGTCGGGCTCTATGGACGAGATGCGCGGGCTCGAGGACATTATGCGCGTGGCCAAAAACGCCGGCGCCAAGCGCGTGATTTTGCCGCTGAGTGCCATCGCGGGCCTGCAGAGCGTTTCGTCCGAGATTATTTCGGGGTTGAGCCCGGTGTTTTACATGGATGGCGACCCGGTTGATGCCGCGAAGAAGGCACTGGATCTGTAGGAGTGCGGGCGTGCGGGGTGTCCGGTGTTCGGGTGCCCCGCGTACATGTTGGTGCGTAGTGCGTGAGGAGGCCTTGCCATGGCGGGCGAGCGTTCTGTTGGCGAGCTGCTCGACGAGCTGTTTGGCTTTGAGTCGGTAGCCAAGCGCCAGGCGGCGCTTGAGCAGTACGATCGCGGGGAGTTGGTGCGCAAGGCGCGCTCCCGCGAGCTGCTGAGCGTGCTTAGGGACGTCGAGACTGCCGAGCGCGCTGCGCGCGAGTCTGCCGTACGGGCTGTTGACGGGTATGTCCGTCGTGTTGAGGGCGCTGCGCTTGCACGCGCTCGCAAGCAGGCGGGCATTGTTGGTCCGCTGCAGATGGAGCGGCGCTATGCTGCCTTTTTGCGTATGGAGGACAAGGCCGAGCTGCTGGCCCGTTTGGAGCAGACGCTTGCGTTTATCGAGGTAAAGCTGCGCGCCAATACGGCGGACAGGGTTCGCGCGGCGTACGATGCTGCGGGGGCTATGGTGCTGCAGGGCGTGGCGCGTCTGAGTGACGTGCGCATTGTGGATGCCGTGCCCCTAGATGCCGATCTGCTGTGCACGCAGCTGGAGCAGTTGCGTTGTGCCGCCGACGCAACGGACCTTGCGGGTATGATCACAGCGACGTTTGAGTCTGAGCTGAGCGCGACCGGGCCGCAGGGCACTGACGGGTTTGCGGGCGATGTTGCTGGCGACGTGGCGTTGGAGCGTGAACTTACCAACGTGCGCGGTGCTGCGCAGCGGGCACGCTTGGCGGCGCAGGCGTATCGGGCCGAGCGTGCCGCCCGTATTGCGGGGAGCATGGTGGAGCCGGTATCGTTGCCCGAGCCTGCGCGCGTTGCGATCGAGACGGCGTGCGATGCCGGGGAGCTTTCCGAGTTGCTCGCTCAGGTTAAGAAGTCGTTTGAGACCTACCGTCGTGTTGTTGCCGACGGCGGGTTATTCTGCGCGTTTGGCACGGGCTCGCCGCACGGCATTTGTTGCGGCACGAGCTATTTGGACTACGATTCTCGGCTTGATGAGGACGTGCTGGTGGGCGAGTACGATGGTGCAACCAGGCATACTGTTCGGCGTGAGGTTACGATTCCCGAGCTGGTGGATGAGGCTTCTGCCGAGGGCGGCGATTCGCTCAAGGTTGCCGTGGCGCGCATGCGCGAGTTTAACGGGCGTCGCTACGATGGTGTGCTGGATGAGGATCCTGCGCGCCATGTGAATGCGTTTTGGTATGGACTCAAAAAGCTCAGCCAGTATTGCGAGGCCGCCGTGCGTGTGGATGAGCGTGCTTGGGATTGCTTTATCGATAAGGTGCAGTTCGCCTACGATGAGCCCGTGGGGCGCTTGGCCATGCAGATGGACAACAAGCAGGTGGCGGCTTTTGTTGCTGCCGTGGATGAGCTCGGTATTGATGAGTAGGGTCCTGGTCTGGTAGGAGGTTTCATCATGAAGATCGACGTTGATGTAGACCAGCTGCGCGAGAGTCTGCTCGACCGCGCGGGGAGTGCAGCCGGCGTGGGCTTTCCGGCCGCCATGCTCGACGTAGTGGATATCGAGGACGAGTTGCCCCAAGAGCTCCTAGCCCGAGCCGAACGCGAAGGCCTCGACCTCCGCGACTTTGCCGTCGATGACGACTGCGGAGCGTCTGACGACTGGTAACTCCGGGTCAGTTCATCCTTTTCTTCCTGAGATATAAGAGAAATCCCTTTTTCAACGTCCTTCGGGTTCCAAAAAATAGCCGATCAGTCTTTGTATCTTCCTTGCTGTCAAACTTGATAGCCGTTAGCTCGATCGTACAGATGTAGTCAGCAACTTGGAATAGCCGGTAGGCTCGCGGTGTGGCTTCTCGGTATACGATGACATCCCTTGCTAGAACGTACTCAAGCGCAGAATGAATGACCTTCGTTACAATCGGTTGGCCGTTGTCGTAGTAAATCTTAACGGTGTCGTATCGCTGGAAGAATTCCAGATGGTCGAAAAGTTCAACTGTGAGGTCTCGCCTCATTCTCTCCGCGAGACCGTTTTGATTGCCGGCGAATTCGCTCATTCGGTATTGCAGACAGAGATAGCGTATGGGGAGATGCTGAATGAACGCGCGAAATGCGCTCAACATGTGCCTTCGCTGCTCCTTGGGAAGATCTTTGTAGTCGCCGTTTCCATTCAGTAGGGGTCCTGCATGAAAAGGCGTATTGGGAAGCGAGGACTGCGACAGGGCGCGCTCGTAGCGGTCAATGCGTTCAACGATTGCATCGTTTTGATCGTGAAAAACGAGGGTGACGAGGTAGTAGTTGGAGACGCCTCCGAGGTCGCCAGATTCGTCAACAAAGACGGAGAGTTCGCTCATGATGGGCCTCCATTTTTGCAAAAAAATGCCGGGGGTAAGACCCCGGCTCTTGGAGGCCCCTCTTTTGGAGGGAACCGTATTCTTTATACCATGAGATAAGGGGTGCTTTCAAGTAATATTATAATAAGCAAACATATGTTCGTCAAACTACCTGCGAAAAGTCCTTAGCCGTCCAGAGGTGGGTAGAGCGGCTCGTAAATTGCTGACGCAATGGGCCGGCGTTTTCCCGAGAAGTATTTAGTCTTGACTCGCATAAAAAATGCCGGGGGACATCCCCCGGCTCTTGGAGGTCCCTCTATTCGAGGGTACCGACTTCTTTATAGCATGAGATCGGACGGCTTTCAATTTGCGCCATGTGGATGGGATGGCGTGCCTGATAAAGCCCTCAATGAATGGCATCTAACTAGCGTTCGTGATATAAAGATGTCGGTCATCTCAAAAGAGAGGGCTTCCAAGTGCCGGGGACGTTTTCCCCGGCTTTTTTCATTTCGGTGTCAATCCAAATGTTTTTCAACCCATCCCCTTAATAACTTGCGGTGAAATAGGGACTGTTTAGGCTGCTAGAAGGTCTATTCAGTCCCTATTTCACCGCAACTTATGGGTGGGATGGCTACGATGCTAGCGTGGCAATGACGACTTCGTCGCCGGCGTATATTAGGGTGTTGCCATCGGGGATGATCGTCTGGCCGTCGCGTTTGAGCATCACGACGATAAAGGGATGCTTGCCTTGCGGCACATCGCGAAGACGCTGGCCGGCCAGGCGACCGTGGGGGGTTACGGTGACCTCGCGCAGCGTAACCTCGGCACGCTCTTCAAACGTCGGCGCGGCCATCACCAGCAGGTCACCTTCCTCGATGACGGTATCGCCGTTGGGCAGCACCGGGTGCGCCCCGTCGCGCAGCACCAGGACCACGAGCATGTCTGTGGCGCTGCCAATGTCCGCGAGCGAGCGTCCGGCAAACGGATGTCCAGCGCCCACCTTGAGCTTTACAAACGACATGCCGTCCTCGTCGCGGTAGTCGTTAAAGGTGCGGCGCACGTCGCCGGTCGCATCGATCATATCGAGCTTCTTCGCCAACGCCGGCAGCAGCGAGCCCTGCACCACAATGCTCGACACGGCAATCACAAACACCAGGTCAAATAGGTCGTGTCCGCCGGGAACGCCGGCCACCACGGCAAAGAGACTAAAGACGACCGAAGCTGCTCCGCGCAGACCCGCCCAGCTTACGAGCGCAACCTGGCGAGGGTTCGTCCTAAACGGTGCCAGCAGCATGCCTACGGCGATGGGGCGGCTCGCAAAGAGCATAAACGCCATGAGCGCCAGGCCCGGTAGCAGCATTTGCGGCAGGCGTGCGGGTGTAACGAGCAGGCCCAGCAAAAAGAAGATGGTCATCTCTGCCATCTCGGTGAGGGTGTCAAAGAAGTGCGCCATCTCGACTTTGCCGGTGATGTCGCTGGCACCCAGCACAATGCCGGCCAGGTATACAGCCAAAAAGCCGTTGCCGCCCAGATAGCTTGGTAGCGCGTAGGCGACGATGGCCACGGCGAACAAAAAGATGGTCTGCGCGTCCTTGGCCGTTGCGTGCGCGCGTTCAATCAGGCGGCCCGCCGCCCAGCCGATGGCAAGGCCCAGGCCCACGCCCAGGATAATCTGCTTGGCCAGCAGTGCGGGAATGTTGATGTCGCCGCCGGCCGCGAGTGTAGCGAGCACAGCGGTGAGCATGTAGGCGACGGGGTCGTTGGAGCCCGATTCGACCTCGAGCAGCGAGTCGGTGCCACCTCTCAGCGACAGGCTGTGCTCACGCAGTACGCTAAAGACGCTCGCCGCGTCGGTGGATGCCACGACCGATCCCAGCAGCAGGCTGCCGATCCAGTCGATCCCCAGCGCGAAGTGGGCGAACACGCCGGTGATGCCGGCAGTGATGACGACGCCGAGCGTGCTCAGCAGCACCGCCGGCGTAGCGACGGGCTTGGCGCGGTCGATATTGGTGTTAAAGCCGCCGTAGAACATGATGAACAGCAGCGCCGTCCTGCAGACGGTTTCGGTGAGCGCATAGTCGCTAAAGTCGATATGCGCCGGGCCGTTGACGCCCAACAGCATGCCGAGCGCGATAAAGATGAGCAGGGTGGGGAAGGGGAGTTTTTTGCCGACGGGTTTGATGGTCAGGCACAAAATGATGACGAGGCCGATAAAGAGAAGGATCTGGTTCATGGATAGTGTCCGCTCCTGGGTGGTTGGCGTGGCACGGTCAGTTGTCTGTGGTTATTTGTACCCAAAGATGGTGGGTTTATGGGGTTGGATTGCGGGCGTGCGCGATATCGTCATAGACGGCTGCCGTCTTTGCCTCTGCTCGGAAGCCCTTTCCAGCTTTATTGCAACGGAGTACAATGGGTAACGTTTAAGTTCAACTTGAAGTTTTAGTTGCGGCACCGGGCTTCGGCCGCAATGCAAGGAGAGGCGTACCATGGCGATCTATGTGACATCTGATGCTCACGGGCACGTGCGTGCGCTTGACGAGACCCTGTCTAAGATTTCGTTGACGTCCGACGACACACTGTACGTGCTGGGCGACATGATCGATCGCGGGCCCGATCCGGTCGGCGTGATTAAGCTCGTGCGCTCGCTGCCCAACGCCCGCGTGCTCAAGGGTAATCACGAGCAGATCATGCTCGATGCCATCGTTGGCCAGGATCCGCTCGATGCCGAGACCTGGGATATCAACGGTGGCTGGACGACGCGCGAGCAGCTCAACGACATGGAATATGAGGCATACGAGGAACTCGTGCGATGGATGGCCGCGCTGCCGCTCTACGCGGTGGTCGAGACCGAGGAGCGCCCGTATCTGCTGGTTCATGCTGGAATCGAGATGAAGGCGGCGCGCGCGTTTTTGCTTGAGCATGGCGTCGATTGTGCCGATGGCGTCGGAGCGGTGGATGCCGATCGCGAGCTGCTGCAGCAGATGCTCGCGGTGCAGTCGTCCGATGACCTACTATGGATTCGTCACGGCTATTGGGATGTGCCGACCGGGCTGCTTTCTGCCGAGGGCAAGGGCCCGGTCGTGGTGAGCGGTCATACGCCCACGGTGTCGCTCGGGCGTTATTGCGAGGTCGGTGGTCTTGCGGGGCTCGACGAGGAGTCGGGCCGCGGGCAGATCGTGCGCCTGGGCGGCGAGGATGCCGCCGGTGTGCCCGATCGCATCGACATCGACTGCGCTGCCGCCACCGGCTCCGAGTTTGGCCGCGTGGGCATCCTGCGCCTGGACGACGGGGCCGAGTTCTATGCGAATATCAACCCGGGCGAATAATCGGTGCAAGGGGTAGCTAATTTTGGACGGGGCCTTTTTTGACTACTTTTGCCCTTCTGCCCGCAAATTGATTTTTCAGGGACGGGGATTAAATAATCATTTGGCTGCCCGCTGGCTAAGTGAGTAGACTTTTTTGGAAATGCCGAGCACCCAACATATTTGCCTCAATAAAACCGCTGGTCACGGACTTGTGCTTTGTCGGTGTGGTCCGGGATTCGGTAAAAGTCTACTCACTTAGTTTTGCGTGATGAATATTGTCCGCAACGAGACCCCAGACGGGGTGATTCCATCGCAAATTCCGGTGACCGGGCAGCTAATTAGGCGCCGTATGGGTTGCGGTCGCGTTCGATGCGTTGGCGGATGCGGCGGTACTCGATTATCAGCAGCACCAGCAGTAGGGCCATGATGGCTAGGTAACTCATGGCGGCGCCCATCAGGCCGAGCAGACTGATCAAAATCACCGGCAGCACCACGCTTATGGCAAAACAAATCAGGTAGACCTTGGTGACGTCGCCGGCATGGCGCAGCACCGTGATGATGGCGTAGATAAAATCGATGGCCGCGGTGACGCCGCCGGCGACGACCATCAGCAGCGCCAGCGTACGGTAGCGCTCAAAGTTGAGACCGTACATAAAGCTCATGAGGGGAATACCGGGACCTGCCATAAATGCGGCGCACACGCCGGTGATGACTACGATCAGCGCTATAACGGCAACAATAATCAGGTCAAAGCGACGACGCTTGCGAGGATTAGCCCAAATGCTCGACAAGCGCAGGAGCTGCGGTTTATAGACAAATCCAATGCTCAACAGAATAGCCTGAGCTGGAAAAAAGAGGGCATTAAAGTACAGCTGGTATTTGTAGGCCAGTGTTCCTTCCATCACAAACTTGGGCATACTCTCGATAAGGTTGAACAGGAATAGCGCGCCAAAGAGTGGGGCGCACTGGACAAACAGGTGGCCGACCTCGCGCAGGCTCACGCGGCGCGATTTTTCGGTCTCGAGCAGGGCGAGCGGGGCGGTGACCAGCACGAGCGAGGCAATCGCGGCAATGCCCATGGCCATGGCCGCGATGGGCATGCTGCGCGTGAGGAACAGTGCCACGCTAAAGACCGCGATGACGCCGACGGAGCGTAGCGTTTGGCTCATGCCAGCCAGGTAGAGCTTGTCGGCCTGCTGCAGGCGGCCTTCGTACACGTCGGCGACGCCGTCGATGACCTTATACAGGTAGACGCCCAGGCCGATCGTCGCCATCTGCGTGTCATAGCCGCGGGCGCTGCTGTACATGAGGCCGCAGCCTAGGGCGAGCGCTCCGCAGATCCAACGATTGAGCTGGTAGGAGGCGAAGGACGTCTTTTCGTCGATGTCCGAGACCTGGAAATTGCGCACGCCGTAGTCGCATGCGATCATGATGAGCGTGCCGGTGACGAAGGCGATGGAGAATTTGCCTGCTTCTTCGGCGCCCACGAGCTGTGTGGACACGATGGTGAGCAGCGGAAACGCCAAGCCCCACACGGCGGTGCCGAGGGTGTTCCAAAGGTAATCGCGGCGGGTGGCGTGCTCCTCGTATTCCGCTTCCTGCATGGAGAAGCCGCCGCCGTAGACGGCGCCGAGCAGACGGTTCCACCAAGCGTTGACCATGCGGCGAACGGGGCCGGGCTTGCGATCGCGTTCGCGCCGGCGACGTGTGGCTTGGCTGCTATCGGGCCCGCCGGCGTTGCGCTGACTCAGCTCTTGGATGCGTGCGAGTTCCTCGGCAGTGTGCGAGGCAGGGAAGAGGCCGTTCTCGATGCGGCCGCCCTGGGCCTTCGCGGCGCCGTCTCTCGATGCAGCGGGGTTGGAGACGCCGTTGCGGCGGGCGATGGCGCGGCGAATGCTATCGAGGGGCGTGATGCTCAAAGCGGAGTCCTTTCTATTGCTGCGCTTTAGTATAGACGCGACGGTGTTCGTTCGTGTTTTTGAACGGATTGTTCAATAATTTCGGCGGGCGGCTGTAATTTGTCGGTAAACGTGCGGTATCCTGTTGAAGTTTTGTGACACCCCCGATGCCGCCCACGCGGTACCAAGGAGCTTCTACCTATGGACGTCGCCGCATTCTTACTGGCTCTTGTGCCGATTATTTGGCTGGTCGTGATGCTGCTGTGCTTTAAATGGCCAGCTTGGAAGGCCGCTATCGGATCGTTTGTCCTTTCGTGCTTGCTTGCCTTCGCATGGTGGCACCTGCCGGCAGCGCAGATCGCGACCGCCTCGCTCGAAGGTTTTTTGATGGCTCTGTGGCCCATCGTCCTGGTGATCATCGCCGCGGTGTTCACGTATAACCTGTGCGTTCGTACGGGCGCCATGGACGTGATCGGCAGCATGATCACCTCCATCAGCAGCGACCGCCGTCTGCTGGCGCTGCTCGTGGCTTGGTGCTTCGGTGGCTTTATGGAGGGCATGGCCGGCTTCGGTACCGCTGTCGCCATTCCCGCCGGCATGCTCGCGGGCCTGGGCTTTGAGGCCGTGCCTGCCGTGCTCATCTGCCTGCTGGCCAACGGCGTGCCCACGCCCTACGGCTCCATCGGCATCCCCACGGTGTCCGTTGCCGACCTGGTGGGTTTGGATTCCCTTCACCTAGCGACCGTTCAGCTGGTGCAGCTCGCACCGTTCTTTGTGGTGATGCCGCTATTTATTGTGCTGGTTGCGGGCCGTGTTGCCGATGACCAGGGCAATGCCGCGAGTGTGGGCGAGCGTCTGCACGGTGTTGCCGGCGTGGCGTTGCTCTCCGGCGTGTCGTTTGTCGGCGCGGCTCTGGTCGTTGCCATGTTTGTGGGCCCCGAGCTGGCCGTGGTCGTAGGATCCATCGTTTCGCTCGCGCTGACAGCTGCGCTTGCCATGCGTGCCGAGAAGTCGGGGCATCTGGACGCACGCTTCCATATGAATATCGAGGCCGGCGAACAGCTCACCGTTAAATCGGCGCTTTCGGCCTGGTCGTGCTTCATTCTGATTTTTGTACTGCTGCTGGGTACGTCCAACCTGGTGCCCGCCGTGCATGCCGCGCTTGCGCCCTTTGCGAGTCGCGTGCAGGTGTATTGCGGCGAGAACCCCGGCACGCTCACGTTTTCGTGGA
>CABUQK010000035.1 GCA_902493615.1 uncultured Collinsella sp.
TGCGGCAGGACGGCGCCCATGAGCGAGACGGCTTCGTCGGGCGACATGCCGGTGTTTTGTGCCAGGCGCGGGGCACAATCCTCAATCATTGCCTCCATGGTGGTGTCATAGGTGTACTTGCCGTGGTCGTAGCACCACTTGCAGTAATGATCGGTCGCGGTGCCCGTGGCATCGGTGCCGCAGTCGTCGGGCGTGAGTATCATGCCGCAGCTCTGGCAATAGTGCTCAGGCATTTCGAGCAGGTGGGACAGCGGTTCTCCGGTTACGGCGGCGATGAGCTTCATCATGTCGATGCCCGGTGTGACCTCGCCGCGCTCCCACCGGCTGATGGCCTGGCGTGTGACGAAGAGCTTAGCGGCAAGCTGCTCTTGGGTAAGGTGATGGGCGCGACGGACAGCAATGAGCTTTTCTGCAAAGGCCATAGCGGCTCCTTTCTGCTGGTTGATGGCTTAAGCATACGCGGCGGCAGGCGCCCTTCCAAGCAACCGTTGGTTGCACGACGGGGGACCGCGGCGAAGAATTGCGCGCAACGCCTCCATGCCGTACAATGACCGGCATGGAACCTATCGCACGCATACATACCGACCTGCCGCAGAAGTTCGGCATTCCGCGCAACAGCTTTTTGGCGCCCCATCTGCAGGGACGAATCTTTTTTGAGCCGGAATTTGCCTCCAATGCAGCGGTTGAGGGCCTGGACTCCTTCTCTCACCTGTGGCTGCTGTGGCGCTTCGAAAACGGAACGCCCGGCGGCACGGCTAAGGATATTGCCGTCGACGCTAAAACGCAGGACAGGTCCGGCACCAACGCAAAATGGTCGAAAACCGTGCGCCCGCCGCGTCTGGGCGGAGCCGAACGTGTGGGAGTGTTTGCCACGCGCAGTCCGTTTCGCCCTAATCCCATCGGGCTCACCTGCGTCAAGCTTGATCGTGTCGAGCTCACCGACGATGGCCCCATCATCCATGTGTTGGGGGCCGACCTGCGCGACGGTACGCCCATCTACGACATCAAGCCCTACATTCCGTTTGCGGACTGCCACCCGGATGCGACCGGAGGCTGGATCGAGGATGCTCCGTGGCAAGAGCTCGATGTTGAGTTTCCGCAAGCACTGCAGGATATGGTCCCGCCCGCAAAGCTCCTCGGCTTGGTCGAGGTCCTTCGCCAAGACCCGCGCCGCGCGGGCAGCAAGCACGAGCCACACCGCGTCTATCATCTGGCTTACGCCGGGCTCGACATATCGTTTACGGTCGATGAAACCCAGCTAACCGTAGTTGCCGTCAACGACGCGCAAGACTAACCAGCCATTCGTCCGCACCCGTCAAATTAAGCGCCAAACCCCGCGCCAAAACCGCCCACGCTGGTGGACAATAACGCCTACCAAAACAATCAACTTTGCACGGGAGTCCAGCATGAAATACGACTTCACTTCAATCATCGACCGCCACGGCATGGACGCCATCGCCGTTGACTCTTGGGGTGAGATCCCCGGTATGGCCCCGAACGCACCCGACGAGGGCTTCGACCGCATTCCCATGTGGGTGGCCGACATGAACTTTGCCACGGTGCCCACGGTCCAGGAACACATCATTCAGCGCGCCCAGCACCCCATGTTTGGCTATTTCAATCCGCGCTCCGAGTATTTCGACCGCATCATCGAATGGCAGAGCCGCCGCAATGGCGTCGAGGGCCTGCGCCCTGAACATATCGGTTACGAAAACGGCGTGCTGGGCGGTGTCGTGTCGACGCTGCGCGCGTATGTCCAGCCGGGCGATGCGGTGCTGGTCCACAGCCCCACCTACATCGGCTTTACCAAGTCCATTGAGGCCGCGGGCTATCGTATTGTCCATAGCCCGCTTAAGCTCGACGATCAGGGCGTGTGGCGCATGGACTTTGAGGACATGGAGTGCAAACTCGCCCAAAACCACATCCATGCCGCGGTGTTCTGCTCGCCGCACAATCCCTGCGGCCGCGTATGGGAGCGCGACGAAATCGAGCGCGCCATGGACATCTATCGCCAGCACGATTGCGTGGTGATTTCGGACGAGATTTGGTCCGATATCATCCTGCCGGGGCACAAGCACATCCCGACGCAGTCGGTGAGCGAGGATGCCCGCATGCGCACGGTTGCCCTCTATGCGCCGAGCAAGACGTTTAACCTGGCGGGCCTTGTCGGCAGCTACCACATTGTCTACAACGAGACGCTGCGTGACCGCATCTGCGCCGTGTCCAACAAGACCCACTACAACGAGATGAATGTCCTCTCCATGCATGCGCTTATCGGTGCCTACCAGCCGCAGGGCTATGAGTGGGTGGACGAGCTCAATCAGGTGCTTGCCGGCAATATCGAGTACTTCTGCAATTACGTGGACGAGCATTTTGAGGGCGTGTCCTATTCACGTCCGCAGGGCACGTACATGGTGTTTCTGGACTGCACCGAGTGGTGTCGCGAGCATGGCCGCGATATTCAGTGGTTGCTCGATGAGGGGGCACGCGTGGGCGTGGGGTATCAGGACGGCCGCCCGTTCCACGGACCCTGCCACATTCGCGTGAATCTGGCGCTGCCGCTTTCGCGCGTAAAGGAAGCGTGCGACCGCCTGGACCGCTACGTTTTTAATGCACGGTAAGTGAGCACTGCATGCGGGGCCTTCTGCCAAGTCGGCTGGAAGGCCCCACATGGTAAAACGTCTGT
This sequence comes from uncultured Collinsella sp., assembly GCA_902493615.1. Lineage (GTDB taxonomy): Bacteria > Actinomycetota > Coriobacteriia > Coriobacteriales > Coriobacteriaceae > Collinsella. The sequence continues at coordinate 2,687 of CABUQK010000035.1, forward strand.
AGCCATTGGGCACTCGTGTGGTTTTGTTTGCTATTATTTTTTACCATTTCAGTCTGTAAACAGGATCGTATGGAGCTCGATGAAAAGGTCCCGTCGCTCGGTTGCCATTTCGTTGTTTGTTGCGCTTGCGGTAGCGTGCGCCTTTGTCGTAGCGATAGCCGGCTGTTCCGGGTCGAATAGCAGAGCCTCGACGTCTGCATTAGAAGGCCTGGATGCCTCGCAGGCCAAAGACGACAACCTTAAGACGCTCAACGTCGGCAGCGACCTCTATCCACCGTTTGTGTATACCGACGAGTACGGCGATATCGTTGGCCTGGATGTCGAGATATTGACCGAGGCTTTGACTCGCATTGGTTACAAGCCAAAATACCAGCTGATCGACTGGGAAAAGAAGAAGGAGCTGCTGGCGAGCGGCGAACTCGATTGTGTCATGGGCAGCTTTAGTATGACGGGTCGCGAAAACGAGTATCGTTGGGCCGGTCCGTACCTTGCGAGCCGTCAGGTGGTCGCGGTCGATCCCCAGAGCGATATCTACACGCTTGCCGATCTTGAGGATAAGATCGTGGCGGTTCAGTCCACCACCAAGCCCGAGGGCATTTTGCTCAATCGCACAAATGAAAACGTTCCGCAGATCAAGGAACTCTACTGCTTTTCGGACCGTTCGTGCCTGAACCCGGCGCTCGTCGAGGGCCTGGTCGACGCCATCGCCGCGCATGAGTCTTTGCTGCTCACCTACGAAAAAGACTATGGCGTAACGTATCGAATTTTGGATGAGCCGCTGCTAGAGGTTGGTTTGGGCACCGCTTTCGATATCAACGATACGCGCGGCATCGACGTCAAGCTCACTCATGCCTACCAAGAAATGCTTGCCGATGGCACCATGGAACGCCTGGTGTCAAAGTACTTTGATGACCCTTCGCCATTTTTGAATGTGGAGGGTCTGTCATGATCGATGCACCCGACCACGCCGCTCAGGAGCGGGACAATCGTTCGGCAGGGGCATGGCTCCTTGTCGCTCTGCTGGGGGTAGCGCTCTCAGTTGCTGCCGGCATGATGAGCTACGGTTACATGACGGCCCAAGCCGAGCAGCGCTTTGCCGACGTTGTCGATTACGTGGCGACGCAGAGCCTTTCCTACGATGCATTCAACAGCGCCTATGCGACCAAAAACCTGATTCGCGTTATGGAGATTGCCGGAGAGGCTGCCCGCGATATGGAGCGCGACGGTTCGGTGGATAGCGCCATGCTAGAGCAATACGCCGACCAGTTCAACGTGAGCGCGCTGATTGTGACGGATGCATCGGGCAATTTGGTGTCCGAGTCCTCGACGGGCGATGTGGACTACGGGTCGCTCGCTACGTATCTCAAAGAGTCACCCGTGCTGGAGGTGGCAACTCATCCGCTTAAGTCCTATACCGCCCGCATCACGCTTGCGGATGATTCGGTCGCAGACATTGGCTGCGTGACTCGGCAGGATGGCGAGGGCATCGTTATCGCGGTAAGGCATCAGAGCGCGAAAGCGGTTGCAAGCAATACACTCAAACTGCAGAGCTTGCTTGATGGCTATGAAACCATCGATAGCGGCAATATCGTGATCGAAAGCGACGGCAAGGTCGTTGCGACCAATGCCGTTGAACCCACCGTATTGGGCGTGTTCGATCTGCCTGCGACGGATGTCTTTATTGTCGACGGTATTAAGGATCGATGCCTGCCCGGCAAAGTCCGACTGGTCAACGCCAGCGGCGAGTGGTATTTGGGCACATTTGGAAAAGCGCGCGGGTTCTATGTGTACACCTATGCCTCGGCGCAGCGCTACTTTGAGGTCGCCGCGGCTGTTGCCGCCGGCGTGCTGGTGCTCTACGGCGGTGTTATAGCCGTTGTTGTGACGGTGCGTCGCCGCGCTGATCGTCGACGTTTGACGGACTTGCTGCAGCAGGAGCGCGACTATGGCGACAAGCTGGCAAAGGCGGCGCGTGAGGCCTCGTCTGCCAACTCGGCAAAGACAGAGTTTCTGCGTCGCATGAGCCACGATCTGCGCACGCCCATCAACGGCATTCGCGGCATGGTCGAGGTTGGCGATGCCAATGCGGACGATCTGCAAAAGCAGACTGAGTGCCGCTCAAAAATCTGGACGGCATCGGGACTGCTGCTCGACCTTGCCAACGAGGCCCTCGATATGAGTCGCCTGGAGAGCGGACAGGTCGACCTGAACCTCGTGCCCATAAATTTGGTGGCCCTCAACTGTGAAGTGCGCGATATTCTGGAGCGCCAGGCCGAGGAGCGTCTGGTGACAATTATCTGCGACCAGCAGACGCTTAATCATCCCTATGCGCGGGTGAGCGTGACGCACCTCAAGCGCTTGTTGCTCAATATTGCCGGTAATGCCGTCAAGTACAACCGCCAGGGCGGATATGTTCGCCTGGTGTGCCGCGAGGTGGAGCCAGCGGATGGCGTCCCCGTCTATGAATACACGATCGCCGACAACGGTATTGGCATGAGCGAGGAGTTCCAACAGCACCTCTACGAGCCGTTTTGCCGCGAGGAGCAGCAGGTGGAAGGCGCTTCATCGGGAACTGGCCTGGGCGCGCCTATCGCAAAACAGCTGGTGGAGCTTATGGACGGAACCATGAGCTTTACGAGCGTCTTGGGGCAGGGGACGACGTTTACCATCCGCCTGCCGTTCGAGAAATGCAAGCGCTCCGAGATTCCTCAGGCAGTTCGCGCGGATGCGGGCGATGGCGATGCGCTCCAGGGCTTGCGCGTTTTGCTCGTAGAGGATAACGATCTGAATGCCGAGATCGCGCAGTTTACGCTCAGCCGTGCCGGTGCCGTCGTGACGCATGCTAAGGATGGCGAGTCTGCCGTTGAGGCGTTTGCCGCGAGCGCACCGCACGAGTACGACGTGGTGTTGATGGACATCATGATGCCGGGCATCGATGGCCTTGAGGCCACGCGTCAGATTCGAGCGCTCGATCGCGAGGATGCCGCGACCACGCCGATTATCGCCGTGAGTGCCAATGCCTTTGCCGACGACCGCAGACTTTCGCGCGAGGCGGGCATGGACGCGCACCTGAGTAAACCCGTGAGCTCGCAGGAGCTCGTTGAGGCGCTTGCGCACATAGCCGCCGACGCTTCATAAGCATATGGCCCGGTTCCAAGGTGGGTTGGAACCGGGCCATATTGCCATTTGTGACGCCTGTTCTTGAGGCTTACTTTTCTTGAATCTGCTTACCGCAAAGATGCTCAATCGAAATCTCGTAAAGCTGGACGCCCTTGATGTCTTTGGCGATTTCCTCTTCGACTTCTTCGGCAGAAGGGTAGTACTTAAGGGCGAGCTGGCGGACTTTGTCCTCGATAAACGCGGGGGTGTCATTCGCCAGGCGACAGCGGCCAAAGACCACGGTGCTCATAACGTAGGGAGCCCAGTCGCCGTCCTGGTACCACTCGTTGCCGTAAACGGCAAAGCAGACCTTGTCATCGCGCTTGAGTGCGTCGACCTTGTGGCCGGCCTTGGCGCCATGGAAATAAATCTTGTCGTGCTCGGCGTCAAAGAAGTAGTTGACGGGAATGGCGTACGGGTAGCCATCGTCGCCGTTGACGGCAAAGACGCCGCGCTTGCAGGTGGCGAGCAGTTTGCGCGCTTCCTCGTCGGTGATGGCGCGTTTCTTTCGACGTAAGGGCCTAAACATCGTTGGCTTCCTTTCTGGTCGTGCGTGGTGGTTGAGCACAAACTATAGCGAAACGGATCCGTTTTTCTTGATGCGGGCGAGTATGTTTTTGAGCTTGTTAAAGTCGAGCGGTTTGGACAGATGGGCGTTCATGCCGGCGTCGTGTGCCGCCTTGGCGTCTTCGGCAAAGGCGTTGGCGGTGAGCGCGATGATGGGGATATCGGCTGCATCGACCTTCTCGCTCAGACGAATCACGCGGGTTGCCTCGTAGCCGTCCATGTCCGGCATCATGATGTCCATCAAAATGGCATCGAAGCTGCCGGCGGGATGCGACAGGTACAGATCGACGACTTCGTTGCCGTTGGCGGCGCGGGTGACCACTATGCCCTCGGATTCTAGCAGCGCCTGGGCAATCTCGGCATTCAATTCGTTGTCTTCGGCGAGCAGCACGTTCATGTCGGCGAGCGAGCAGTCGGGCGCACTCTCAACCGTATTCGCCCGCGCCTGGGGATTCTCGTCGATATCGAGCGGAATCTCCACGTAGAACGAGGTGCCCACATGGAGCTCACTGGTGACTTCGATGGTGCCGCCCATCAGTTCAATAAGCGACTTGACGATTGGCATGCCCATGCCGGTTCCTTGGAACTTGCTGCGCGCATCGTCACCTTCTTGGGCAAACGGCTCATAGATATGCTTTAAAAACTTGGGAGTCATACCAATGCCGGTATCCGAAACGCTAAAGCAAAAGAGCGCGCGCCCGTTATCGAGTGGCTTGGTATTTGAGCTAAAGGTGACGGAGCCGCCGTGCTTGTTGTACTTAATGCTGTTGTCTAACAGGTTGATCATGATCTGTCGGATATGGGTGGGACTGCCGATCATGTATGGCCCCGTGGCGTACGGCAGACTATTGTCCTGCATTGTGATGGCGTTACTGGACGCGCGGAGCTTGCACAGCACCAGTGTATCGTCACAGAGCTCTTTGAGGTTAAAAGGCGCATGCTCCAGTGTTAGCTTGCGGTCTTCGATTTTGTCCATCTCGAGGATGTCGTTGATCAGCGAGAGCAGGTGATTGGCGGCAACGCGCGCCTTGGCACGGCTCTCGCGGGCGACCTGGATATCGCCTTCCTTCAATTCCTCGATCTCGATAAGGCCCAGGATACCGTTGAGCGGCGTTCGGATGTCGTGGCTCATGCGCGTGAGGAATGCCGTCTTAGCGGCGTTGGCAGCGTCGGCTTTTTTGCGCTCGGTTCGAGCGTGCACGAGCGCCCAGATGAGCAGGACGATACCGACCGACAACATACCGATGAGGGCAGCTGCAACGGCGGCACGGTTGCGATAAAGGAATTGAAGCGTGTTGGATTCCTGGGCCGTGTACGACGTAGAGGAGTAATTGCTTGCGGAGAGCGATTCTCCGGCATTGATGATGCCCTTGTTGATGATTCCCAGCAGCTCAGGCTTTCCGCGCGAAATCCAGCACGAGAGCTCGCAGGTGTCAGGGAGCTCGACCGTCTCGCAGTCCTCGAGATCATAACGATCGCCGAGGGTTTTTACGCGTGAACTGGGAGCGACGACGCAGCGCGCCGTTCCCCTCCTGAGGGCGTCGAACGCTTCATCGTCGGATCGGTATTCGGTCACGGTCGCTGTGGGGAACAGACTTTCAAGTACGTTTCGATTGATAAACGATGATTTGGTGCAGGCGATGTTCTGAAGGTCTTTGTTCAGGTTGCTTCCGCTGTGGATGGCGGTGAGGGATATGGTCCCCAACGATACCGACTGCACAACGCCTGATTGCTCGACAAACCAGTAATCTCGGTATACCGGCAGCGCGACGTCTATGCTTCCCTTTGACAGGGCCTTTGACATCATCTTGTAGCTATCAAAGGCGACGGTTTTGACCGTAATGCCAAATTTATCGTGCAACGTCGTCGCAAGCGATGCGAGCGAGCCTTCCATTTTGCCGTCTTCGTCTTCGTTGCAGTAGGGGAGTTTGCCCGTAATGTAGCCGAGCGTGATGGTGCTGTTGTTCGCCTTGAGCCAGGCGCGCTCATCGCCGGTGAGCGAGGATGATCCGCTGTTTTGCGCTGAATAGTTCGATTTGACCTCGTCGTTATAGCGGGGGTTGACGCGGTTGATTGCCGCCATTGCGGAGTTGATGTTGTCCATCAGGTCGGGGCGGCTTTTGGGAACGGCAAAGTAGTAGTCGCTCGAACCGACGTAGAACATGGGCGACGCCTCGGGCGACGAAATGGTGTCGTTCATGATGATGGCGTCGACCTCGCCGTTTGCGAGCGCGTCAAAGAGAACGGAGCCTCCGTCATACTCCCTGTATGTGCAGGCGATTCCCTCGTTGGCGAGCCACTGCTGGCCGACGATGGTTTGCATAACACCGGAGTTGTAACCGATGGTGAGACCCTGGAGTGCTTGAGGGTCACCCTTGGCCAGGTCGTCACGGTCGGGCCTGGCGTAGATGTAGTAGCGCTCGGTGCCCTCAGGGTTCGAGGAAAAGAGCAGCTTTTGGGCGCGTTCCTCGGAGTAGGAGATGTTGGGCATGAGGTCGATCTCGCCTGCCTCGAGCATGTCCATAAGCTCGGTGAAGGTGCCGGAGACGTATTCGTACCGCCAGCCGGGCGTGTAGTACGACAGGGTCTGGAGGTACTCGTAACCCCATCCCGAGAGACGCTCGCCGGGGGTGCCGTTCTGGAAGCCCTCGTTGTTGACGAGCCAGCCGACGCGGACCGTCTTGACTGGCTGACTAGAGTCATCGGCAAAAGCCTGGACAGGCGCGATGGAACTCAGTGCGGCAAGCGCGGCAAGCACAATGGCCAGGGCGCGACATATAACTGAACGAAGGACAGTGGCAGCTCTCACATGCAATCCTAACGAATCGAGACAATACCGCATAAGGATACCAGCTCAGCCTGCCCAGTCGGCAGCTGTACCACTAAACGCTCCCGCCCGGCAGTCATTGGGGACGTTCTTAAACGACTAGTCATTTAAGAACGTCCCCAATGACTAGTTCCGTTTGCTGGGGAGGCGTGGGACAATACCGAGCGAACGTGATTGGTTGTCCGTGGAAGGGGTCGCGATGAAAAAGCTCAGGACGCTTGCCGACGTGCTGCGACAGGCTGGCTTTGCACGCATCACGGGCCTGTTTCTTATTTTCTATCTGCTTTGCTCGACGGCTGTCTGGCTGTCCGAGCCCACGACCCTCACGTTTGGTGATGGTCTCTGGTTTAGCTTTGAGACGGTCTCGACGATCGGCTTTGGCGATATCCCCGCTGAAACGCCGGTTGCCCGCGGCATTACCGTTATCCTAAGCGTCATCAGTATCTTCTATATCGCCATGCTTACGGGCGTGGCGGTGAACTACTGCAATACGCTCATTAAACTGCGCCAAAAGGACACCATGGCGCGCTTTATGGACGATCTTGAGCATTTGGAAGAACTCGACCGCGACCAGCTCGCCGATCTGTCGCGCCGTGTGCGCGAGTATCGTCGACGCCAGCGCTAAGACGAACGTCGTGCGCCACAACAAGGGGGACCAAACATGAACATCACCGTCTACCTGGGCGCGAGCGTCGGCAACGACCCGGCGTTTCTGCCCGCAGTGCAGGAGCTGGGCAACTGGATTGGCGCCAACGGGCACGCGCTGGTATACGGCGGGTCCAAATCGGGCCTGATGGGCGCGCTCGCCGATAGCGTGCTCGAGGCAGGCGGACACGTGACGGGTGTTGAGCCGAGCTTTTTTATCGAGGCCGAGTTTCAACATGACGGTATCGACGACCTTATCGTGACGAGCGATATGGCGGAGCGCAAGGCCAAGATGATTGAGCTCGGTGATGTGTTCATTGCCTTTCCGGGCGGCACGGGCACGCTCGAGGAGATTGCCGAGGTCATGTCCGCGGTATCGTTGGGGCACTTGAGCGCGCCGTGCATCCTGTATAACCTGGACGGTTACTACAACGACCTCAAGGCGCTGCTCGGGCACATGATTGATAAAGGACTTTCGAGCCCGAGGCGCCAGCAAGGCATCTACTTTGCCGACGATTTGCGCGAGATTGCCTCGATTATCAACGGATAAGTCTTGAGCCTGCCCCACTATGGCTCCCAATGGTGCCGTTCGCGGCGTGGATGGTTGGCTCGTTCGGGCAACGCTCGCTCTACAATAAAACGTATCTATGTCGACTTTGACCGCGGGAGGTCCCGATGGACAACCTTGCCAAACCCACAAACCGCGCACTGTTTTTAGTTAGCGTTGCCGTGACCGGTGCGTTCGCAGGTGCCGCGGTCTGGCTGTTCTTTTTTGCGATGGAGCACGGTATCGACTATCTATGGACCGAGATTCCGCACGCGCTGGGCGTCTCTTCGCCCGAGCTTGCCAGCGGCCCGTTTGGCTTTCTGCCGTACCCGTTTTTTGTCTGTCTGCTGGGCGGCCTGTTAATCGGTCTGTACGAAAAGATGACAGGCGCCAAGACCGATGACCTCAACCAGGTGATGGCTAAGGTTAAGCAAGACGGGCGCTACCCGTACGACAACCTGGGCAAGCTTTCGCTCGCGGCATTGCTGCCGCTGCTGTTTGGCGGAAGCATTGGACCGGAGGCCGGCCTGACCGGCGTTATCGCCGGTCTGTGCAGCTGGGTCGGCGACCGCATGCGTCGCTTTGGCGCCGAGTTTAGGGAGCTCACGTTGCTGGGCACCCAGGCTGCCCTGACGGCGCTCTTTACCGCGCCCGTCTTTGGCTTTGTGGCGCCGCTTGCCGGTAGCGCCGACGGCGACGAGGGCTCTGCGTCCGGCGAGATCACCATCAAGCTGCCCAAGGCGCAAAAGACGGTGGTCTACGGTATTGCGATTGCCGGCGGTCTGGGTACCTACCTGCTGCTTGGCCAGCTTGTGGGCGGCGGCATGGGCATGCCCAGGTTCGAGTCCGCCGAGGTGGGCAACCTAGAGCTTACCTGGCTCGTCCCTCTGTCGTTGATCGGAACAATCTGCGGCTGGCTGTACTTTGTCTCTGAGCACGCGAGCGAAGCGCTTGCCCATGCAATAGGGGAGCGTCCTGTCGTCAAGGCCATGCTAGCCGGTCTGGCGCTCGCCATCTGCGGCACGGTCCTGCCCTACACCATGTTTGCCGGCGAGACCCAGGCCGACGTGCTCATGGAAACCTACTTGACCATTCCCGCCGGCGTGCTTATCGCGACCGGTCTGGTCAAGGCCATGCTGACCCCCGCCCTCATCAACCTTGGTTGGCGCGGCGGTCACTTCTTCCCGGTTATCTTCTCGGGCGTAAGCCTGGGCTACGGACTGGCCATCCTCACCGGCGCCGATCCGGTCTTTTGCGTCGCCGTCTGCACGGCATCGACGATGGGTGCGGTCATGCGTCAGCCGGTCATGGTCGTGGGCCTGCTGCTCATGTGCTTCCCGCTCAAGGGTATCGTCTGCATGATCATCGCCGCCGTTATCGCCGCCGGCATTCCGCTGCCCAAGCCGCTGCGCAAGTAGCACGGTTAATCGCGAGTCAACTCCAGAGGGGCACGAGATGATCCTGTACTTTAGCGCGACAGGGAACAGCGAGCATGTGGCGCGTCGCATTGCAGCGGCGACAAGCGACAAAGTTATGTCGATTGAGCGCTTTGATGCCGAAGCCCTTCGCCTTGTTGCGACGGAAGGCCCCTGCCAGCTGGGATTTGTTGCTCCGGTGTATGCCTGGGGTCTGCCGACACCGATGATCGAGTTTTTGAAGACTGCCGACCTGTCGATTGCTGCCGGTGCAAAGGGCGGCGAGCGCCCCTATACGTTCTATGTTTCGACGTACGGTTCGACGACCGGCCAATCGGCCAAGTTTGCCCGCGACCTGCTGCACGAGCGTGGGCTCGAGTTAGATGCGGCGATGAGCGTCAAGATGCCTGATACCTGGACGCCTGTTTTCGACCTGTCTGACCCTCAAAAGGTTGAGGGTATCAATAGGGCTGCTGAGGCGCAGATTGATGCTGTGATCGAGGCGGTGCGGGAGCGGCGCACGGGCAATATGATGCGCCATCGCGTGCCCCTGTTTGCATCGTGCGCGTATCATGTGTTTGGGCTGCCGCGTATGCAGCAGACGAGCAAGTTTGCCGTCGATGCTAGCCGCTGCGTCGGGTGTAGCCTCTGCGCTAAGCGCTGCCCCATGGCGGCGATTGAGATGCGCGACGGCCTTCCCGTCTGGACAAAGCCGGAGTGCGCAGCCTGCCTTCGTTGCCTGCACTGTTGTCCCAAATTTGCCATCTCGCACGGTAAGCGCACAGCATCCCACGGTCAGTACAGGCATCCTAAGCCAGGTGTGAGGATGTAGCTGCTGGCCGCGCTACTTCCAAACTGCGAGCGCGGCGGTGCCCAGTACGATGAGGGCGAGACCGATGGCGCTGCGCCGTGAGAGTTTTTCGTTGAATGCCAAGCGCGCAAATAGTACCGATACGACAATCGATAGTTTGTCGATCTGCACCACGACGCTCACCTGGCCTGTGGCGATGGCGTAGTAGCATAGCAGCCACGATGCGCCAGTCGCAATGCCCGATGCCGCGAGAAATACGAGTTCGTAGCGGTCTACGTGCACGGCTTGGCCCATCTTGCCTTTAGCTGCCACGATTGCCCATGCCATAACCAGTACCACACAGGTACGGATTGCCGTGGCCAGGTTGGATTCGACGCCTTCGATGCCAGCCTTGGCAAGGATGGACGTGAGCGCCGCGAACACGGCGGCGCCGAGGGCGTAAGCGAGCCAGGTCCGGTCTTGCTGCTGCTCGGGTCCGGCAGGCTGCTTCTTCTCGATCATTAAAAACGTGCCGAGGGTGATGACAGCGGTTCCCACGAGCTTAACCGCAAGGTTGCTCGTCTCGCCAAAAAGTACGATGGCGATCAGTGCGGCGAGTACGGTGCTCATCTTGTCGACCGGTACGACCTTATTGACGTCTCCGATGCCCAACGCCTTAAAGTAACAGATCCACGAAGCACCGGTAGCGAGTCCCGAGAGGACGAGAAAGAGCCAGGATCTGGGTTCGATGCTGCCGATGGTTCCAATGGATCCAGAAATGCCCGCCATTGCCCAGGCGAAAACGAGCACCACGCAGGTGCGAATGGCCGTCGCGACATCGGAGTCGGTCTGCTTGATGCCGCATTTGGCCAGGACAGATGTGACGCCGGCAAAGAAAGCCGACACAAATGCTGCTGCGACCCACGACACGGGTGAAATGCCTCCCCAAAGAACGACCGCGCCAGATTTACGGCGCTCGTCCGATGATACCGTCCCGCCATGAAGCTTTGATATCGCTGTGGTGAGACAGGGGCCATAGTTCGAGAGGGCATTTGGTTAAGGCTCGAATCGAAGGTGAATGGTTTTCCGGGAAGTGAACGAGTAAATCTGGACCCCTGGAACATGCACACTTTTTTCGAACAAAACTGCAGGATTCTTAGACAAAAACCGCAGGAATTGAGTCCCTAAAAATGTCGATGCTACAGGGCGCTGTTTTTACTCGTTCACTTCTCGGAAAAGTATTCACCTTCGATATGCTGACGGTGTCTTTTTGGTTGCCAAGAGCTAGACGGCCTGCTGTGAAGGGCGGTGGTGACGCTATGCCGCCTCGTTTCGTTGAAAAAATAAGCGGGGTACCACCTAAGCTTTTTTAGCCGTCGATTACAGATCGCGTACTCGATAAACCTTGGTGCTGACGGTGCAGCTGATTGCGCATAGTGCGAGCGCCAGTACGGCAATTCCTGCACACAGGCAGCCAAGGACGGCGGGATCGGGATTCGCTCCGGCAATGGACATGAGCCAGTTGCTAATGGGGTTGGAGGAGCTCAGCGTGGCCATGGCAAGGCACCCGAGCAGGGCAAACAGGCCAACGGATAGGCGCAGCGCCTCCATGTGTCCAAATCGGAAGAACAGCGGCTGTGCCAAAAACACCATCATGAGGGAGATGAGCATCGATGCTGCCGAGGCTATTGCGATCTCAAAGACGGTCTCTCCCGTCGAAGGAATGCCCGCGCTGTTGAAGAGCGGGATGGCGACGATACTCAAAAGCGTAGCTGCACATGCCATGACGGCGGAGAAGACAATAACGCTCAGGTAGCGTGCGCAGATGATGTCTTTGCGCGAGAAGGGCAGCGTTGCCCGATAACGCTCCCATCCGTTTTGATTGTCGAAGCCGGCCAGCGAGTTCATGACCATGATGGGCGACATGGCGCTGACCGCGCAGGCGCCGGCGCTCATGCCGGAATCGCCATCCGACGCGTTGGCAAGGGTTAGCACGACGAAGATGAACAGGCCGACGCCCGCGATGCTCGGGGTGAGCGTGCGAACGATGGCGAGCTCGGACATAAAGGCGCGTTTCATTTCGAAGCCCCTTTCAGCATGAGGCGCAGATAGTCATCAATGGTTGCCCGATCGCAGGGAATCTCGGGAAAGGCCTCGAGCGTTTCGCGACGGTTGGGCACGAGCACGTCCACGCTATAGGCGTGGTGGACGGCACGGGTGCCTTCGACGCAAGCCATAAGCTCGGCGGCCTGTGCTTGGGTACAGTGGGCGATGCCGGCGCGGTCGGTAATGTCCTCGCGCGGCAGGTCAAAAATAATCGAGCCATTATCGATGCAGACGACGCGGTCGGCGGCGCGATCGAGGTCGGACGTAATGTGGCTCGAGAGCAGCACGCTGCGCTGACCGTCAGAAACAAAGGCGAGTAGCTCATCGAGCAGCTCCTCACGTGCCATGGGGTCGAGGCCTGCGGTGGCTTCGTCCAAAACGAGCAGCTTGGCCTTGTGGCTGAGTGCGCAGGTAAGCTGAAGTTTCATGCCCATGCCGCGGGAGAGGTCCTTGACCTTTGTCTTGGGATCGAGGCCAAATCGGTCGATGAGGCTGGCGAAGGTGTCGTGGCTCCAGGTGGGGTACGCCGGGCTTACGAGTGCCTCAACTTCGGTCACCTTGAGTGTGGAAGGGAAGGGGCATGTGTCCAGCACGAGGCCGACACGAGTGCGCAAGCAGCGCTGCGCTTCATCGGGCGCGCCGGCGCCACAGCGCTGCCCAAACAGGTGCACCTCGCCGGTATCGAGTTTGATAAGTCCGAGAGCGGCTCGAATGGTCGTTGTTTTGCCGGCGCCGTTGGCACCAACAAAGCCGACGATCTGGCCAGGCTCCACGGCAAGCGTGACGTCGCGCAGCGAAAAGCGGTCGCTTACAGTGCGTGAGATGCCTTTGAGGTCAAGCAAGTTTTGCATGGTATAGCCTTTCTTGCAGATGGCTACTGCATGGTTTCGGGGGCTACCAGGTCGAGCATCTCGTGCAGCTTGTCGCGTGTGACGCCCAGGGTTTCGGCTTGGCTTGCCGCTTTCGCAAGTAGCTCTTCGATATGGCAGAGCTGGTTTTCGCGCAAGAGCTCCTGGTTGCCCTCGGCGACAAAACAGCCCTTGCCATGCACGGTGCAGATAAAACCGAGCTGCTCCAGGTCGGCGTAGGCGCGCTTGGTGGTGATGACGCTCACGCCAAGGTCGCTCGCGAGTGCACGGATGCTGGGGAGTTTGGCTCCCGCAGCGAGCGTTCCCGAAAGGATCTGAGCTTTGATCTGCGAGGATATTTGTTCGTAGATGGGCTTATCGCTCGAATTGGATAGGATGATGTCCACAGCGGCTCCTTAGCTGATGGGCTACACGTGTATATAACCGGTAAACACAGTATATATACACTATGCACAGTTGCACAAGAGACAAATTCGGATTGTCAGCGCGTTCATTCATCTCAATCTGTAACATCTGGAACCGATTTGGACGGCTACCTGTTACAGATTGAGATTTTGCTGGCGGGCCCCACTTGGTTGTCTCAATCTGTAACAACTGGAGAAGATTTTGGCTGCTAGATGTTACAGATTTAGATCTTTCTGGGACGCCCACCTGTTTGTCTAAATCTGTAACAGGAAGAGGTTCAAAAACCGTCTAGATGTTACAGATCGAGACAAACTGCTGCGGAGTGTCGCCATCGACTGCTACCCTAGGCCCCAACTGATGAATTTGTCCTGATAGGTGCCCTATGCCGAGATTTCGCGGCTACAATAGTACGGTTACATCGACGTAATGCACTCAATGCAAGAAAGGACCCGCATGGCAAGCCTGTCGGATGAAATCTCGTCGCGCCGCACATTCGCGATCATCAGCCACCCGGACGCCGGTAAGACCACGCTTACCGAGAAGCTGCTGCTCTATACCGGCAGCATCCAGACCGCCGGCTCGGTCAAGGGCAAGAGCTCGGCCAAGCATGCCGTCTCGGACTGGATGGACATCGAGAAGCAGCGCGGTATTTCCGTTACCTCCTCGGTGCTGCAGT
>CABUQK010000036.1 GCA_902493615.1 uncultured Collinsella sp.
GGTGACCCTGGTTCTGCCGTACGCCAAGTCCGCCCGCGACGGCGTACGCATTCTGGGTGACCTGCTCGAGCGCTACGGCACCTACGAGAACAACGGCATCGCCTTTAGCGACGTGGACGAGATCTGGTGGCTCGAGACCATCGGCGGCCACCACTGGATTGCCAAGCGCGTGCCTGACGACGCCTATGTGACCATGCCCAACCAGCTGGGTATCGACAGCTTTGACCTGGATGACGCTGAGGGCGCCCAGGCCGACCACATGTGCTCCGCCGACCTGCGCGCCTGGATGGCCGAGTGGCATCTGGACCTGACGCTGGGCGTTGAGGGCGACGGTCCGGCGACGGTCTTTAACCCGCGCGAGGCCTTTGGCTCGCACAGCGACAGCGACCATGTCTACAACACGCCGCGCGCCTGGTACATGCAGCGCTGCCTCAACCCCAGCGACGTGTGGGATGGTCCCGAGGCCGACTACACGCCCGAGAGCGACGACATCCCCTGGAGCCGTGTGCCCGAGCGCAAGGTGACCATCGAGGACATCAAGTACGTGCTTTCGAGCCACTACCAGGGCACGGAGTACGACTGCTACGGCAGCAAGGGCACGCCCGCTACGCGTGGCGCCTATCGCCCCATCGGCATCAATCGCAACAGCCAGCTTGCCGTGTTGCAGCTGCGCCCCTATGCGCAGCCGGCCTTCCGCGCCGTGCAGTGGATGGCCTTTGGCTCCAACTCGTTTAACGCGCTGGTTCCGCTGTACGCCAACGTCGAGACCATGCCCGAGTACTATGCCGACACGCAGGCTCGCGTGACGTCCGAAAACTTCTACTGGGCCAACCGCCTGATCGGCGCGCTGGCCGACGTCCGCTTCCATGAGTGCGGTCGCGCGGTCGAGGATTATCAGGAGAAGGTCGGTGGCATGGGCCACAAGCAGATCCATGACGTCGATGCTGCCGTAGCCGCTCTGCCTGAGGCCGAGGTACCTGCCGAGCTTGCACGCGCCAATGAGGCCTTTGCCGAGCGTGTTCGCGTGGAGACCGATGCTCTACTGGGCAAGGTGCTCTACACCACGAGCTGCGCCATGAAGAACTCTTTCGCGATGAACGACAACGTGAGGTAGGGATTTCCCGTCGATTGAATAGCGCTAAAACGCTTTGTCGCTTTCGCTCAATCTTGGGTACAAGAACGCCAATGCAGTTGTTTGTGATTGGAGACAACCATGGTTATGAAACTCGATCAGCTTGTTAACGGCGCCATTAACGTGGGCTTTGGCGCTGCCGCCGTTGCTGTCGAAGGCGGCAAGAAGGTTCTCGACGACCTTAATACCAAGGGCGAGCAGGTTCGCAAGGACGCCGGCGCTCCCGATATCGCCCGCAGTGTGTCCGACATGTTCGAGCAGGCCGGCGGTACCATCTCCGATCTGACCGAGCGTCTGGGCATGCAGGGCGAGACCGCGGCCCAGCGCGTGCTCGATGAGCTCATCCTTGCTCGCGTCCGCGTTATGACCGCGTCCGAGCGCACGGCCTTCCTGGCCCACGTGCGCGACATCGTCGATTCGGTCGAGGACAACGTGACCTCGGTGCCCGTCGAGTCCGTTGAGCCCGACGATGCGAAGGATACCGAAGAGGCCGAGTAGCAGCGCAGATGGCAGATTCCACCACCGATTACAACAAACTAGATCCCCTGGGTGACGAGGCGGCGGTTGTCGATGAGGTTGATGCCGCCGTCTCGGGCGCTCGCAAAAAGCCGCGCGCTGTCGATATGGTCCCCGAGGAGCCCGACGCGATGGCGCCGGACGAGGAATATCAGCTCACACCGGCGGGTCGTCGCGAACGCATTGGGCAGATTGTTCGCTTGGTCAAAAAGTACCGTGTGTGGGATAACCTCACGCCGGTTCGCTTGCGCCGCCTGCTCGAGGAGCTCGGCCCCATGTTCGTCAAGATGGGGCAGATTCTGGCCAACCGGTCCGAGATTCTGCCGCAACGCTTTTGCGATGAGCTGCGCCGCTTGCGCTCCGACGTGGAGCCGGTGCCGTACGAGGTAGTGCTCCGCTGCTTGGAAGAGGAATACGGCCTGCGCCTGGGGGAGATGTTCGATGCGATCGACCCCAATCCGCTTGGTAGCGCATCGCTCGCGCAGGTGCACCGCGCTCGTCTGGTGACGGGCGAGGACGTAGCCGTCAAGGTGCAGCGCCCCGGTGCGCAGCAGGTTATGGCGCAGGACATCGATATCATCCGCTCGGTGGTGCGCATTGTTTCCAAGTTCGTCAACACCGATCAATTCGTTGACCTGCACGGCGTAGTCGAGGAGTTGTGGACCTCGTTTCGCGAGGAGACCAACTTTTTGGCCGAGGCCAAAAACCTCAACGACTTCTACGAGTTCCATAAGAGCGTTCATGGCGTGACGTGCCCTAAATCCTATCTGGACCTGTGCACCGAGCACGTGGTGGTTATGGATTACGTCGACGGCATTTCGATCGCCGATCCTGAACGCTTAGTGGCCGAGGGCTATGACTTGGAAAAGATCGGTGCCGCAATCGTCGAGGACTATTCGACGCAGGTGCTCGACGACGGCTTTTTCCATGCCGACCCGCATGCGGGAAACATCATCCTCAAAGACGGAATTGTCTACTTTATCGACTTGGGCATGGTCGGACGCATGTCGAGCCACGACCGTGGCATCGTCAAGGATATGATCTTTGCCGTGGCCGAGGGCGACGTGCCAAAGCTCAAGGATTCGCTCATGCGCTTTGCCGTGACGCGCGGCGATTCGGCCGAGCTTGACCATTCGGCCTTTTTGTCCGACTTGGACTTTATTGTTGCCGACTTTGCCGGGCTCGACCTTAAAGACCTGGATATCGGCGAGTTTTTGACCTCGCTGTTAAACCTCGCGCGCAAAAATGACGTTGAGCTGCCGAGCGTGGTGACGATGTTCGCCCGCGGCATGGTGACGCTCGAGGGCCTGTTGACCGAGTACATGCCCAACGTCAACATGATCCAGATCATCCAGACGCACATCAAAAACGAGAAGAGCACCTACGCCCGCAT
Organism: uncultured Collinsella sp.; assembly: GCA_902493615.1. GTDB lineage: Bacteria > Actinomycetota > Coriobacteriia > Coriobacteriales > Coriobacteriaceae > Collinsella. The sequence continues at coordinate 3,042 of CABUQK010000036.1, forward strand.
GCGCGAGATGAGCCGCGATCTTGCCGCGAGCAGCTATCGCGCGGCAAAAGGCTCGCTCGAGGCGGCCGAGTATCTGGGCTTGGCTTCGCGTATGCTTACGCGCGGCCAGCTTAAGGTAAACACGCAGATCATGAGCAGCGATAAGGCGCTGCGACAGCTGGGCGGAATTATCGACCGCATGTCGATGGCAATTGTGATCGCCGGTCTGTTTATCGGTTCGTCGGTGGTGTACTACGCGCGTATCGAGCCGGTTGTGTTTGGTATCCCAGTCATTGGCTTTATGGGCTACGTGAGCGCGCTGGTGCTGGCGCTTATGCTGGGCCGCAATATCTGGCTCAACAGCCACGGCGGCAAGCACTAGAGGCTGCGGCCGTCACCGCATTTTCCTATCGCAAACAATAGCTTTTACCTTGGGCTTCGCCTGCGTGCGAGGCCCTTTTGCGTGATAGCATATTGACGGTATTAATCGATGGCCTAGATGGTGGTGCGGAGACGCACGAATGCGCGGTTTTCCTGCGCGTTTGGGAGAATCGGGGTGCAAGTCCCCGGCTGTACCAGTAACCGTAATTCCTCTTGGCTCGGGATGCTCGCGTCGCAGATCGGACGACGTGCCCGAGCCGTTAAGGTTAAGTCGGATCGCCTCCCATCTTGCACGTTGCCGCGGCGTATGCCGCCGGTGTGCATGGGGCTCTGGAGGGAAGGGGACCCCGATGGGGGAACTCGAGCGCAACATGCGCGATGACGTGGGGCAGCCTCAAGGCAACGCTCCAAGTACAGACAATGGGGGACAAATGGATATGTTTGAGGACGAGCGTGAGCGCGCCTCGTTGCATCGTCGTGGCGCGATTGCACGCGGTGTAGCCAAGCGCGGCCTGGTGGCATTCCTGGCCTTCGCGATGGCCTTTGGCACCACGCCGGCTCAACTGTGGGCCGAGGGCGCCGAGGGCATTGCCGAGGCTGTGGCTCAGGCTGCGACGCCGGGCGAGGACGCAGCGCTTGCGGGCGGTACCGCCGAGCAGAGCGGCACCGAGGTCTCGGATTCCGAGGGCGCGCCTGCAGCTAGTGCCGCCACAACAGAGGCAGCAACTGGCGACGAAGGCTCGGCGACGGGGGAGAGCCCTGCTACGAGCGAGCAGTCTTCGACGGCATCCGCTGGCCAAGCAGGATCTGCCGCCGCGACTGCCGTCCAGACGGAGAACCCGACAGAAACCGGCGATGTCGCCAAGAAGCAAGTCGAGGTCTCGTTCTCGATTATCGGCACCGATGCCGACGGCAAGGCTCAGACCTGGGTGGCACCCACGCAGCTCAAGCTCGACGAGGGCGCGACGGCTGCGGATGCCTTCGTTAAGCTGCAGCAGAAGACGGGCTTCAAGGCAGACTACGATCCGAACACGGCATACGGTTTCTACCTCAAAAGCATCACATCCCCGAGCGATGGCCGTACGCTTGCCTTCGATCCGACGACTTATGCCTTCTGGCAGCTGTTCGTCGACGGTGCGTCTTCCTCGGTTGGCGCGAGCAGCGTTAAGCTCACCCAGGGGCAGAAGGTTGAGTTTGCCTATACGGCTGGTAGCGCGTCCCCTGTCGTTAAGGACCAGGTTGCCGCAAATGTGACCGTCATTGGTCGCGATGCCCAGGGCAAGACTCAGGCTTGGGTCGATAACGCGCAGTATGTGGTGACGTCCGGCTCGAGCGCGCTTGATCTTACGAAGGTCGCACTCGAGGCGAACGACATTGACGCCGTTGCTGCGGGCTCCTTCATTCTGAGCCTTAAGTACAACGGTGTTGAGCTGGGTACGCCCCAAGATTATTCGACCTATTGGCAGCTGTTCATCAACGGCAAGTCGAGTGACTATACGGCGGACAATGTCACCATCCATGCCGGCGATACCGTTACGTGGTTCTACGGTGGCTGGGGCGACCAGCTGCCCTCCGATTCTGTCCATGCTTCTGTTCAGGTTCTCGGTAAGGACAAGGACGGCAAGCAGCAGGTTTGGGCTTCGACGGGCCAGACGAGTCTCAAGGCAGGCTCCACTGCCAAGGATCTCCTTGAGCAGACCGGCCTTACTCTCGATGCTGGCGAATCGTCTTGGGGCTGGTTCCTCAACGGCATTTATTCGCCGTTCGATGGTAAGTCCTATGGCTGGGATGCTGCGACCAATAGCTATTGGCGCTTCTACGTAAATGGCAAGTTCGCCGACGTTGGCGCCGGTGCCTACGAGCTCCAAGAGGGTGACGCCGTCACCTTTATGTATGGTGCTGACGCCGATGCCCTTCCTGGCCAGGTTCTTGGTTCTGTCGATGTTATCGGTCCCGATGTCAACGGCAACAATACTCGCTGGGGCTCGGCAAGCAACGTTTCTCTGCCCGAAGGCTCTACGCTCAGGATTTCATTGAGACGGTTCTGAAGGCAAAGCGCGTTGATTACAAGGCCTCCCAGAGTGGTGCATACTGGTTCCTCAATTCCATCAACTCGCCATTCGAAGACGAGACGTACGGCTATGATGGTGCGACCAACAAATATTGGCACCTGTATATCAATGGAGAGCCCTCCTTACTCTGCGCTAATCAGATTACGCTCAAGAGCGGCGATAAGGTCACACTTGCCTATACCACCGACGATTCGGCCATGCCCGATCCCGACAAGATTGTCGTGGACCCGGGTGCGACGACTCCTGATTGGGATGCCGAGTGGGCCGGCTACGGCAACAGTGGCAACGGTTCGACCGTAACGGATGCCAAGACGCCTGCGCAGGCCGCCGGTCTTAAGTGGGCCTTCGATTGGAAGGCCGAGTCTGGTCAGCAGTATGCCAACTGCAGCGAGCCTGTCATTGCTAACGGCTTTGTGTACATCGCGACCGAGAACGAGCTCATTAAGATCGATTCGTCCACGGGCAAAAAGGTTGCCTCTGCGCCGCTTGCCTCCAAGGTGAGCTATACCTCTCGTCCGATCTATACCAATGGCTTTATCATCGTTCCGCTCAACGGCGGTGCGGTCCAGGCGATTACTGCAGACAAGCTGATCTGCAAGTGGCTGACGCCTGGTTTGACGGACTTGACGCAGAGCTCCTGCACCGTCGTTTCGGACGGCGAGTACGTCTATGTAGGCTCGGTCGATATTTCGTATGACGAGAATTACAATGCGACCTACGGCAACGGCTCCTTTGCGCGCATTAAGATTGCCACGGGCGAAGTTTCTTGGCAGAACATCGACCCTGCCGAGGGCTATTACTGGACTGGTGCGGCTTTGACGGATAAGTATGCCATCGTTCCTACGAGCGCGGGTACGCTTAAGTGCATTGATAAGACGACGGGCGATGTCGTTTCGACCATGAAGCTCGGCGCTGTCGCAAATGCCGATTGCATTGCCGATCCGTCCAATGGCTCGACCTTCTATCAGATGACGCACGACGGAAAGCTCCATGTGATTTCGCTTTCGGCGAAGGGCGTGCTGAGTGAACAGAAGACGGTTGATCTGGGCCTTACGAATAATCTGAGCGCCCCTGCGGTGTCTGGTGACAATCTGATTGTCGGCGGACAGACGGCTACTGGCTCTGCTCTGGTTCTCTATAACCTGAAGACGGGTAAGACCACGATGGTCGCTGCTGCCGACGGCAAGGCGCTGCCGGCTGGCCTCAACGGTATTGCTGCTACTCCGCTGGTGAGTGTTCAGGGCGGCAAGACCTATGTGTACTTCACCGTTAACAGCGCGGATAGCAAGGATTACGTCAACTACTCTGCTGGTGGTGGCGTGTATCGCTATACGCTCGGCGATGCAGAGGCGACGCAGATTTATGATGCGGCTGGCCATTACCAGTACTGTGACTCTCCGGTCATTGCCGATGCTTCTGGCAATCTCTACTACATTAATGATTCGGGCACGCTGTTTAAACTTGGAGCTGTCGAGTCTTGGACGGTTGCCTTTAACTCCAACGGCGGGTCTGCTTGCGACACTAAGTTTGTTGCTACGGCCGATGGCAAGCTGGTCAAGCCGGCCGATCCGACGCGCGATGGCTACACTTTCGGCGGTTGGTATACCGATGAGGCTTGCACGCAGGCGTATGACTTTAGCACGCCGGTGACGGCCGATCTGACGCTGTATGCCAAGTGGACCAAGAATGCCGTTAACCCTGGCGGTAATGGCGGCGCTGGTTCGAATGGCGGCGGCGGTTCTGGTACCGGTACTGGTTCTGGCACTGGCACTGGCACGGATTCCGGCTCCGGCTCGAAGGGCGGCGCTGTCGCCCCGGGTCATAAGCCGACGACCAAGACGACGGTGTCGACCAAGACCGAGACCAAGGACAACAAGTCCGACAAGAAGGACTCCGATAAGTCCGATAAGAAGGACGAGAAGAAGTCTGACAAGAAGGACAGCAAGTCCGACAAGAAGTCCGACAAGAAGTCCGATTCCAAGTCCGATACGGGTGCTGCTTCTACGACCACTGCTAAGAAGTCCTCTAGTGCTTCCGAGCAGGAGACTGGCACCAACCCGCTCGCCATTGTTGGCGTTGCCGCCGGCGTCATCGGTCTCGCCATCGTCGGCGTGTTCGTGTTCACCAAACGTCGGTAGGTGAGGGTTGTGTCCAATAAATCCAAGGACGCTGACCCCAAGCAACCAGATTCCTCGTTCATTCAGTTCGACGATGCAAAGCAACAGGGCGCCGCTTCGGCGGCGTCCGCCTCTCGTCGCAAGGCGCTCCTTGGCGTTCTTGCTGCCGCGTGCACCATTCTGATCGTCGTCTCGCTGGGCTTCGTCCATCCTTCCGAGAGCGGCGCCTGGTCCATTGACTGGATCGTTCAGACCGTGACGGGGGAGAGCGTCGTCGCCAAGGACACCAAGGGGTTTGGCTCGACTACGACTACGACTTCGGGCGAGGCCAGTTCCAAGGATTCCGAGTCTTCAAACAAGGAATCGGACAAAAACTCGGATAGCAAGAAGTCCGAGGACCGGGGCGGCAAGAAGTCTGGCGATAAATCCGCTGCCCAAAATACGGGAGCCGGTGATACTTCCAATGCGTCTGGCGGTGCTTCTTCGGGCGGTGGCCAGTCGTCTGATGGAGCCTCATCCTCTAATGGTGGAAACGCCTCCTCGGGCAGCCAAAGCGGCTCACAGGAGTCCAACTACGTTACGGTGACGGTTTCGGTCACATCGAGCGCTGTGGGCAATCCCGTGTCCTCTGGCGGCACCTTTACCTTTAACGAAGGCGCCACCGTTTACGATGCCCTGTGCGCGCTGGGCCTTTCTGTCAACGCACACGGCTCATCGTACGGCACGTATGTTTCTGCGATTGGTGGTTTGGCCGAGAAACAGTACGGCGGCACGAGCGGCTGGATGTACTCCGTCAACGGCACAACGCCCATGACGGCCTGCAGTAACTACGTTCTCTCCAATGGCGACAACGTCGTTTGGTATTACGTAACGGGCTAGAGGCCTCGACATAGCGCGCCAGACGGGCGGTTCGGACAAACATCCGGGCCGCCCGTTTTTCGTGCGAATGGGACTGGGTCGCCGGGTCTCTCGGCAAACAAAAAACCGGTTGGAATGGGAATTCCAACCGGTTATACATTCAAGCAAATAGTGAATCGACTATGACCGTGCGCCCTCGAGGAAGAAGCGACGGCTGAAGTAGTTGTACCAGGTGACAAGGAACGTGGCGATGGCCTTCATGGCTTGGTAGCCGATGCTCAAAAACGTGACGCCCACAAACATATACAGGTCGTTGAGGCCCAGGCCGATCACCGACAGGATGGTGAAGATCGTGAACTCGCGCTTGCGGCTCATGCCTTCGCGGTGGTCGAACACGTACTTCATGCTGAGCCAGTAGTTGACCACGACGGACGTGATAAACGAAACCGTGGTGCTCATCAAAAAGTCGAGGTGGAACAGCTCGACGAGCGCAATGAGCATGCCCCAGTCGATGCCAAAGGAGATAAGACCCACGACAGCAAACTTGAGGAACTGCTTGGTATGAGGTTGTGCCAGCGCCTTGCGCACGTAATCACATCCAATGCGTTGATGAATCGAGCAGAGGATACTTTAGAGCTTTTACAAGGGAAACGTAAGGTCTTTGCCAAGAACTATATGAACTCGCCAAATTTTCAAGAGCTAATCCGCAAACGTTGAAAATTTGCCCGTAAACGAGCGGCACCCACGGACGATACTGCGCTGAGTGCACGTCGTCCGTGGGCGCCGTAATGCTGCAGGGGTTTCGAGCTACTTGGTCTCGTCGCCCTCCAGGAAGATTTTTCGGGTCACAAAGTTGTAGACCATGACAAGCGCGGTGGCGCAGATCTTGGCGATATTGGCCTCGAGTCCCAGGCCGGCGTTGAGCGCCAGCACGATGCCGTCGTTGAGCACCAAACCGATCACGGACAGCACGACAAAGATGATGAACTCGCGGCGGCGGCTCATGCCTTCCTTGTGCGCAAACACGTACTTCATGCTTGCGAGGTAGTTAAAGATGAGTGAGATGATAAAGCCGCTGGTGTTGGCGATTAGGATGTTGAGGCCCAGACCGTAGTGGAGCAGATTCATAATGCCAAAGTCGATAACCGTGGCAATGACACCGACGACGCCAAATTTCATGATCTGTGCAAGGAGCTTTTGCATGGTACCTGCCTTAGGGTGGCGCGGGGACGCCGTGGGGATGACAAACTCAGCAAGTTTAGCCAATCCCCGCGGGTGGGGCTAGACGCGCTCTTCGATAGCACCGTTTCTATATGCATCGAGCAGCTGGCGCAGATCCTGGATCTGGCTGCGAATCTTGGCGCCAGTATCGGTGTCGCTCACCATGCGGCGACGGTCTGCTTGGTCAAAACGGTTGGTCTCGCTTTCGATGTCCACGTTGCGCGTGAGTGCCTCGGCAACCGTCGTAAAGGCCCGGTGCGACTTGAGGCGGCAGCCGCGCGAGCTCGAGATGAGCGTATAGCCGGCGATGCCCGTCTTGGGATGGTAAGCGCGGCAGAAGCCGCCATCGATGACCAGCAGCTTGCCCTCGGCGCGGATGGGCTGCTCGCCCTTGGTGGTTTTAACGGGCGTGTGGCCGTTGATGATGTGGCCGGTCGGCGAGCATGCCATGGGCGCGACGCCAAACTCGCGCATGATATCATCGCAGACCGAGGGCGACTTGGTAAGCGTAAAGTACGGGTCCATCGGCTCGACCCAGGTGCTCTTATCGGCGATATAGGCGCGCTCAAAGGTACGCACCAGGCGTCCGCTGGCGGGTGAATTGAAGCCAATCCACAGGTACCACATCCAGTCGAGGGCATCGCGGTCGCCCACGCGCCACGCGCGGCGGGCGATGTGGTCGCAAAAATCGAGATAATCGCGGCCAGCGTGCCAGGTGCCCAGGCAGTTCATGCTGCTAAAGGTGCCGTCTTCGTTGAGCGGAACGCAGCCGTGGAAGAGCAGGTTGCCGTTGGCGACCTTGTACATCGAGCCGTGGGTGTAGAGGAAATCGATATGGCGATGCAGGTGATCGGCGGTTACAAACTCGGACACGAGCTTGTCGATGATGTGCTGCTCCTGAGACGTGAGCGTGTAGGGGTCCGCCGGGTCGACGGTGGGGAAGTCGTTGGTCGTGAGCGGCCACACTCTGCCGTCGGCGAGCGTGACCGTGCCGGTGTCGTGGTCGATCTTGTCGAGTAACAGGCGGTCGGTCATATCGAACTCGGGGTGGCGCTGGATAATCTGGCCCTCGAGCTTAAAGAGCAGCACGTTGATGGCCTTGATTAGCGGGGTGATGGACTCACCGGCGGTGTAGGTGGCATCGGCAAAGGCGACAAGCTCACGCAGCGAGATGCCGTAGTCGTTCTCCAGGATCTCGTAGTTGTCGTAGCGTAGGTTGTTGCGCAACACCGTGGCGATGCAGGCGGGCTCACCGGCCGCAGCGCCCATCCACAGCAGGTCGTGGTTGCCCCACTGGATGTCGAGTGAATGGTAGGTGAGCAGGCGGTCCATAATCTTGGCAGCGCCGCCGCCACGGTCGAAGATGTCGCCCACCAAGTGCAGGTGGTCGACGGCGAGGCGCTTGATGAGCGAGGCAAGCGACTCGATAAAGTCATCGGCGCTGGCGGTCTCCAGAATGGATTCGATAATGCGCTCGTGATACCGCACGCGGTAGTTGTTCTCATCCGGATGCGTGTGCAGCAACTCGTCGATGATGTAGGCGTAATCGCGCGGGATGGCCTTACGCACCTTGGAGCGCGTATAGCGGCTCGAAAGCGAGCGGGCAACCACAATGAGCTGGTCGAGCATGGTCTTGTACCAGGTGGGGGAGTCCTCGCGCCGGCTGCGGACCAGCTCGATCTTCTCGCGCGGGTAGTAGATGAGCGTGCACAGCTCGCCCTTTTCGTCAAAGGAGAGCGTGTCGCCAAAGATCTCGTCGACATGCTCGCGCACGACACCCGAGCAGTTGTTGAGGATGTGCATAAAGGCTTCGTACTCGCCGTGCACGTCGCTCATAAAATGCTCGGTGCCTTTGGGCAGGTTGAGAATGGCCGAGAGATTGATAATCTCGGTAAACGCGGATTGCTCGGTGGGAAATTGTCTCGACAGCAGACGCAGATACTTGAAGTCTTGCGGGTTGCGATCGAATGCGACCATGAAGCACCTTCCGATGTTGTTGGTAAAACTGATAAACAGCGTCAAACGTTTATCAGTATGCGCCGGCTTTGTTTCGATTTTGCGCCGGCGGCTGAATTGTCGGCTGAACGGTTTGGTAAATCGATTTAGTTGAGGTTGATGTGTCGGTTGGGTGGAGACGAAGGGGGTGATTTTGCCCATGTTGGCCCATGGCGGGGGTGGGGATGTTCATAATAAAGATATTCAATGTAAATGGTTCGAATTGGTAAATAGTGGACGTTTGTATCGTATTTAGGCTTGCTGTGAGATAATTTGCGCAGCAATACTTAAGGAGCCTCATATGAGTGATTTTGTCCTGACCTGTGAATCCGCCGCCGATCGAACCCGTGAGTTCTTTGCGTCGCGCAATATCCCTGTCGTGTGTTTTCATTACGAGATCGACGATGTTGTCTATACGGACGATCTGTATCAGTCGATTACGCCGGACGAGTTTTTTGCCCAGATTGCCGCGGGCGCCATGCCCAAGACGTCTCAGGTGAGCGTGGGTGAGTACGAGGAGTTTTGGGAGCCGTTTGTTGCCGAGGGTAAAGACGTGCTGCACCTGACGTTGTCGTCGGGTATTTCGGACACGTATGGATCGGCCTGCGTCGCGGCGCAGATGCTTGCGGATCGCTATCCCGAGGGCGGCAAGGTGCGCGTCATCGATTCGCTGGCGGCGTCTTCGGGCTTTGGCCTGTTGTTGGAATATGCCGCCGATGTGCGCGATAGTGGGGCTTCACTCGACGAGACGGCTGCCTGGATCGAGGAGCACAAGCTCAACCTGCACCACTGGTTCTTCTCGACCGATCTGTCGAGCTACCTGCGCGGCGGTCGCATTTCGGCCGCGAGCGCGATCATCGGCACGGCGCTTAAGATTTGCCCGCTTATGACGGTCGATTGCGAAGGTAAGCTGTCGCCACGTGAGAAGATTCGCACTAAGAAGCGCGCGATTTCCGAGATGGCTAAGACCATGATGGCACACGTACAGGACGGTGCAGATTATTCGGGTAAGTGCATCATGTCGCAGTCGGCGTGCCGCGAGGATGCCGAGGCGGTCGCGGCGCTGATTGAGGAACAGGTTCCGCAGCTTAAAGGCAAGATTGAGATCAATGACATCGGTACCCTGATTGGCTCGCATACCGGACCTGGTACGGTGGCGCTCTTCTTTATGGGCGACAAGCGCGTGGATTAATTTGCCCCATCACGTCGCTGCATGATTGCTCAAACGAAAACGGCCCGCCTCACGTTTGTGGGGCGGGCCAAGATGTTTTGCTAGCGTTTCTTTCCGCGGAAGAAAAAGCCGTGCAGTGACGGCTTGAGGCCGCGGTTGGCGCGATGCTCCTCGACGCGCTCGTGGATCGAAGCGACGCGCTCGATGACTTCGTCGGGAATCGGCACATCGGGATTCATGTTCTCGACTTGGCTGACCTCGGCGGCGGCGACCTGGTCGATAATGGGCACGTCGTCGCGCGAGATGACAGGTGTGGCGTCTTCCTTCATCTTGCGATAACGCTGCATCATGTCGGTCTGTAGCTGCTGGGCCGAAGGCGGTGTCCAGATGATGGCGTTGGCGCCGGCGGCGATGGTCTCGCGAATGCTCTCGGGCGTCTTGCCGCCCGGCGCGATAAGCGGCAGGTTGGGATAGTGCTCGCGCAGCTCGCGTAGGACCTGGGGCGTGTTCTTGCCGGCGGCGATGTTGAGAATCTTGGCTCCAGCGCGCACCTTGGCGTGGGCATCGTCGTCGCAGCGAACGACCGTGGCGATGACGGGGATGTCGGCGATGTTGGTGATGTGCTCGACCATCTCGGCAGTAGCGGGGGAGTTGACCACGCAGCCCGCCGCGCCCTGCATCTCGGAGACGGCTGCCATCTGCACGGAGCGCTTACCGGTCGTAGTTCCGCCACCCACGCCTACAAAGACCGGGCACTCGGCGACGGTCAGCAGCGCTTGCGTAATGGCGGGCTGCGGCGTGAAAGGGTAGACCGCAAAGACGGCGTCGGCGTTGGAGTTGCGGATAACCGCGACATCGGTGGTGTAAATGAGCGACTTGATGCGTCGGCCAAAGAGCGTGAAGCCGCTGGCCTCCTCGATCTCGTCGGGCATGCGAAGGGCAGCCTTGCGCAGGCGTCCGTCGATGGGCAGGGGCTCCATAGGGAGCAGGCCGTTGGGCGTGACGGCTATTTGAGGCTCGGTGAACTCGTCTGCAAGCTCGACCTCGGAAAAATCGACCGAGGCGACGATGTCCTCGTGCACCTCGGCGGGCACATCGATGGGAGCTTGGTCGTTTGCCGCCGCAGGCGTGTCGAAGGAGCTGGTGCCGACGAAGGCGTCGACGCGCTCATTTAGATCGTTGAGGGTATCCATGGAGGCTCGATTCTATGTGATGATGGCCGGCGCGATGCAGCCGGAATTGCGAATGCTAAATCGTTTGACGAGTTGATTTTTCCCCGCCGCGCCATCCGTTAGACCGAAGGGCCGGCGAACGTGAAGGAGCTGTGGTGGCGGGTATCGAGGTGCTATCTTGAAAGCCCCGTTTAAAAGAGAGGTGACGCGGTATGGAATTGACAGCAATGTTTGGCTCGATCGGCCTGTGTGTGGCCGCAATCGTTGCCGCCGCGGTCATCTACTTTGTGGTCACGGCCATTAAGGGCAAAAGGGCCGAACGCAAGGAGCGCGCGATGCTTAAACAGCATCGCGACCAGCAGGGCAAACGCGCACAGAGATAGCTTGTTGAGTTTTGGATCCGTGCGCTAGCTGCGTTTTCGGATCAGGGCAATGTAGAAGCCCTCAAAGTCGCGGCTAGGCGGAATGGTGAGCGTGCCGGGCAGGCCGTTGACGATGGCCGATACCTGACCCGCGGCAATGGCCTCGGTGAGAGCGTTGCTCTCGATATGCGGCTCCTCGCCGGCGTCCTGGGTGCGTCGTGCTTCACTTTCGCTTGGCGTGCCGTCGAGGGGGATAAGCTCGCAGTCCATATGCTTGTCGAGGGCCTCTTGCAGGGCGTCCTCGTTTTCCTGCGGCAAGATCGAACAAGTCGAATAGACGAGCGTGCCGCCCGGTTTGAGGGCCCCCATGGCGCGGTCCAGAAGTGCTCGCTGCGAGCGGGCGCACTTGCTCAGCAACTGCTCGGTGAGGCCGCGCAGGCTTTTCTCGTTGCCACTGATGACGGTGCCCGTGCCGGTGCAGGGAGCGTCGAGCAGGATGCGGTCAAAGCGGAAGAACTCGTCGAGCTCGCGTGCGTCGATGCGCATGACGGGCACGTTTTTGGCACCCTGGCGATGGAGGTTCGACTCGAGCTTTTCGGCGCGGGGAATGCTCATCTCACAGGCGGTGAGGTGCGCCTGTCCCTGGGTGAGGGCGGCGATCTGCGTCGTCTTGCCGCCGGGGGCTGCGCACATGTCCAGGATGTCCTCGCCTGCCTGGGCGCCCAGGACCAACGGCGGCATCATGGATGACAGGCTCTGCAGGTAGATTTTGCCGTCGCGGTAGATGTCGAGATCCCACAGATCTGAAACCTGGGCCTCGGGCAGGATAAAGGCGTCCGGATACCAGGTAACGGTTTGGTGGGCGATGCAGGCGGCATCGAGCGCCGCAGCGATGTCCTCGGCGGTCGCCGTGTGGCCGCGGCGCCGAAGCCCTCGATCATGAGCTTGGCATCGGCGGGCGCATAGGCGCCGGCGACCGTGTCGACCATAAAGCGCGGCAGGTCGGCGGCGCAGGGAAGGGCGGCAAGCTGGTCGGAAAGCTCGGTAGCAGCAAACTGCCTGAGCTTGAGCTCGGCCTTGACCTGCTTTTTCTGCTTACGACGACGCGGCTTGGACATCCGTCTTTCCTTCCCGTCCCAAATTGACTACTTTCCGGGCACGCCGCTGCTGGCGTGCTTTAGTACTGGCTCTCGTGCTTGCTAAAGAAGTCGAAGCGCGGGGGCAGCGGCTTCACGCGGTGCTCGCCGGGCTTCTCGCCCAGGCTCTCCACAAACTCATCCGTGGAGGCAAAGATGTTATCCCAGCTAAAGAAGGCGACCGGGTCAACGTCGAAGTACTCGCAGATGAGCTCGCAGCCGGCCGGCACGATGCCGTGCATGAGCACGGTCGCTACGCGCAGCTCGGTAAAGGCGTCGACGAGGGCCTGCGTCATGGCGGCGTTGGCCGGCTCGCCCTCGAGCTTGTTGGCGGCCTTGGAGGCATCGCTCCAGCGCTTGTTGGCGGCGCGCAGGTAGTCGTCGCACACAGCGAGCGCTCGGTGCGTCTCGAACTTGTACATGGCCTGCTCAAAGGCGAGGGCTGCCTGCTGGGCGGCTTCGACCACGGTGTCAGAAGCGGCACCGGCGGGGATGCAACCGTTGCGATAGGGACTCTCGTCGCCCTCCTTGACGGCGACGCCGTAGAAGCAGCTGCGGGCCAGGCGGTTGAACACGCCGGTCAGCAGCGCGCTCTCCTTAAGGGCGGGGTCGATAACGCGCTTGTCGTCGCAGGCGCGCACCTCGTTGCCGTCCTTGTCCTTGCCGGTCACGCGCGTGTCGTATGCCTTGGGGCTAAAGCTCACCGGCTTCTCGGACAGGCCGAGCGACAGCCAATGCGCGCGCATCTGCTCGCAGGTGTAGTGGTTGAGCAGGTCGTCTGCCGGCGGGGGAGGAGTCTGCGAGGACGAGCTTGCCTTTTTGCCCATGTAGAGCTGGGGGTAGCAGGCGCTGACGGTGCTCTGCGTGAGGTTCCAACCCAGGGCCTCCCACATGGCGGTCTGCGCGATGCAATAGAAGTAGATGTTGTCCTGGCCAATGAACTGGTAGATCTGTGCGTCATCCGAGCACCACCAGTCGCGCCAGTCGAGCGAGCTGTGCTGGTAGGTGGGCGCGGGGACCTGCGTGGAATCGGCGGCGGGCTCGCCCATGAGGGCGGCATCCTGGGCGGCGACGCCCTCGGTCACGCCGGCGGCCTTGGCATCGCGTGCGAGCACGGTGCGCGTATAGCTGAT
>CABUQK010000037.1 GCA_902493615.1 uncultured Collinsella sp.
CCGCCGACGATGCCGCCCAGGAAGCCGAAGCCCACGCCGGCGCCACCGGCGTCGATCATGCCGGTCTCGGCGTTAACAGGCAGGCCCTGGATGGCAATCATACCGGCAACGAAACCGGGGACGAGCGCCGGGCGCTTGCCGATGGATTCGGCGATGTAGGCGGAAAGCACCGGAACCATAAGGTTCATGGCGATGCCGCCGATGATCTTGAGCATCGCAGCAAAGCTGTTGTAGTCGGCAGCCGTCGAATCAAAGGACGTGATGCCCCACAGGAACGAAATGGCGGTCAGAACACCACCGGCAACGACGAAGACCAGCATGTGGCTGACGCCGTTCATGAGGTGCTTGTAGATGACGTGGCCGATGGACTCCTTCTCCTCGACCTCGTCCTCGACATCGGCGGCAGCGGCAACCGTGTCGTCGCCCTTGGCGGCGAGCGCGCGGTCGATCAGCTTACCAGCAGCCTCGACAGACAGGGCCTTGGAAACACCAACGGAAACCATGGGCTTACCGGCGAAACGCTCAGCCTGGACATCCTTATCGGCTGCGACGACGACGGCCTTGGCACCGGCGATCTCGCTCTTGGTGAGCTCGTTCTCGACACCGACCTGGCCATGAGTCTCGACCTTAATGGTCAGACCGCGCTCGGCAACTGCCTTCTCCAGCGCCTCCTTCGCCATGAAGGTGTGCGCAATGCCGGTCGGGCAACCGGTCGCGGCGATGATGTCAAACTTAGCCATGTGTCCCTCCTTCTTGAGTACAGCGCCCTCGGGCGCTCCCCTACACGCGCTTCGATGCGCGTTTTTCCACAACTGAAAGATACCAACCTACCGTCCGCGTGAGAAGAGACAAGGCGCAATTCTCCGGTGAAAGGTTCTTTCATAACCGTAAACGGCAAGTGAAAGTTTACCATCAACACTTGAAACGGCAAGGTGTATCTTGTAATTGAAAATGCCCGTATACTATGGCATTGCAAATCAAGTTAGATTTTCATGCCAACCAGGAGCCATCCATGACCGATAGTAGCAAAAGCGCACTTTCCCTCATTAGTACCCACCAGGGATACAGCGAGTCCGAGCAGCGCATTGTCGACTATATATTGGAGCACCAGTCCGAGGCGCCACGCCTCACGGCGGCTCAGCTCTCGCGCGCTGCCGCCACGTCCGAGGCGACCGTTTCGCGTTTCTGCCGCAAGCTGGGCTTTGGCAGCTTCCGCAGCTTTCAGTTTTCGTTGGCGCGCGACTTAGAGAGTCAGCGCAACGAGGGCCTGACCGACGAGGTCTCGCTCGACAACATGGAGCAGAGCCTTAAAAATATCCTCGCCGCCAAGGTGAGTGAGCTTAATGCGACCATCGACGGCATTGATCACGACACGTTGGCCGCAGTTGTACACGCGCTTAAGAACGCCGGCGTTATTGAGTTTGCGGCCGTAGGCAACACCAACGCCGTCGCGCTCGACGCGACGTTCAAGTTCTCGCAGCTGGGCCTGCGCTGCATGGCGAGCACCATTAGCGAGACATCAATCGGCTTTGCGCTCACGTTACGCCCGGGTGACGTCATCGTGCTAATCTCAAACTCTGGCAAATCGCGCCGACTGAATCGCATGGCAAAAGCGGCTCGCAACTGCGGCGCAACCGTAGTCGTCATCAGCAGCGATAGCAAGTCTCCACTTGCACGCCTCGCCGACTACACCTTTAATACCGTCAATCACGAAGCGCTGCTGACAACGGGTGACTTCGCATTCTCCAAGATGAGCGCCACGATGATCATAGAGGTCATCTACAACTTCCTGCTGCCCGAAATCGAGGACGCCCGAGAGCACATCAGCTACTATGAGGAACTCATCCAACCGGATAAGGTCGTGGAGTAAAACGCGAAGTGAGACAAAAAATTCAGTCTATTTTGTCCCACCAACACCGCTGATACGACCTAACCTCGAGCTTCTTCAAGCATCTGCTTGGCATGCGCCAAGCTCGCCTCCGATTGATCGCCGCTCAACATGCGGGCGATCTCGGCGGTACGCGCTTCGCCGGTTACCTCGTCCAAATGCGTCTGGGGAACATCGCCCGGTTCCTTACTGACAACATAATGTTTGTCGGCCATGACCGCAACCTGCGCCAAGTGAGTTACGACAATCACCTGATGCGTAGCGGCGAGATCTGCCAGCACGCTCGCGAGGGCACGTGCGGTAGAGCCGCCGACACCTGCATCGACCTCATCGAACACGAGCGTATCGACACCGTCCGCGTTACCAAGGACAACCTTGCTTGCCAGCATGACGCGGCTGAGCTCGCCGCCCGACGCAATGCGGCGCAGGGGGCGCGGCGTCAAACCGGCACCGCTGCGGTATAGCAGCTCGTAGCTCGAAGGACCAACCGGCGTCCACTCAGCACGGGGAAGATCACGTGACTCCCAGACGAGCTCGGCGCCGCCCATCTCCAGGCGAGCCATCTGGCGGCCCACCTCGTGGCAGAAGCGCGGGGCCGCCGTATTACGGGCGCGCTTAAGTGCCTTGGCAGCAGCAAACAACTCGTGCTCGGCGCTCCCGAGTGCCTCACGCGCCTTTCTGATCTGTTCATCGCCATCATCGACCAGGGACAGCAGCTCTTGCGAGCGATCGCGCATGGCAAAAACATCGTCCATGGTGGGACCCCACTGACGCAACAGGCCCTTGAGGTCGGAATACCGCTCACGCATGCGAGCGAGCTCGCGCGGGTCGAAGGCGACGCCATCGCGATAGGCACGAAGCTCGTTCGCGCAATCCTCAAGGGAAATACAGGCATCCGAAAGCGCATCGGCAATATCGCCCAGTTTGCGATCGACGGTAGCCATGCGGGAAAGCTCTGCCACGGCGCTGTTCACGGCATCGAGCGCTCCCCCTTCGGCGGCAAGCGATCCATGGGCATCGTTAGCCGTGGCAACCAGTACCTCGGCATGTTCGGAGCGCGGCAGCAGTTCCTCGAGTTCCTCATACTCGCCCGGTTTGGGGTCGACCTCGCCGATGCGCTCGAGCGCAAAGCGCGCTTCCTCGACGCGGCTCCCCTGCGCACGCGAGGTCTCTTCGACACGTCGAACCTCCTTAGCGGCAGCTCGCGAAGCCTTAAAGCAGGCGCGATAGTGCTCGAGCGCCTCGAGTGCAGGGCGCCCTGCCCAGGCATCGACCATCGCAACATGATGCGCCGGATCGAGCAAGCGCTGGTGCTCGTGTTGGCCGCACAGATCCATCATCACGCCAACGCGCTCCGAAAGCTCGCGCACACTGGCGATGCGGCCGTCAATCTTCACGCGGCTGCGGCCCTCGGCAGAAAGACTGCGCTGCACGGTGAAGCCCTCCGTGTCGTGCGGGCCGTCAAACAGGCGCGCCTCGACGCTCGCCAGCGCCTCGCCCTCGCGCACCGTAGACGAATCCGCGCGCTCACCCAAAATAAGCTTGAGGGCCGAGAGCAGCGCAGTCTTGCCGGCGCCGGTCTCGCCGGTCAGGACAGTCAGACCGGCACTCGGCACCAGCGTCGCCTCGCGAATGAGTGCAATGTTAGAAACCTGCAGCTCATCGATCATGACGGACTCCGTAGAAAACGCGGCTCACCGAGTTATAGAAGCTCTCGGGGCCGTAATCGAGCAGCAGCACATCTCCGGGCCCGCGGCGCACAGCCACGCTCTCAACGGTGCCATCGCAGGTAATAAACTGTCCATCGATAGCAATCGCCGGAACACTCGGACGGTCATCGGACATAAAGATTTCGACGACATCACTCGGCGAAGTCAAGAAGGCACGGGCCTGAATGGTGTGCGGCGCAATGGGTACGCAGACCATGCCCGTATAGTCGGGGCTCACGATGGGGCCACCGGCACTGAGCGCGTAACCCGTAGAACCAGTCGCCGTGGACACGACCACGCCGTCGCCACGTAGTCGGTCGATATGGTGGCCCGACACCGTGATGTCGAACTCGACCATATCGGACAGCGGACCTCGGGTAAGCGCCATGTCGTTGAGGGCGAACGTGCGCACGACATCCTTCGTACCGTCTTCGCGCACGGACACGATATCCGCGGCGATGGTAGCGCGACGGCTCACGTGCAGCTCGCCGGACAGGGCATCACTCACGACCTGCAGAATGTCGCGCTCCTCGGGGCTCGCAGCAGTTAAAAAGCCCAGGTGACCATAGGAAAGACCGAGGATAGGAATCTCGCGATGGTTGAGGATGCGGGCAGCACGTAGCAACGTACCGTCGCCGCCGAGCGTAATGACCAGATCGGAGCCGTCAATATCAGGCGTGCTAGGAATCTTGGATCGCTGGTCGGCAGCCCATGCCACCTCATAGCCCTGGCGCGTCAGCCAAAGCTCGAGCATCAGGCCGCTCTCGACCGCCTCTTGCTTGTAGTAATTGGGAACCAGAAAGACCTTCATAGCGTTGCAGCTTTCTCGCTCAAAACCGATACCTGGGATTGCAGCTCGTCTTGCGAGCGGTCGCCGGGTTCAAATCTCGTGCCGTACAGGAAAAACTCAACGTTGCCCTTGGCACCATGAATGGGTGACACGCACACATCGACCGGGAACAGCCCCTTGGCAGCAAAGAGTTCAACCGCCGCCACGAGCGTATCGCGGCGCACGGCGGGATCGGTCACAATGCCGCCCTCACCCACCAACGCCGCCGGAGCCTCAAACTGCGGCTTTACGAGCGTGCAGAATGCACCCGTAGGCGCCAGGCACGCCAGCACCGCATCGATAATATTCGCGATGCTGGTAAACGAGACATCACACACTGCCAGGTCGATGGCGCCGGCATAGCCAAGCTCAGGCAGCTGCGTCACGTTTGTGCGCTCATGCAGAGTCACGCGATCGTCCTGACGCAACGACCAATCGAACTGGGCGCGACCCACGTCCACCGAGACAACGGTCGCAGCTCCGCGCTTGAGCAGGCAATCGGTAAAGCCGCCGGTAGAGCAGCCCACATCCAGACAGGCAAGGCCCGTCGGATTGATACCAAACGCATCAAGCGCGCCTTCGAGCTTAAGACCGCCGCGGCCAACATATGGAATGCGCCCCTTCATGTGCAACGGCAGACCCGGGGTCACCTTAAGGCCCGGCGAAGTCAAGCGCTCGCCGCCACTCGAGACCAAGCCGGCCATAAGAGTGCGAAGGGCATCCGCGCGATCGGCGCAGATGCCCTGTGAAATCAGTTCGTCATCAAGACGCACGCGTTTCATGAATGCCATCAACCATTCGTATCCGGAGATGCGGCCTAGCTATCCTGGGATTCGTTTGCCGCATCCTCATCGTATTCCTGCTCGAGCTTGTCGGCCTCACGCGGCGTCAGCTCAAACTTGTCGACCATATCGACCGCACGGGAGCCCAGCTCAATCGCTTCGTCAAACAGATCGAGCGAACGCTCCAAGGAAGTATCCTTGGAGCGAACGGTAGCGATGATCTGGTCCAAGCGGTCCGAGATCTCGTCGAAGTTGCGGACGGAACCCTCTGGCATGGCTACTCCTCGACGGAGTCGACAACAGCATCGGCGGCGTCCGAATCCTCGGCCAGCACGCCAGCCTCAGCCTGAGCAACCGCAACCTTTGCGGCAGCCTCTGCAGCCTGTGCCTCCTCGCGGGCACGGTCCTCGGCCAGCAGCTCTTGGTACAGGTCCTCGCCCGGCAGCTCCTCGCTGCGAGCGATCTTGCCCAGCACGCCGTTGACGAACGACGCGGACTGGTCGGTGCCATAGGCCTTGGCAAGCTCGACGGCCTCGTTGATCACGATGGCGTCCGAGACCTCCTCGTCGGTGAGGAAACGCATCTCGTAAACGGCGATACGCAGCAGGTTGCGGTCGGCACCGGGCATGCGCATAAGATCCCAGTTCTTGGCAACGGAGCGCAGAGCGCAGTCGATGCGATCGATGTGCTCGTAGGCACCACGGCAAAGCTCCAGCGCATAGGGGTCGAGGGGGCCCTTCGAGATCAGGAAATCACCCTCGAGGACGCGCTCGAGCGGGCTGTCCGTGGCCTCGGCCTGGAACAGCAGCTGCAGCGCCTGACTGCGGGCAAGCGTACGCCCGCGATAAACCTTAAGGCTCAAAGGTTACTCCTTGGGGAAAACGAGGCCGTCAATGCAAACGTCAACGCGCTCGACCTCAACGCCAACCTGGGCATCGATGGCGGCGACCACGGCAGCGCGAACGGCCTCGGCGAGTTTCTTGAACGGATAGCCAAAGAACACCACGACGCGCACGGTGAGTGCGAGCTTGTCGCCAACGACCTCGGCCTCGACCGCCGGCTTGGAAGCCGGGGCCTTGGACGAGAGCATCATGGAGACAAGGTTGGTGGCAAGGTCCTTGACGCCAACGGAGGCGATGCCCTCGACATCGGACACGGCGCGCGAGACGATGGCGGTCAGAACATCGGGCGAAATGCCGATGCCGTCAATCTTGATTTCCTGGGGCATGAGTCCTCCTAGAAGAGTTGGTTGCTAGACGCGGGAGACGAACTTGCCGTCGCGGGTGTCAACCTTGATGACCTCGCCCTCGTTGAGGTACATGGGGACCTGGATGACAGCGCCGGTGTCGATCGTGGCCGGCTTGGTGGAACCCTGGACGGTGTCGCCCTTAAAGCCCGGGTCGGTCTGGACGATGGTAGTCTCGATGAACATCGGCGGAGTCACGCCCATGAGCTCATCGTCGGCGAAGAGCAGCTGGCAGATGTCATTCTCGCGCAGCCACTTGGAGTTCTCGCCCACCATGTCCTCGGGAACGGGAACCTGCTCATAGGACTCGTTGTCCATGAAGATGTAGTCGGTGCCATCGTTGTAGAGGTACTGGAACTCACGGGTGGTGAGCATGACGCTCTCGAACTTGGTGCCGGCGTTGCAGGTGTTCTCGACGACGCGGCCGCTCTTGATGTCGCGGGTCTTGTAGCGCACAAACGCGCCGCCCTTGCCCGGCTTGACATGCTGGAACTCGACGATGGTGTAGACCTTGTCCTTAATGCGGAGACCGAGGCCGTTCTTGAAGTCGGCGGTAGAAATGGTAGGCATAGCGACCTTTCTTGTTATGGGCAGAACGCACAAGCGTCCAAATTACATACGACCGAAATTATACACTTGCAGACGGCTGCTGCAGCGAGCGCATAAAAAGAGAACGCGGGGCGTCCGAATCTATCCGGACGCCCCGCCCCAAAAATCTATCGAAATGGACTAGCAATCGATGACGTGGAGGTCATGCGGCGTCTTGGTGAAGGGCTCGTAGCCGTTCTCGATGACCACGCCGTAGTCCTCCAGGCGCACGCCGCCCACGCCGGGCAGGTAGACGCCGGGTTCCATGGTGATAACCGAGCCGACCTCGATGATGTTCTTGCTGCGATTGAAGTTGGGCAGCTCGTGGATGTCGATACCAACGCCGTGGCCCAGGCCATGGTTGTAGTAATCGCCATAGCCGGCATCGCCGATAATCTTCTTGGAAAGCTTGAAAATGTCGTTGCCCTCGACGCCCGGATGGATGGCGGCGACGCACTCCTCGTGCGTACGGCGCACGAGCGCGTACAGGTCGAGCTGCTCCTGGGTAGGCTCGCCCATCACGACGGTGCGCGTCATGTCGGAACGATAGTCGCAGTAGCCCGCGCCGTAATCCATGAGGACGAAGTCGCCCTTCTCGATCACGCGGTCACTCGGCACGGCGTGCGGGTTGGCGGTGTTGGGGCCGCTCGCCACGATGGAGCCGAAGGCCAGGCTGTCGGCACCGTTGGCGAACATAAAGTTCTCGAGCTCGTTGCGAACCTGCTTCTCGGTCATGCCGGGCTTAATAAAGCCGAGCATGTGCTGGAAGGCGGCGTCGGTAATCGACTGCGCATGGCGCATGAGCTCGATCTCCTCGGCGTCCTTGATGGCGCGCATCTTGCGGATGTCATCATGCATCAGCGGCAACATACAGGCGACGGAACGGTCCTCCAGACCACGCTGAATACCCTGGTAGAAGTTGATCTGCATGTCGTCCTCGACAGCGCAGACGCGGCACTTGTTGGCCGCGATCTTGCCGGCGACCCAACCGGGGATGGTGCCCTCGTCCATGTCGTAGACCCAAGGGCTGCCGGCGGGCGTGTTCTCCTCAAAGCTGTTGAGGTAGCGCGAGTCGGTATGGAACAGACACTGGTCAGCCGTAATAAACGCCGCGTGCGGGAACTCGAAGGTGTAGTCGAAGACGCCCTTCACGCCCGTGAGCCAACGAAGATTGGCCTCGTCGCGTACCACGATAGCGTCGTAGCCGCGCTCGACCATCAGGGCACGGACACGTTCGATACGACCGGCAGGACCGGCAGCAAACTCAGACATGCAGATTCCTTTCTTATTGTCTCAAAAAGTGCGGGACGGATCTCAACCGAACGTCAGAATCGCATGTGATCCGCAACCGATTGAAAACCCGCCCCTCAACATGATACGAAAGACGATGGAAGTCAATAAATCTTAGAGAAGTTCTTTGCGAGAAGCCAAGTAGGCATGAGCATGGCGCTCAAGAACCTCGTCCTCGACGCTCGTTAGGCGAATGGCGCCGAGCGCCGCGGGCAGCGGCAACATGCTGCGGTTCGAGCGGACAAACTGCTGTCTGCGGAACTCCTCGATATATGCGGCAGGCTCCAGATCGAAGGCAAGTTCCTCGATACCAAAGTCCTCCAGGCAGTCATCGACCTCAAAGACGTAATCGATATCGAAGTCGCAGGCATCATGTGCTAGGCGCGCCTCAAAGCGCATGCCCTCGGATAACAGCTGATAGGCAGGGACCTGCGAAGCGGCATCGCCCAAGCAGGCGCGCAAGGTACGCTCCCCCGTCTTGCCAAAATCGAGCGCATGGCGAGCGCTCGGGTTCGTGGCCATCAGTACGTCCTTACGGGCAGTCTGAGACCATTGAACGGCATTAACGAGCGCGACCTCCTCGCCCGCGAGAATCTCGGGAACGGTCTCAGTAAACTGATTCCAGCGGGACTTGCTGCTCGAAAGCATGGTGCCAACAAGCACCACATAGCCGAACTTGAGGTACTCGGGGTCCGCCTCGCGAACAAGGTCGAGGTCACACACGACCAAGCCCGGCTCAGGACGGAACGCGATAGCGGGAAGCGCATTCGCCGGCGAGGCGACGAGCGGCTTCATGGTCGTCGCGACCGTGAGCATGGCGTCGAAGGTCGTCGGCAGCAGCGCGCACTCGGTTCGGCCACACCACTGGTTGGCGCACCAGCTAACAACCGAGCAGGTTGCGGCATCGCCAACGGCGACAACCAGATCGTCGCAGGTAACGCCGTTGGCAGACAGGGCGCCAAAGATCGCATCGGCATCGGCCAGCGTGGCACCAGCAGGCGAAACCTCGAGGACTAGCGGCGACACGGCAAAACCGGCGTCGACCAGCGCATGCTCGACGACTTCACCAAAACGCTCGGATGTGGCGGTGTTCCAAACGACCATCGCGCGCTTAGGCTTGCCCACGGCCGAGGCAAACATACGCGACAGTTCATCGAACGCGCCCAATCCGACGCGGACATCGACGCTGCGGTTTTGGAAATTGATCAGTTGACGGCGAATCATAGCAGCCCACGCTCCAAAAGCATCTCGGCACAAAGGTAGGAAACGTCCTCGAAGGACTTGTTGCGAATATCAAGGGTAAGGTCGGCGGCCTGGCGATACAGCGGACGGCGATGCTCAAACAGGCGCGCGGCATGCTCGGGAGAACGGAAATCGGGGCGCGTGTCGGACCGACGAATCTGTCGAATCGAATCCTCGAAGTCGCCCTCGAGGTACACGCACGTACCCATTTCGTGCATCAGTTCAATATTCACCGGCGTTTCGACGATACCGCCCCCGCACGAAACCAACAGGCTGCGCTCGCTTTGGAGCGAACGGAGCGCCGAGGTCTCGAGCTCGCGAAAACGATCCTCGCCCTCGGTCTCAAAAATCTCGGTTACCGACTTGCCGCAACGGCGCACGACCAGACGGTCGGTATCGATAAAACGCCGCTTGAACATGGTGCCCACGTTGCGCGCGAGCGTCGACTTGCCCGCGCCCAAAAAGCCGATAAAGAAGATATGGTCGCAGCCGTGTTTGATGTGCTGGGACATGACGAGACCTATTCCTCGCAGGGAAGGTCGCGAAGGGCCCGGCGCTCAAAGATACGGAAGATCTGCGTATACCACAGGTCCTGCGTCGCCTGCGGCTTTACCAGGATGGTATCGACGCCGGCGAAGTTGCCGCTCCACACGTCCGTGTAGAGCTGATCACCGATCAGCACCGCCTCGTCGGCCGTGGCGCCGAGACGCTTAAGACCCGCCTTGAGGGCAAACGGCGCCGGCTTCATGGCGTGGCTGATGGCCTCGAGTCCCAGCTCGCGTGCAGAGCTCATGACCTGGTCGCGATGCCAGTTGTTGGACACCATGCACAGCTTAAAGCCTTTGGCGCGGGCGGCATCGAGCCAAGCGGAAACCGCGGCGGGAACCTGCTCGGTGTCGCGCGGCACCAGGGTGTTATCGCGATCGAGCAGAATGGCGCGTTTGCCGTCGGCCCACAGGGTATTAAGGTCGATGCGATCGACCGAGGCAACGTAACGTTTGGGGCTAAAAATCCTCATGCTAATTCCAAGACTGTTGATGCTCTTCGTAGGTTTGCGAGAAGTACTCCTCGTCCTGCGTAATGTAGAAATACAGGTCATCGGAGTCGGTCGGCTCAAGCGTGGCCTTGAGTGCCTCGAGCGACGGAGAGCAGATGGGCGTGGGTGGCAGACCCTCATGCTTATAGGTGTTATACGGACTATCGCTCTGCAGGTCGTCGGCGGTAACCTCGCCACCGGTGACATACATCATAGTCGCATCGCTATTGAGATAGCGCAGGCCATCGAGCTTGCCGGCAAGGCGGTTGTAGAAAACCGAGGCCACATGCGCACGTTGATCGGCGTTGAGGCCCTCGCGCTCAACGATAGAGGCCAAGTTGACGATGTCGTAGTCGGACATCTCCACACCGTAGCGTTCCTTGATCTTGGCTTCGCAGCTCGCAAAGTCAAGCGACTTGTACTCGGTCTTAAACTGATCGAGCATAGCGCGAATCACGCCATCGGCCGTCGGCGAATCACCCAACGAATAGGTCTTGGGGAACAAGAAGCCCTCGAGGGAGTCGTTAGCGGCGCCCTTAAGGAAGCTATAGTCGTCCACGTAATTGGAGGCCTTGGCCTGGTTGAGGAAGTCTTCCTTAGAGATGCTGTCGTAGGCCTGGGCCACACGGTCGGCGACTTGATCGACCGTCAGACCCTCAGGGATAGTCAGCGCATTGGAGCCCGCGTTGGGGCCTTCCATGAGCTGCTGAACAACCTTGGTCGCATCCATGAGTGTGGTGAACGAATAATCACCAGGCTTGAGCGACATATCGGCGTTGAGCTTTTTCACCGCCGCATAGTAATCCTTGGGATTTTCTACGATATGGTTCTCGGAGAGAATCGAGGCGATAGTATCGCCCGAAGCACCATCGGGAATGGTCACCGTAACCTGCTGACCAGCCGTAACCTTCGTATCCTCACCGGCAAAGAAACCCTTGACGGCCGGCACGACAAAGAAAACGATCGCGACAAGCGCAAGCACGGCAACAACGCCACCGATAATCATAGGCACCGGGGAGCTTTTCTTTTGAGCACCGCGACGAGCATGCGTGTTGTAGCTCGAGCGGGTCGCCGGAGCAACGCCATGCGAACCACGAGCGTGATGCGAATGCGATTGGGGGGCCTGCGTTCGCTGGGTAGGTGCCTGCTGCTTAAAGCGGGTGCCGCCTGCAGGCTGGGCCGTACGAGCAGTGGGCTGCTGAGCCGCGTGAGAAGCCGAATGCTGAACCGAACGAGCAGAAGGCTGCTGACCCGTCCGTTGAACAGGTTGGGCCGAATGAGAGAAGGACTGCGCCGGGCGCGCGGCAGGCTGAGCTGCACGCTGCGTCGGCTGTGCCGGACGCTGGCCAGGCTGGGCAGGGAGCGACGCCGGCTGCCGTGTACGATTCTGCTGGCGCGGATCGGAAGCGCTAGGCATGCGAAACCTCCTCGTTTTTACGATCGAGCCACGTCTGCAAAAACAGGCTGGCGGCAATCATGTCGATCTTGCCCCTCATCTGCTTTTCGTTGAGGCCCTGCTCGCGCAGGATACGCTTAGCCTCTTGCGAGGACAGACGCTCGTCCTCAAACTCCAACGGAAGATCGAGCTCGTCGGCAATCTTTTGCGCCACAGCGGCAACGCGCTCGGCCTGAGGGCCGGGCTCACCGGCCATGGTCAGGGGACGTCCGCTTACCAGGATGTCGGGCTCATAGTCCTCAACCAGGTAGCGGAACGTCTTGGCCATACCGGTGACCTCGGCAGCCGGAAGCACCTTGACAGGCATCGCCATCTTGCCATCACGGCTCGAGACGGCGATGCCAATCCTGGTCTCCCCTATGTCCAGCGCGAGCGCAACCACAGCGACTTCTTAGATTCTTAGGCGCCGAGCGCGGTCTTAGCGGCCGCGAGGGCATCGGCGATGCCGGCAGCATTCTTGCCACCGGCCTGGGCCATGTTGGGACGACCGCCACCGCGACCGTCGACCAGACCCGCGATCTGCTTGATCACGTTACCGGCGTGGAAACCGGCCTTGACGGCGTCATCGGAGCCGGCAGCGAGCAGGGCCGGAGTGCCCTTCTCAGTCACGCTGGCGACGACACAAGCGACAGGGCCGGCGACCTTCTGATGCACGGTATCCCATACGTTGCGCAGGTCGGCAGCCTCAAGGCCCTGGAGCTCAGCGACGACGAGCTTGTAGCCGCCGAGCTCGACAGCACCCTCGATGGCACTGGAAATGGCGTCGGAGGAGCCACCGGTCAGAGCCTTTTTGAGCTTGTTGGACGTCTCGCGCAGCTCGGCCTGCAGGTTCTCCACGCGGGCGGGAACCTCGTCGACGCGGCACTTGAGCGCAGCGGCGGCGGCGTCAACGAGCGCCAGGCGGTCGGCCATGTAGTCGAGGGCACCCTTAGAGGTCACGGCCTCGATACGGCGGACATTGGAGCCCGTGGAGGACTCGGAAATGATCTTGAACAGGCCAATCTCGGCGGTATTGGCGGCATGGGTGCCACCACAGAGCTCGCGGGAGAACGGCTGGTCCTCGGCGCCCACGGAGACGACGCGGACGACATCGCCGTACTTCTCTCCAAACAGAGCGACAGCGCCGGCAGCCTTAGCCTCGTCGATGCTCATGACACGGGTCACGACCGGCTTGGAAGCGAAGATCTGCTGGTTGACCAGGTCCTCGACAGCCTTGAGCTGCTCGAAGGACAGAGCCTCGAAGTGCGTAAAGTCAAAGCGCAGGTGCTCGGGCGTCACCAGCGAGCCGGCCTGGGAGACGTGCTCGCCCAGGACCTGCTTAAGGGCAGCGTCGAGCAGGTGCGTGGCGGTGTGGTTGCGGCGCAGGAAGCCACGGCGCTCAGCGTCGAGCGCGGCGGTAACATCGGCACCGACAGTCAGCGTACCATCGGCAACGTGCGCGACGTGGGCATACAGGCCGTTGTGGTTCTTGGTGTCGACAACGGTCAGAACAACGCCCTCAGCGGAAAGCTTGCCGGCATCGCCTTGCTGGCCACCCATCTCGGCATAGAACGGGGTGCGGTCGAGCACGACCTCGACGTCCTCGCCGGCGGCAGCGGACTCGACGGACTCGCCGTTGCGAACGATGGCGACTACCTTGGCGCCCTCGATGACGTCGTTGTCATAGCCATCGAAATCGGTCGCAGCGACCTTGTCGGAAAGCTCGACCCACACGTCGTTGAAGCTGCCCCAGGCATCGCCCTTGGCGTTGGCACGAGCGCGGGCCTTCTGGTCCTCCATGCAGGCAGTGAAGCCGTCCATGTCGACGTCGTGACCAGCGGTGCCGGCGATCTCGACGGTCAGGTCGATGGGGAAACCAAAGGTGTCGTGCAGCTTAAAGGCAACATCGCCCGGAAGCGCAGCACCCTCGGCAAGCGCTGCCAGGGCCTCATCCAGGTAGACGCGACCGTTGTCGAGCGTCGTGGAGAAGCGCTCCTCCTCGGAGGCGACGATACCCTTAACGAGCGCGACGTTCTTGAGCAGCTCGGGGTAGGCCTCGCCCATCTGAGCGTTGACCTCGTCGATGAACTTGGTCAGGAAGGCGCCCTCGATGCCCAGTAGGCGACCGTGGAACACGGCGCGGCGGAGCAGGCGGCGAAGGACGTACTCGCGACCCTCGTTACCGGGCAGGATGCCGTCAGAGATCATGAAGTCGACGGCACGGGAGTGGTCGGCGATGATGCGAAGAGAACGGCTGGCGCCGGAGTAATCGTCGGCGTCATAGGTCTTGCCGCTGATCTCCTCGCCCAGCTTGATGAGGTGCTGCATCAGATCGCCGTCGTAATTGGCGGTCTTGTGCTGCATGATGGCAGCCATGCGCTCCAGGCCCATGCCCGTATCGAGGTTGCGGTGCGGCAGCTCCGGCATGGAGCCGTCCTCCTGACGGTCGTACTGGGTAAACACGAGGTTCCAGAACTCAAGGAAGCGGTCGCAGTCGCAGCCGGGCTTGCAGTCGGGGCTGCCGCAGCCGACCTCCTCGCCCATGTCAAAATAGATCTCGGAGCACGGACCGCAGGGACCGGTGGGGCCAGCGGCCCAGAAGTTGTCGTCCTCACCCAGGCGGGAGATGTGGTCCTCGGCAACGCCCAGAGAACGCCACACGTCGTGGGTCTCGTCGTCCTCGGTAAAGACGGTGAAGTACAGGCGATCGAGCGGCAGCTTGAACTCCTTGGTGATGAGCTCAAAGGCCCAGGCGCAAGCCTGCTCCTTGGAGACGCCGCCAAAAGAGAAATCGCCGAGCATCTCGAAGAACGACAGATGACGGCCGTCCTCGCCGATGCAATCGATGTCGTTGGTGCGGACACACTTCTGGCAGGAGATCGCGCCAATCTCCTTCATGGTCTTCTTGCCCTGGTAGTACTCCTTAAACTGGTTCATGCCGGCGTTGGCAAGCAGCAGTGAAGGATCGTCGGGGACGAGGGACGAAGAAGGATAGAGCTTAAGACCGCGCTCCTCAAAGAAGTTGAGGAACTTGGAGCGAATCTCGGCCGTAGTCATTGACGGGTAGTCAGCACTCATAGAGGGAATCTCCTCGGTTTCACATCGAAACAGTTCAAACGTAACGATATTACCATCCCGCCGCGCCTGTGCAAAAAAGAGGGCCGGCACAATGCCGGCCCTTCAGCGAAATTGCATGTTAGCGCGTATGAATATTAATCCGAATTACCCCGCTAGTTGTCATCATCGTCCATGGAGCCGTCGATGCCGGTTTTGGTGTCGTCCGTGTTGGAATCGTCATCCTTGGCAAAGGGGTTCTTGAAGAAGCCCGTGGAATCGGGTTGCAAACCCGAGAGCTTGATCCAGGGATTATCGAACTCGGGCTTAGGCATCGCCTGGGCCTCGGGCGCAGTCTCGTTACCGATGAGCTCGGACTCATAGATGAAGGTGTCGTCACCGAGCGCGTCGTAAGCGGCGACCGGGTTGCCATCGGCATCGCGGTACGGCGTGGCCTTAAACACGGCGCCGTCATAGGCCACAAGCTGACGGCCGGTCTCATTCTCGAAGTAGTACACGAAGATGCCCTTGAGGGCCGCACAAAGCGGGATGGCAATAATCATGCCGATGGGGCCCATGAGTGCCGAGCCAATAACGAGCGCCGTGAGGCTCATGATGGGATGCACCTGCACCGAGCTCTGCATGACCTTAGGAGAAATCACGTTGTCGGTGACGTTTTGCGCGACCATCGTCACGATGAGCGTCCATAACGCCAACATGGGGCTGAACATGAAACCGAGCACCGTGGCGATTGCTGCGCTCACCCAGGGACCGACGACCGGAACCAAATGCATGATGCCGGTAAAGATAGCCATGAGCGCCGCATACGGATGACCGATGATCATAAAACCGATAAAGGCGAGGAAACCACCGCAGATGGACGTCACGACCATACCGCGCATGTAGCCGCCGACAGAGCGAGAAAGGATGGCGACCATAAAGCGGTACGAAGTCTCCTTCTCCTGACCGATGATGGTGCAAATCTCGTGATGCATGCGAGGGTAGTCGCAGGCCATCCAGTAGGCAAGCACCAGACCAAGGAAGATCACGAACAACTGCGAGGCCGTATTGGTGATGAGCGGGAACACACCGCGACCAAGCTCGGCAGCAATCTGAGACACATACTTCGATGCCACGGTAACCAGGGACGAAAGATTATCGTCCAAATACTCCTTGAGCGGCGTGTTGTTGAGCGTCTTGGCATGCGAGATCATCTCATTGAGATCGCCACCCGCAACACGAAGCTGCTCGGGCAGGCGGCTCAGGACTTCCATGATCTGACCAAAGAGAATCGGCGACAAGATGCAAACGACACCGACGAGCACGGCAACAACAACAATAAGCGCGACAAGCGAACCGATGCCGCGATTCACGCCATGGTGCTCGAGCCAGTTGGTGATCGGGGACATCACAAAAG
>CABUQK010000038.1 GCA_902493615.1 uncultured Collinsella sp.
AGTCCCTTGCGGCGTAGTTCTTATTTAAGCCGTCCAAGTTTTGGGGTGCAGTTCAAAGGCGGGGGAGTCTTTTCATGGCAGTTTCCTTAGTCCTTAGCCAGAATGTCTGGTTGAATATCGGATTATCGACATAATATGCGAAAACCGCCGCAAGGGCGCCTGTCCCTTAGCGGCGGTTTTGACGTTTGCGCAGATAAAACCTGCCAAAATAAACCTGTCCCTTTTTGGTAGGTTTAGCTTAGCAGCATGCGGTCGTTGGCGAGCTCGCCGCCCGAGACCTCCTCGAATTTTTGCAGCAGGTCGGCTACGGTGAGCGACTTCTTCTCATCGCCCGCCACGTCGTAGATCACGTGGCCTTCGTGCATCATGATCAGACGGTTGCCCAGACGGATGGCGTCGTTCATGTTGTGCGTGACCATGAGCGTGGTCAGGTGGTTCTCGTCGACGATCTCCTCGGTCAGGTTGAGCACCTTAGAGGCCGTCTTGGGGTCGAGGGCCGCGGTGTGCTCGTCGAGCAGCAGCAGGCGCGGCCTGGTGAGCGTGGCCATCAACAGGGTGAGTGCCTGGCGCTGTCCGCCCGAGAGCAGGCCGACCTTGGCGTTGAGACGCGTGTCCAGACCAAGGTCCAGGCGCTTGAGCAGCTCAACGTACTCATCTTTCTCGGCCTTGGTGACGCCCCACGAAAGGCCGCGACGCTGGCCGCGACGCTTGGCGAGGGCCAGGTTCTCGGCAATCTGCATGTCGGCTGCGGTGCCGCGCATGGGGTCCTGGAACACGCGGCCCAGGTACTTGGCACGCTGCGACTCGCTCAGACGCGAGATATCGTTGCCGTCGAGCTCGATAACGCCCGAATCGAGCGGATATACGCCGGCGATCATGTTGAGCAGCGTGGACTTGCCGGCGCCGTTGCCGCCAATCACGGTTACAAAGTCGCTGTCATTCAGGGTGAGGTCGACGCCGGTGAGCGCGCGCTTCTCGGTGACGGTGCCCTTGTTAAAGGTCTTTTTGACGTGCGAGAGCTTAAGCATCTGCCTCATCCCCCTTCGTGTAGGAGCTGCGGAGCTTATAGCGCTCCCAAACCACGGGCACGCACAGGGCCACGGCGACGATCACGGCGGAGAGCAGTTTCATGTCGTTGGCGTCCATGCCCATTTGCAGCACGATGGCGCGGATAAGGAAGTAGACCACGGAGCCAAAGACGGCGGAGGCAAGACGGACGCTAAACTGCGTGAGGCCGCCGGGCAGCAGACGGCCGAGCACCTCACCGATAACAATGGCGGCAAGACCGATAACGATGGCACCGGTGCCCATACCAATGTCGGCATACTTTTGGCTCTGGCAGATGAGCGCGCCCGAAAGGCCGATGAGGGCGTTGGAGAGCACAAGGGCGATCATCTTGGTGGAGTTGGTGTTGACGCCCAGGGCGCGGATCATGTACTCGTTGTTGCCCACGGGCTGCACTTCCATAAAGTCATAGAGCCAATCTCGGTGCCAAAGAACCAATACAGGATGGCAACGATAGCCACGGCGAGCAGGATGCCCAAGATGATGGCAACGGTGGACTGCGGCAGGCCGGTCATATTGCTGACGGCCGAGAACACGGTGCCCTTGGCAAGAATGGGCGTATTGGACTTGCCCATGATGCGCAGGTTGATTGACCACAGACTGATCTGGGTGAGGATTCCGGCGAGGATCGCGGGAATCTCAAAGACGGTGGTCAAAATGCCCGTGACGGCACCCGCGATGGCGCCGGCGCACATACCGGCCAGCACGGCGAGCAGCGGGTCGACGTTGTTATTGACGATGAGCACAGCGCAGACGCAGCCGCCGAGGGCAAAGCTGCCGTCGCAGGTCATATCGGGAATGTCGAGCAGGCGGAACGTGATAAACACGCCAAGCACCATAATGCCCCAGAGGACGCCCTGCGAAACGGCGCCCTGCAATGCAATGAGCATGCTTCATACCTCCTAGGATAGGGTGGACACGTGATTTTCCATAATAGCGGTAACAATGCATAGAAGAGCTGCGGACAGACGTTTTGTTTTACCTGAAACAAGCAGGGCGGACGCCGGTCTACAGCGCCCGCCCCTGTGGCTCAGATATTGAATAACGCGGCTAAAGCGCGAGCACGGGCTCTAGACGCATGCCGCGTATGGCATTACGCGTCCAGAGCGGAAAGGTCGATGCCCAGGGCCTCGGCCATCTCGTCGTTCTTGACGACGACCAGGTCCTTGCTCGAGAGGTGCTTGATCGGCATGTCTTCGGGCTTGGCCTCGCCCTTCAGGATCTTAACGGCCATCTCGCCCGCGGCGTAGCCCAGGTCCTCGTAATTGATGGAGAGGGTGAACAGGCCGCCGGCCATGCACATACCCTCCTCGCCAGTCACGAAGGGAAGCTTGTTTTCCTTGCAGATCTGGCCGACCTGCGAGGCACCCGCGGCGATGGTGTTGTCGGTGGGGGAGTACAGCGCGTCGACCTTGCCCACGGCAGACTCGACGACGGACTGAATCTCGTTGGAGCTCGAGACGGTGAAGTCAGTGTACTCGAGGCCCAGCTTGTCGAGCTCCTTCTTGGCGGCCTTGATCTGGACGTCGGAGTTGGACTCGGCGGTGCAGTAGAGCAGGCCGACCTTTTTAACGTCGGGCAGGACCTTCTGCATCATCTCGAGCTGCTCGGCGACCGGGGTGAGGTCGGAAGCGCCCGTGACGTTGGTGCCGGGCTTGTCGTTGTCCTGGACCAGGCCGGAGGCGGCGTAGTCGGTGATGGCACAGCCCACGATGGGGATATCGGCCGTGGCGCCGGCGGCAGCCTGTGCGGCGGGTGTGGCGATGGCATAAATCAGGTTGACGTTGTCGCCCACAAACTTGTCGGCAATGGACTTACACGTGGACTGGTCGTTCTGGGCGTTCTTCTGGTCGATCTTGACCTTAAGGCCGCTCTCCTTGATGGCCTTGACAAAGCCGTCGTTGGCGGCATCGAGTGCGGAGTGCTCGGTGAGCTGCAGAACGCCGATGGTGTAGTCGGAACCGGCGGCAGCAGAGCCGGAACCAGAGTTGCCGCCGCATCCGGCGAGCGGGGCGAGCGCGAGCAGGCCGGCGGAGACCAGAAGGCTCCTGCGGCTGATGGTGATGTCCTTCATATCATTACCCCCAGTATAAAAATGGCTGGAAACACTGCACTGGGACAAAGTGCAAGTGGAACTATAGTAGCGCTGATGTCCATTTTTACAACAGCCTGGCGGGTTTTTAATACAGAATCGGATGGGCGGTACGGGTAGTCGAATGGGCGGCGGAGGGTCTTATGCGGCGGAGGAGGCGTCCTCCTCCTCGTCGAGGGCGGCGAAGAGCTTCTTGCCGTCGAGGAGACGTGTGGTGACGTTTCTCATTCGGCCAATCTCTACGGTACGCAACGTGTCATCGGCGCCTCGGGCGTCATAGACCGTTCCCAGCAAATACGAGATGCCGTCTCGTTGCTTGATGGCAAAGGGACGGAGTGTCATCCGTGCTGCTTCGGTTTCGCCATGCGTCGTGACGCTCGAAATATCAAAACTCACCGTGGTTCCGTGGTCGATGGCCTGCTCGACGAGCTCGCACGTGTCGATGCGCTTGATGGGCGTGCGTGTTGCCTTGGTAGCCTTGCTGCCTGCGCTTGGAGCGGGTTCGGGTGTATCGAGGTAGCCGCGAACGTCGGCGCTCGCCATGGCAACTAAGTGCTGCGCCATGCTCTTGCGGATAGCGATAGGCGTGGAGCGGTTGCGCATGACCATACCGTGGAGCCGGATGATCTCTTCATCGGTGAGCGGGCGGGTAAGAAGTTTGTAGCCCACGCCGCGTTTGTACTCAATTTCGTATCCGGCATGGCGAAGCGTGGAGATGGCGGTGTAGATGCTGCGCCGCGCCGCCGAGATGGGCATGCGGGCGGGGTTGTCGGGATGGGCGAGGCGCCGGATCAGCTCATCGGAAAGCATGGCCTTGTCCTCGCCGGTGTTTTCGCTTAATAGTTGCAGGATGCGAACGGCGCGATAGGCTGCCATCGAGGCGGCGCCTCTAGTCGTGGTGTCGTAGGTTTCAACAGCGGCTTCGGTCATGGTGCCCACGTCCTTTCCGTTTTGGGTGGCGACGGTATGGAGCCTAGGACGTGGGGCTTTCCCAGGGGCGCAGGGCGCTCTGGGCGGTCGATAGTCGTCGGCAAACGGCGGGTCGAGTTTTCAACAACCCTGCCTAACTGACCAAAACCTTGCCAAAAGCTTGACGGACACTGTTGAAAAAGCGCCCCTCGGCTTGCCGAGAGGCGCTGGCGCGATGTGCTGCAATGCGCTGAGTGCGCTGTGGAGATTAGAAGTCGGCGTTGCCCACGGTGCGCGGGTGCGGCAGGACGTCGCGGATGTTGCCCACGCCGGTCAGATACATGACCAAGCGCTCGAAGCCCAGACCGTAGCCGGCGTGCTTGCAAGAACCGTAGCGGCGCAGGTCAAGGTAGTACTTGTACTGCTCGGGATTCATGCCCAGGTCCTTGATGCGGGCCTCGAGCAGATCCAGGCGCTCCTCGCGCTGGGAGCCGCCGATAATCTCGCCGATACCGGGAACCAGGCAGTCGGCGGCGGCGACGGTCTTGCCGTCCTCGTTCATGCGCATGTAGAACGCCTTGATCTCGGCCGGGTAGTCGGTTACGAAGGTCGGGCGCTTAAAGTGCTCCTCGGTCAGGAAACGCTCGTGCTCGGTTTGCAGGTCGATGCCCCAGCTCACGGGATAGTCAAACTTGTGACCGGCGGCGACGGCCTGCTCCAGGATTTCAACGGCCTCGGTATAGGTGACGCGGGCAAAGTCGGAGTTGGCGACATGGTCCAGGCGCTCAAGCAGACCCTTGTCCACAAACTTGTTGAGCATGTTGAGCTCGTCGGGGCAGGTGGCCATAACGTCCTTAAGGACGTACTTGAGCATAGCCTCGGCGTTATCCATGTAGTCGTTGAGGTCGGCAAATGCCATCTCGGGCTCAATCATCCAAAACTCGGCGGCGTGGCGCGTGGTGTTGGAGTTTTCGGCGCGGAAGGTGGGGCCAAAGGTGTACA
Source organism: uncultured Collinsella sp. (assembly GCA_902493615.1). Classification (GTDB taxonomy): domain Bacteria; phylum Actinomycetota; class Coriobacteriia; order Coriobacteriales; family Coriobacteriaceae; genus Collinsella. The sequence goes on from CABUQK010000038.1 coordinate 5,069, forward strand.
CGTCGCCAAAGGCCATGGCGAAGTTCTCGGCATTGAGCTGGCCGGACACAGTGAGGCTCGCATGCTTGCCAAAGAAGTCCTGGCTCCAGTCGACCTCGCCGGACTCGGTGAGGGGCGGGTTTTTGGGGTCGAGCGTGGTCACGCGGAACATCTCGCCGGCGCCCTCGCAGTCACTCGTGGTGATGATGGGGGTGTTGACGTAGACAAAGCCCTGCTCTTGGAAGAAGCGATGGATAGCGGCAGCCGCGACAGAGCGGATGCGGAACACGGCGCGGAACAGGTTGGTGCGCGGGCGCAGGTGCTGCTGGGTGCGCAGGAACTCGACGGTTGCGCGCTTCTTCTGCAGCGGGTAATCCGGGGCGCTCGTGCCCTCGACCTCGATGGAGGTGGCAGAAAGCTCGAAAGGCTGGGGCGCATCGGGGGTCAGCTTGACGGTGCCGGTGCAAATGAGTGCGGCCGAGACGTTTTGATGGGCGATCTCGTCGTAGTTGTCGAGTGCCTCGCGGTTCATGACGACCTGCAGGTCGCGGAAGCAGCTGCCGTCGTTGAGCGTAACAAAGCCAAAGTTCTTCATGTCGCGGACGGACTTGACCCAGCCGGCGACGGTGACGGTCTGGCCGCCGAGCGACTCGGCATCGGCATAGAGCTGCGCGATTTTGGTGCGGTTCACGTATCCTCCCATAACGGTTGAATGATAGTTATCCATACAGTTCGATATTCTAGCAGCTCGGCTCATTTGAGCTATACAGATAAAGCATTGGCGGGATGGTTTTTCAAACGAAAAGCGCCCGCGGCCAAATGGTCGCGGGCGCTTGACGAGGTGCCTTTTGGCTGTGTGGCGTGGGGCCTGGCTACTTGGTCTTGGCAACCAGCAGCGGGTCGCCAAGCTTGACGAGCGGGTTGCCGCCGATAAGCGTTCCAGACTCGCCGACATGGTCGATGCTCTTAAGACGATCTAGCTCGGAGACGATGACGGTCACGATGTCCTCGTGACCAGCGGCCTTAATGGCCTCGCGGTCGAAGCTGATGAGCGGCTGGCCTGCCTTGACCACATCGCCCATCTCGACAAAGCGGGCAAAACCCTTGCCGTTCATTTCCACGGTGCCCAGGCCAACATGGATGAACACGCGCAGGCCGTCCTCGGTGATCATGCCGATGGAGTGGTTGGTGACAGTGGTGGCACCGATGCGGCCGTTGGCGGGCGCATAGATGGTGCCGGTAATGGGCTCGATGCCATAGCCCTGGCCAAGCATGCCCGAGGCGATCGTCTCGTCGGGAACCTCGTTCAGGTTGACGAGCACGCCGTTGACGGGGGCATAGATGACGCCTTCGCGGGTAGCGAAGCTTGCTGCGGGCGGAACGGACGCCTCGCCGGTCGAGGTGAAGGTGGACTTAAGCGAATCGAGCAGACCCATAGTTGCCTCCAACTTAAATAGGCGCATATCGCGCGTTTGGTTTGCCGGAAACGTTTCACATGTGTTTCGCGGCTTGGTCAACGCCCCTATTCTACGCTGCTCAACGATACCTCTGAACTGGGATTATGTGATATATCAGTTGAAGGGAAACTTATTGCTGGAGTGTTTCTGCGCCACGGGTTCAAGTGGGGTACGCTTGAAGGCGAAAAACAAGGGCGCATAATTTGCGCGAAGGGAGCACATATGATTGTCGAGAACCATGCGCTGTGGGGCGAGGAGCCGACCGAGGATTATCCGGCGACGTTTACGTATTTGGGTGCCGAGCCGTTGCCCGATAAACCGAATGGCCGCCGCCCCGCGGTGATTATCTGTGGCGGAGGTGCGTTTACGCATATCGCTCCGCATGAGCAGGATCCTGTGGCGTTTGCGTTTTTGGATCACGGTTACCAGGTCTTTGTGCTCAACTATGTCACGAGTTCTACGGGTGACGTGAGCTTTCCGCACCCCCAGGCAGATCTTGCCAAGATGGTCGCCACGGTGCGCGCCAACGCCGACGAGTGGCATGTCGATCCTAAGCGCGTGTGCGTCGTGGGCTTTTCTGCTGGCGGCATGATTTGCGCCTCGCTGGCAACACAGTGGAAGACCGGCCCCTTTGCGGCACTTGCCGGGGCGCGTCCGGACGACATTCGTCCCGATGCCGTGGTGCTGGGCTATCCATTGCTCGACTTTGCCTATGTGCGCGACATGCAGACGCGCGATCCGCGCATTGACTTGCGTGTGCCCAAGACGGGCGGCAAGACGGGGCGCGATTTGCTCAACGACTACCTGTCGATGGTGACGGGCGGCGAGGCAACTGACGAGCATCTGGCCGACATCTGCCCCACTACGCATGTTTCGCGTCAGATGCCACCGACCTTTGTGTGGGGCGTGTCCGACGACAAGACGGCGCCGATCGCGCAGGTCTACCCGTTTGCCCAACGCATGGCAGAGGAGGGCGTCCCTTGCGAGATGCACGTCTTTGACCAAGGTGGTCACGGCCTTTCGCTCGGCAACGCCAACACCGCGGTCGACAACGAGGACAAGCAGGTTTCCGTCCGTCCCTGGATCCGCCTGGCCTTCCGCTTCCTCGAGCGCCATCTGTAAGAGTCCCGGCATCCAAGCCCTTCAATAACTTGCGGTGAAATAGTTCCTATCTGGGGCATCAACCAGCCCATCCAGGAACTATTCCACCGCAACTTCGTTTTTGATGTCCCGTCTGGAAACTGCATCCCAGTTCCCCCTTCAAGGTGGGACACGGTTTCCCATAGGGCCTCGATTTGGAAACCACATCCCGTTTCGAGCTCAAATTCTGGGTCGCAGTTTCCTCGAGGGGCCCCGTTGGGAAACTGCGACCCGTTTCGAGCGGGAATAACGGGACACGCTTTCCGCAAGGGCATCGTTTCCTACCAGACGGTGAACTGGGCGTTTTCTGTGTTCCAATGGACATCGCGAACGTAGTCGCGCACGCCCGTCGCATCTCGTGCTTCGAACAACTCAAGAATATGAGCATGTTCGTTGTTGGCTTTATTGAGCAGTTTGCACGCCGTCTCCTGGTCGACAGTCTCGTAATCGCGCTTGATAAAGCAGCGCTCGAGCTGCGAGATCATATCGCGCAGACGGTCGTTGCCGCAGCGGTTGAAGTACGTTAGATGAAAGTCTCGCTGAATGTCGTCGTACTTTCGGATGAGACCGCCTTGGATCGCGAGGTCCATGGAGCCGACGAGAAATTTAAGCTGCGTAATGTCATCGTCGGTTAGGTTCGGACAGGCGAGGTATGCGGCCTGCCCGTCGAGCGGCCCCATAATCTCAAAGACTTCAACGGCGTTTTGCTGATCGAACCCACGGACGCGGAATCCGCGGCGGGGGAGATTGTCCAGATAACCGTCGCTTGCGAGCTGGATGAGCGCTTCGCGGACCGGCGTGCGCGACACGCCCATGGCGTCGCAGATCGCTTGCTCGCTCAGCCGGTCGCCGGCCGAAAGCTCGCCGGCGTCAATACGGCTCGAAATGTAGTCGTATACGTGGTCTTTCAGGGGCCTTCTGAGCGTTTCCATGAGCCTATGTTCCTTAACGGTATATTTCTAAAAGCAAATACGTTTCACTTGAATAGCTCAGTTGAATTATAGAACGACCAGCTAAATCATGCTACTTTGCGCCGATACGTAAGAATACGCTTACCGAAGAAAACCTACCGTTCAGGATTGTATACAATATACAAAACAGGAAAACCGCCCTAAGATAAAGCCATCGAAAGGAAGGCGGGCGCGAAGAAGTCCCGCTCTCTGCTAAGAGATCCAAGGAGGATCATCATGACCAAGTTCAGCCACGTCATCATCCGCCGCCCCGGCAAGTCCCTGAGCAATGGCATCACGAGTGCCCCCGAGCTTGGCCAGCCCATCTACGAGCGCGCCATCGAGGAGCACTACGATTACGAGCATGCGCTCGAGCAGTGCGGCGTTGACGTGTCGGTGCTGCCGGCAATCGAGCAGTATCCCGACAGCTGCTTCGTCGAAGATCCGGCCGTCATCACTCGCTGCGGCGCCATCATTACCAACCCCGGTGCCGATAGCCGCAACGGCGAGAAGGACGAGATCGAGCCGGCCGTCCGTCGCTTCTTTGACGACGAGCATGTCAAGCACATCGTTTCTCCGGGCACGCTCGACGGCGGCGACGTCATGATGGTCGGTGACCATTTCTACGTCGGTCGCTCCGCTCGTACCAACGAAGAGGGCATCCGCCAGTTCTGTGAGATTCTCGAGGGCTGGGGCCTCGAGGGTTCTGAGGTTCCGCTGGAGGAGGTCCTGCACCTCAAGACGGGCGTCAACTACATCGAGGACAACAACATGCTCGTCTCTGGTGAGTTCATCGATAAGCCCGACTTTGCCCAGTACAACAAGATCGTCGTGCCCGAGGACGAGGCGTACGGCGCCAACTGCATCTGGGTCAACGGTACGGTCATCGTTGCCGAGGGCTATCCGACTGTGCTCAAGGCCGTGCAGGATCTGGGCTACAAGACACTCGTCGTTGACACCTCCGAGTATCGCAAGGTCGACGGCGGCCTTTCTTGCCTGTCGCTGCGCTTCTAACGCGGTAGCTGTAATAGTCTGATGATCGCTTGACCGATGGCCCGGCACCCGATTCGGGACGTCCGGGCCATCTTTCGTTCGATCACATGATGAAGGGGGTGCACATACAATGGCCTCTAAAGCTCAAAATGAAGAGATTATCGACCCTAATGGCCTCGATCTCTTTCGTCTGACCATGATGGTCATTACCGCCAGTATTTGTGGCGGCATCTTTTCGCTTGCCGGCGATATGGCAGCAGGTGGGGCAAATACCGGTGCGGTTATCGTCTCGTGGGGAATTTGCTTTATTGGCGTCTTTGCGCTGATGATGGTGTTCAACGGTTTGTCTCAGGCCCGTCCCGACCTGACCGGCGGCATCTATGCATACGCTGCGGCCGGTTTTGGCGATTACATTGGATTCAACTCCGCTTGGGGCTACTGGATCAGCGCATGTCTTTCCAACGTGAGCTTTGCGCTCTTGCTGTTTAGCGCGCTGGGCTATTTCTTCCCTGCGTTTGGCGCGGGTAACAACCTGCTTTCTATCGTCTGCGCCAGCGTGTTTTTGTGGTTCCTTACCACCCTTGTGCTTCGTGGCGTTAAGGAGGCTGCGGGCATTAACACGATCGTCACGTTGGCGAAGCTGGTGCCGCTGGGGCTCTTTGTGCTGAGTATCGTGCTCCTGGGTAAGTTCAACGTCGATATCTTTATGGACAACTTCTGGGGAGAGCCGGCTGGTCCTGGCTTTGGCGAGCAGGTTGTCTCGACCATGATCGCCCTTGTCTGGGTCTTCACGGGCATCGAGGGCGCTGTCGTTATCTCGGGCCGTGCAAAGTACGTGCGTGACGTCGGCCGCTCGACGGCGCTCGGATTTGCGGCTGTATTCACGCTGTATCTGATCATCTCGATGCTGTCGCTCGGCATTATGCCGCGCGAGGAGATGGCACAGCTTGCAACGCCCTCCATGGCGGGAATTCTCGAGTGCGCAATCGGTCCGGTTGGTGCTGCCATCGTAAACCTTGGCGTTATCCTTTCGTTGGTCGGCGCGCTGCTGGGCTATGTCATCATTGCGTCCGAGACGCCGTTCGAGGCGGCGCGCCAGGGATCCTTCCCTCTGGCGTTTGCCAAGACGGACAAGCACGACGCCCCGGTGGTAACGGTTCTCGTGAGCTCCGGCATCACGCAGCTCTTCTTGATCGTGTCGTATGTGGCGGCGAGCACCTACCAGTTCTTCTATAGCTGCGCAGTCAACACGATTCTGGTTCCGTATGTCTGCTCGGCTGCCTATTACATGGTGATTGGCTGGCAGAACGAGCATCTGGACGGGCCGCATGCGCCCAGCGTCGGCAAAGCCCGCTTCTTCGGTACGCTCGGCTTCATCTACACATTGTTCCTGGTGTGGTCGACGGGTCTTCAGGGCGTTATGATCACGACGATTCTTTTTGCTCCGGCCATTCCCGTTTATATACTGGGCGAGCGAGGCCGCGGTAAACCGGTGCTTCCGCATCTGCACGACAAGCTGATCGCAGCGGCGGTCATTGTCGTGGCAATCATTTCGCTGTATCTGCACTTTGCCGGCATTGCGCCGATAGTCTAAGACTGCGGCAAGCTTCATCGCTTGGTAAGCCGACGGAGGCATCGCGTGCCGGTGCCGTTCGGTAATCCATAACTGACGTGGGCCTCTGTAACGTGCCTTTGTGAGCGCCCACCAAACCCGCGCAGGTGACATTTGTTGCCAGCGCGGGCTTTTGTTGTTGCGGCGAAATGCCGCCGGCAGCTGGGGACGTTCCTATTGTGCCGGCACCCTGGGACACTCCTTGGATGTTCCGCATGCGACGGAGGGAACGGATCATTTTGTCGAGGGGCGGGCGGCTGTTTCGGTCCTCGGGGAAACCGCGTCCCGTTTCGAGAGCAGATTCCGGGCTGTAGTTTCCCCGAGGGCCCCATTGGGAAATCGCATCCCAGTCTGAGCGCCGATTCCGGGCTGCAGTTTCCGCTAGATGCCTCAACCGGAAAGCCCGTCCCGTTTAGGTGTTCCGGAGTGGGATTCGGTTTCCGCAACAGGCCCGTCTGGGAAGCAATGGCCCAGAATTCCCCTTGCACCGATCTGTCGATTGAACGTCATTGTGTGTTCACGCTATCATGTAAGCTTAAAATTGGTTAGCCATGGCAAACGGTTAGCCATGGTGAACATAAATACAACGCCCTGCGGGCGCCGGGGGAGGAACACGGACGTGAAGCTCGATACACTCGAGATTGGAAAGGACGCCGTTGTCGCATCGGTGGCATCGGACGATCAGGCACTCCGACAGCATATTTTGGACATGGGTCTAACGCCGGGCACCGAAGTCACCATGATGAAGTATGCCCCCATGGGCGACCCGCTCGAGATTCGCCTGCGTGGCTACGAGTTGACACTGCGTAAGGACGATGCCGCTCGCATCGAGCTCGTGGGTATTCATGACACCGATACGGGTCCGCGCGCTAACGCCGCAATCGGCACGACGGAGCATCCGGCCCTGGGCGAGGGGACGTATTCGCCCCGTGCGGCAAAGACGGCCGTGCCAGAGGGCGCGCCGCTGCACTTTGCCCTCGCCGGCAACCAAAACTGCGGCAAGACCACGTTATTCAACCAGCTGACGGGCTCCAACCAGCACGTCGGTAACTTTCCCGGCGTGACGGTCGACCGCAAAGATGGCACCATCCGTAACCATCCCGAGGCGAGCGTTACCGACCTGCCCGGCATTTACTCCCTGTCGCCGTACACAGGCGAGGAGGTCGTGAGCCGTCAGTTCATCCTCGACGAGCGTCCGGACGCCATCATCGACATCATTGACGCCACCAACATCGAGCGCAACCTGTACCTGACACTGCAGCTCATGGAGCTTGACCGTCCTATGGTCATCGCGCTCAACATGATGGACGAGGTGACCGCCAACGGCGGCGCCGTGGACGTCAACTTGCTCGAGAGCCTGTTGGGCGTGCCCGTTGTCCCCATTAGCGCTGCCCGCAACGAGGGCATCGGCGAGCTGGTGGACCACGCCCTGCACGTGGCGCGGTTCCGCGAGCGCCCTGGTCGCCTGGACTTTTGCGCGCCCGACGGTCCGGACGGCGGTGCGCTGCATCGCTGCATCCACGGTATTGCTAACCTGATCGAGGACCATGCCGTGACGGCGCACATCCCGGTGCGCTTTGCGGCGACCAAGCTGGTCGAGGGCGATGAGCTGGTAACCGAGGCGCTTCACCTGGATCGCAATGAGCTCGACGCTATCGAGCACATCATCACCCAGATGGAGGGCGAGGCCGGCACCGACCGCCTATCTGCGCTGGCCGATATGCGTTTTAGCTTTATCGGCGACGTGTGCGGGCGTTGCGTCGTCAAGCCGCACGAGAGCCGCGAGCACGTGCGCTCCGTCAAGATTGACCGCATCCTGACAGGTCGTTACACAGCCATTCCGGCGTTTTTGGTGATCATGGGCCTCGTCTTTTGGCTGACGTTTGGCGTGATCGGCGCGGCGTTGCAGGGACTTATGGAGGACGGTATCGCTGCCATCATCGCCTCGGCCGATGCGGGCCTCAAGGCGTTCGGTACCAACGACGTGGTGCGCTCGCTGGCTGTCGACGGCGTGCTTACGGGCGTGGGCAGTGTGCTGACCTTCCTGCCGATTATCGTCGTGCTCTTTTTGTTCCTCTCCATTCTGGAAGACTCCGGATACATGGCGCGCGTGGCCTTTGTCATGGATAAGGTGTTGCGTCGCTTTGGCCTGTCGGGCCGCAGTTTCGTGCCCATGCTCGTCGGTTTTGGCTGCACCGTGCCGGCTATCATGTCGACCCGTACGCTCCCATCCGAGCACGACCGCAAGATGACGGTCATGCTCACGCCGTTTATGAGCTGCTCAGCCAAGCTGCCGGTTTACGGCTTGCTGTGCGGGGCGTTTTTCCCGCAGGCGACGGTTCCCGCCATGGTCTCGCTCTATCTGATCGGTATCGTGGTCGGCTGCGTCGCGGCTTTGGTGCTCAACCGCACGGCATTTAAGGGCGACCCGGTGCCGTTTATCATGGAGCTCCCCAATTACCGCCTGCCGAGCGTCAAGACGACGGTGATGCTGGCATGGGATAAGGCCAAGGACTTCATCACCAAGGCCTTTACCATTATCTTTGCCGCTACGGTGGTCATCTGGTTCCTGCAGACGTTCGATATCCGCTTTAACGTGGTCGCCGACCAGTCGCAAAGCCTGCTTGCCGGTCTGGGTAGCATCATCGCGCCGGTGTTGGCCCCGCTCGGCTTTGGCGACTGGCGCGCCTCGACGGCGCTCGTCACGGGGCTCATTGCCAAGGAGAGCGTCATCTCGACGCTCACGGTGCTTTTGGGCGCAACGTCGCCCGCGGCGCTGTCGACCATGTTTTCGCCGTTTACCGCCTACGTGTTCTTGGTCTTTACGTTGCTGTACCCGCCTTGTGTGGCGGCAATCGGCGCCGTCAAGAGCGAGTTGGGCGCGCGCTATGCCGTGGCCGTATTCGCGTTTCAGGTCGCCGTTGCCTGGATCGTGGCGTTTGTCGTGCATTCGGCGGGCATATTGCTGGGGTTGGCTTAGTTATGAATTGACGGCGCAACCTCTGTGTATCGAATTGTTTTCGGCCCCGCATCTGTACTGACGGATGCGGGGCCGTTGCTATATAATCGCCTCCGCTCAAAACGATTGGAGACGTTATATATGACTCAGACAAGGCAAGACGGCATCACGCTCAAGCAGTGGCTCCCGCTCATCGGGCTCACCTGCTGTGCGTTCGTGTTCAACACGTCGGAGTTTATGCCCATCGGCCTTTTGACTGATATCGCCGCGTCGTTCTCGCTCACCGAGGCCCAGGCGGGCATCATGATCTCGGTCTACGCCTGGGGCGTCATGCTGCTGTCGTTGCCGCTCATGGTGTTTGCCTCGCGCTTCGAGTTCAAGCGGATGCTGCTGGGCGTGCTCGCCGTGTTCTCGCTGGGCCAGTTTCTGTCCGCTGTGGCGCCGACTTATCCCATCCTGGTCTGCGCACGCCTGGTGGTCGCTTGCGCACATGCCGTGTTCTGGTCAGTCGCCTCGATTATGGCCTCGCGCCTGGTCGACACTCGCCACGGCGCGCTCGCCATCAGCATGATCGCTACGGGCTCGTCCATCGCGCAGATCTTTGGCCTGCCTCTCGGTCGCGCCATTGGCTTGGCCGTGGGCTGGCGCATGACGTTTGCCGTGGTCGGGGGCCTCTCAGCCATCGCGGTCGTCTACCAGGCAGCGGTGTTCCCGGCCATGCCGGCGGGTGAGCGCTTTACCGTCAAACAGCTGCCCGAGCTGCTCAAGAACCCGCTCCTCATCGCGCTCTACGCAGTCACGGTCTTCATGGCGACCGGCTATTACGCAAGCTACAGCTATATCGAGCCCTTCCTGGCGCAGGTCGCGCACGTCGATGCGGGCGCCATTACCATGACGCTGACGGCGTTTGGCTGCTCTGGTTTGCTCGGAAGCTGGCTGTTTGGCCGCCTGTTCGATGGGCATCGCTTCCCGTTCTTGGCTATCACGCTCTCCGGCGTGCCGGTGGCCCTGCTGCTCATGGGGCCGGCCGCATCGTCGCTCGTGACAGTGCTTGCCGTCTGCGCACTGTGGGGTTGCTGCGCCACGGCCTTTAACGTGGCGTTTCAGGCCGAGCTCATCAAGTGCACGTCGGCAGATTCGTCGGCCGTCGCCATGTCGATCTTCTCGGGCCTGTTTAACCTCGGTATTGGCACGGGCACCGCAATCGGCGGCGCCGTGGTTTCGGGTCCCGGTATCGCTTGGATCGGCTTCGCGGGCGGGGCGATTGCCGTCGTGGGCGTCATCCTCGCCATCACCGTGCTGTTCCCGGCCATACGCCGCGCAAGGCCCGTCGCCTAATCACGTCCCCTCATCAGTTGCGGTGAAATACGGACTGCTGGGCCCAATAAACCCGGCAAACAGTCCCTATTGCACCGCAACTTATTTTGGGGGAGGGGATACAAGCTGGGCATACAATGGATGTCGTTGTGTTGAGCTTACCGGGAGGTTGCTATGTGGGCATACGAGACGACGTTCTATCAGGTCTATCCGCTGGGCTTTTGCGGAGCTCCGCGCGAAAACGCCGCCCCCGTTGCCGAGGATGAGCTCGCCCAGGCCGCCGATGTCGAACCCAACCCCGATGCTCCTATCATGAAGATTGCCCAATGGGCCGACTACCTGCAAAAACTCGGCGTTGGCGCTGTGCTCATCAACCCGCCGCTCGAGTCCGATAGTCACGGCTACGATACACGCAGCCTGCGCCATATCGACCGTCGCCTGGGTGGGGACGCCGACTTTGCCGCCGTGTGCGACACACTGCATGCTCACGGCATCCGCGTGGTGCTCGACGCCGTCTTCAACCACGTCGGCCGCGGCTTTTGGGCCTTCCGCGATGTGCAGGAGCGTAAGTGGGACTCGCCGTACAAGGACTGGTTCCACATTAGCTTTGATGGCGACTCCTGCTACGGCGACGGCTTTTGGTACGAGGGTTGGGAAGGCCATTTTGAGCTCGTGAAGCTCAACTTGCAAAACCCTGCCGTGGTCGATTACCTGCTAGAGTCCGTGCACCGCTGGGCCGAGGTCTTTGGCGTCGACGGCCTGCGCCTGGACGTTGCCTATATGCTCGACCGCGACTTCATGCGTCGTCTGCATAGCTTCGCCCGTGAGCTCAAGCCCGACTTCGTGCTGATCGGCGAGACGCTCCACGGCGACTACAACCAGATCGTCAACGACGAGATGCTCGACTCCTGCACCAACTACGAGTGTTACAAGGGCCTGTACTCCAGCTTTAACTCGGTCAACATGTTCGAGATTGCGCACTCGCTGCACCGTCAGT
>CABUQK010000039.1 GCA_902493615.1 uncultured Collinsella sp.
GGTCGGCCAAAAACTCAGGCTGTAGGAGCGGCTCGCCGCCGGACACCGTAATTCCGCCGCTGCGATAGAACTCGTGGTTGCTCTGGAACTCGTCCATCAGGTGCTCGACGGTCACCATGGTGCCGCCGTTAACCGACCAGGTATCGGGGTTGTGGCAATACGCACAGCGCATGGGGCAGCCCTGAACAAACACCACAAAGCGGATGCCGGGTCCATCGACCGTTCCCATCGTCTCAATCGAATGCACGCGGCCCAGGGCAAACGCAGAGTCCTCGGGACGAGCGTCCACACCCTCGAGTGTCATCTCAGCCATTCCCGCTACCTTGCCTCTCATTGGTTTTAGTTACATAAATGCCAGAGCCATTCTAGCCCATACGCATGATGGTGAAACGGTTTAGTGGTCAATTGGGTTGTTCTATTTGGCCCCACACAAAAGCGGCGGGAAGGTTATCACAACCCCCCGCCGCCGAGGCAATAGATATCGATAGGCACCAGGCCTTTACGCCTTAAGCGTGAGCACCGCGCCGAAAGCAGTCGGGCCGCAGTGGCTCGAGATGACGCCGCCGACCTGAGTCCAGGTAACGTCCTTAAAGCCAAGATCGTGTGCATAGACTTCCATGTCGTCGCGCAACTCCTCGGAAAGACCCACCGAATACGCCAGGCCAATATGCGAGTAGTCGATCTCGCCCTTCTCTACCATGTGATCAATAAAGGCACGGGCGCACTTAAGCATAGAACCGCGGAACTTCTTGGTCGCCACGAACTTGCCGCCCGTCACCTCAATGCAGGGCTTAATCTTGAGCAGATGGGCGCCTAGGAACGCGACGTTGGACAAGCGGCCACCTGCCTTAAGGAAGGCAAGGTCGGTAGGAACAAAGCCCAACAGTACGCGGTCCATGACGGAGTTCGTAAATGCAAAGATCTCGTCGACGGTGACATCGGGGTGAGCCTCGATGTATTTGGCGGTCTCGACGACAACGACCGACTGGCCCACCGAGACAAAGCGTGTGTCCATGGAGAACACGTAGTCGCGCCCCTGGGCCGCAATCTTAGAGGACTGATGCGAACAGGTCGTGGCCTCGGAATATGCAAGATGCAAAATAGTCGCGTCGGGTTGCTCGGCATGGATGCGGTCGTACACATGCGCAAAATCCGCTGGCGAACAGCCACTGGTCTTGGGCATCACGCCAAACTCGTTACAGCGCGAGTAAATCTCGAGCGGATCAATCGAGCCATCCTCGACGGTCTCGTCGCCAATCGTGACATGCATGGGCACGCGCACGATGCCGTAGCGTTCGCAGAGCTCTGGCGTCACATCCGAACCAGATTCAACCACGATTACGTACTTGCCCATTCTTATCACGACCCATCTCGACGTTGGTTTTTTAATATATGACGCACGTCCACCGTCCTGCTGTAGAACGGCCTCCAAGCGCCAAAGAGACGCCGTCCCTTGCACACAACAAAGGACAGCGTCTCCCTGGAAAACTCCGTGCTTATCTGAGATTCTACACGGTTTATTAAGGAGTGTTACTTATTCCGCAAACGGTCGCTATACGCGATAAGCGGTAGCTGGCCGCGGCAACTGCGACACATTCCGCCCAACAAGTCCAATCGTGCTCCATGCACGGTTAATGAGCGAGGCGGTAGAAATCCATCGACGCCGCACCCTCGGCGTGCAGCGCCATCGCCGGAACCGCCGACGAATAGGTACGGCTCGTAAGTGCTGCCTCGCCACCGTTGGCAAAAATCTCGACCATCGTAGTGTCCGAAAGCACGCGCAAATCGCGAAGCTCGCTGAGCTCGATCGACCTCTGGTTGCGCCCATAGCCTTCGTCACCCATGTCGAGGGTAAGCATCCCGTCCGTATAGCGTACAAAGACACCCTTGCGGATTTCGAGCTCGACCATCTTGGCTCCCTCACAGGAAACCACAAGATCAAACAGGCGGCCCGGCTCCTCAACGGTTTCACCGCCTACAGCACGAACGCAATTGCCGCGCATTCTCTCAATCTCGTGCGCCGGTTGCTGGCAGAGCTTGCCGCCGCGCATGCTCAACTCTCTCGGCACCGTCAACGCGCACTGCCACCCGCGCGCCACCGTCGGGCTTTCCGCCTTCGCATCGGGGCAACCCGACCATCCGATCATCAAACGCCGACCCGCAACGTCCTCAAAGGACTGCGGGGCATAGAAATCAAAACCGGCATCAACCATCGGAGGCATGCCCTGGCCGACGATCTTAAAGCTCGGCGCCCCCCAATCGGCCTCGATGGAGAACCACACGCACTGATGCGGATTGCGGTAACGCCAGCCATCGGCGGGCACGCCCTGCGGACAGCAAACGAGAATAAGCTCGCCATCGAGCTCAAACAGATCAGGACACTCCCACATAAAGCCAAACTTCTCGCCCAGCTCAATGCGCGTCGCATAGCCCCAGTCCTCTAGATCACGCGAGGTATAGACAAGCACGCACCCGCGATCGTCTTTCGTACGAGCGCCGAGAACCATGTAGTAGATACCGTCGTGTTCAAGGATCTTGGGGTCGCGCACGTGCGTACCGATATCGTCGGGGTAATCGACCGGCCCAACAGCTATGCGCTTCTCGCCCAATTCGTCGGGATTCTCGGCAACCATATGAATTTGGTTTTGCTCACGGCCCGTCAACACGTAGTCGTAATCATCACGGTCAAAATGTTTAACGTTGCCGGTATAGAAGTAGTGAATCTTGCCATCACGTACAAAGGCAGAACCAGAATACGCTCCACTCGAATCCAAATCGGAATCGGGGAACAGCACGGGGCCGTGATTCTCGTACGTCACAAAATCCTTTGTCGTCAGATGGTTCCAAAGCACTGGACCGCCATGCGCAGCATCGAACGGATCGTATTGATGATAGATGTGATACGTATCACCAATCTGAACCAAACCATTGGGGTCGTTAAGCCAGCCAAGCTCAGGCTCCACATGGAACAAAAGCCTATCGGGGTCGGATGCGATGCGAGCCACCGTCTCATCCTGTCCGGCACGCCACCGCTCATAGTCCGCGCATGTCACCTTATTTTTTTGATTAAACATCGCCGTTGACTTTCTCGTCTATGGGAAAGGACGCTCGACTCACACGAGCCGAACGCCCTTCCCCAAATGGACTTATCCGCACATTACGCTGAACGGCTCAACTAGAAGCTAACGTCGAAGCCAGCGCCAGCGCCCTCTTCATCGGTGGTCGGCACGCCCTTTGCCTTGTTGTAGGCAAAGATCAAGACGATCGGCACGATGAAGGCGATGAGATTGCCAGCCACATACCACACGAGCGTCTCGGGCGTAACGATGAGCAGGCCAAGCACGCCGGTCAGACCCTGACCGATGGCGCGCACCTCAAAGAGCTTCACGAAGGCACCGCCGCAGGCTGCACCGATGCAAGCGCAGATGAACGGGATGATCGAGTAGCGCATGTTTGCAGCAAAGATTGCGGGCTCGGAGATACCGACCAGCGTCGGGATAAAGGACGACATGCAGATGTTGCGCTCTTTGGAATGCTTCTTGTGAATGAGGTACATGCCGATGGCGCCGCCGCCCTGGGCGATGATGGAAACCGACCAGATTGCCTGGATGTAGTTGAAGCCAGTCGTGGCAACGAGGTTTGCCTCGATACCCTGGATGAACTGATGCGTACCGGTAACGACGAGCGGCTGCAGGAATGCGGCAAAGACAAAGGCACCGAAGACGCCCATCCTGTTGTACAGGATATCGATTACGCCGGCGAGGACGTCGCCGATCAGGTTGCCGAGCGGGCCGAACACGGTGAACAGGGCGACGTTAGCAAGAATCAGGGTAACGGTCGGGACAAAGACGAACGAAACGACCTCGGGGATGTACTTCTGGGCAATCTTCTCGACCTTGGCCATAAACCAGGCAGTCAGGATTGCAGGGAACACGCCGCCCTGGAAAGCAACCATGGGAATGGAGAGCGGACCGAAGTTCCAGTACTCAGCACCCGTCGGGTCCATAACGAACGTGTTGCGGTTCATAAGGCTCGGGTGAACCATGACGATACCGACGAGGATGCCCAGAATCGGGTTACCGCCAAAACGCTTCACCGCGCTGTACATAACCAGGACAGGCAGGTAGTCGAACGTGGTGGCGATAATGGCAAAGAAGCTTGCGAGGTTCTTGAGGAACTCGCTGTGATCGGCGAGGCTGCCCTCCATGCCAAAGAGGCCGTTGGCAACGATCAGCGACTTAAGGCCGATGATGATAGCAGCGCCGACGAAAGCGGGAATGATGGGGATAAAGATGTCCGAAAATACCTTGAGGACCGAGAAGAACTTGCCCTTCTTGTCCGCCTCGGCGCCCTTGACCTCGGAAGCGCTGATCTCCTTAACGCCCGTCAGAGCCATAAACTCATCGTAGACCTTGTTGACGGTACCGGTACCGAAGATGATCATGAGCTGGCCGCTGTTGTACAGCACGCCCTTGACGCCATCGATGTTCTCGAGCTCGGCCTTGTTGTACTTGCTCGTATCCTTGAGCACCAGACGCAGACGCGTAACGCAATGCGTGGCGCCCTCGATGTTCTCCAGACCGCCGACGTTATCGACGACTTGCTGAGACACTACTTTGTAGTCCATGTTCCTCTCCATTCCTTTACGAAATCATAAGACGTTTTGATGCCATTACAGAGACGCGATCGTTGCATTTGCGCACTTGAGCGTACCGTCGGTGACCGTCAGCGCCACACCCTGGCCCTGCTTATTGCAGAAGCGCGCGTTAAGCGCAACATCATCGACAAAGATGGTCGCGATATCGTCGTCAACGACCAGGCGCACATGATGAGTGCCCTCGCCCTTAAAGAACAACGGACGCTCGAGGCCCATGTTGTTGACCTGGAACCACGGATACTGGGGGGCCGCCGTAAACTCGAGCTTGCCCTCACGCAGGTTGGCGCGGAACTCATAGGCAAGACCGGACTCGGCGTCCTCGGCAAGCTTCACCGAGAAGCCGGCAGCGTCACCGGCGAGCTCGATGTCGGCATCGAGCATATAGGTGGAACCGGCATCCGCGGCGAGCACCTGCTCGACCTTGCCCGACTCGCAGGAAAGCTCAAAGGCCTCGACTGCCTTAGCCTCGCCAAAGGCGCCAAGCATGCTGTCGGGGAGCTTGGTGCCGAGCGTTCCGTCGGCACGCTGAACGATCTCGAGGGGCATAAAGGTGCCACCCCATAGGTAAGAGCTGGGGTCGCCGCCCTCGTCACGCGTAGGAACCCAACCAAAGAGAACGCGACGCTCGCCATCGAATGCGGTGCGAGCGGCGTAGTACGCGCGGCCGTCGAAGGAGTCGTCAGCGGGGGTAATCCAAGGACCGTTGATGGACTTGGACATGCGGTAACGGGTCTTGTTGCCGTCGCTGTACTCGGAAAAGACGAGGTACCACCAGTCGCCCATCTTAAAGAGATCAGGCATCTCAAACATGGTGTACAGGCCCGGGTTCCACCAGTCGCCCTGGAACTCCCAGTTGGTCAGATCCTTGGAGGTGAACTTGACCAGGCGGCCGGTCATCAGACGCTTGTCCTCGCCCACACGCGTGCCGAGGATGAGCATGTACTCTTCGTTCTCCTCATCCCAAAGCACAAAGGGATCGCGCCAGTTGCGGTCATCGTAACCCTCCTGGGGCGGAAGCAGCGTCTCGGCGATGTTCTTCTCCCACTTGACGGCGTCGTCGCTCGTTGCGTGAAGAAGAACCTGCTTCATCAAACGTGCGCGGACCTTATCGCGATTGCAACCAGTGTAGAGCGCATGGTACTTGTCGCCCACCTTAAACACCGTGCCGGCATAAATGTACTGGTCGACTTCCTCGTCGCCGCCACGCTCAAGGCTCTCGCCAAAGTCCTTGTAGTTGACGAAATCCTTGGTCGTAGCGAGTGCCCAGCCAAACGGCTCTCCGAAAGGTTCGGGGTTACGCGTGTCACGCTGATGATAGAGATAGAACGTGCCGTCCTCGCCGTACGGCATGATGTCGCCTACCCAAATTCCCTCAGGCTGGTAATACACCTTGTGCATCCGAGACTTCCTTTCCACGACATACTAACTCGGTACAATGGCAAGATATGTCAATCGTTTTCATATGTCAAACGTTTTCACACCAATACGTCTTTTCGCAGTTCCAGTCGTCGGCAAACGGTTGACATATGCCGGTGAACGGTCATCAGAGGCGTTTGAGGAATTCTTTTGGCACGGGATGAACTACGCGGTTTTGCCCTCAATGAGTTCAACGGGGAGCTTGATATTCGATTCGGGATTATCGCCGTTAATAAGAGCGATGATGGATTGCGCCGCGAGCTCTCCGATGCGATCGATATCTTGACGTACGGTTGTTAAGTCAGGCATAAACGTCATAGTTCGGCGGGCACCATCCGCGCCCACGACCTTAATATCGTCTGGAGCGCTCAAGCCGCGCTGCTTCATCACGTTGAGACAGATGGCCGCCATCGTATCGTCTCCCGCAAAGATGCCGTCAATATCGGGATTCTCATCGAGGATCTTCGCAACGACCGCGCCCTTTTCGTCGTCGGGCTTAACGAACTCAACCTCACGGACAAGCGCGGACAAACCGGCCTGCTCAACAACATCGAGGTAGGCATCGGTACGCTTATTGGCAGGCATGCGCATGCGGCTATTGCTGCGCAGGCACAGGATACGCCTGCAGCCGTCATCAATCAGACGGCGCGTGGCGAGCTCGCCAATGCCATAGCTGTCACTTGCAATCTGGACAGAGCCCTCGCCAAGATCGCAGTCGATGCCAACCAGGCTCAAGCCCATCTCGGCATATGCCTCGGCACCGATATTGAGGGAGTTGACGATGACGCCGTCGACCATATTGCGGCGGAGCATGTCAATATAGGAACGCTCAAGATCGGGTCGATTGGCGCTGTTGCACAGCAACATCTTAAAGCCGTTTTCCGCTAACGTGCGCTCGACCGCCTGCACAACCTGAGCATGGAACGGGCTGCTCACAAAGGGAACGATCATACCGATAAGATTCAGGCGACCGTTGAGCATGGCACGGGCGATATCGTTGGGCGTATAGTTGATGCGCTCCATCGCGGCATGGACCTTATCGCGGGTCTCTTGGCTAATATAGCCGCGATTATTAAGCACGCGAGATACCGTAGTAGGCGAAACCCCCGCCACCGCCGCAACTTCCTTGATGCCAGGCTTAGCCGTATCCTTAGAACGAGCACTCTCGCGAGCCATAGCACCCTCCCCCATCAACATGTCATACGTTTACATACGAACAAAGCATACCCCAACAACAGCGGGAAGACGGTAACAGCACAAGTAAGTAAACGACTCATCCAAATAATTAGGAGAGTTCCGCCTAAAGGGTGACTCCAAAGGACCCCACATGGCCGGTTTTGGGTTATTTCCCAAAACATCCCGCAGGACGCAAAGAGGCTCCGCCGCGCAACGCGCGCAGCGGAGCCTCTTTGCATGTCAGAGGACGTTTTGGGAAATAACCCAAAACCGGCCCCAGTAATCCTACAGGAGTTGAACCCTTTAGAACTTGTCGTGGAAGGTACGCGCAATGACCTCGTCCTGCTGCTCCTTGGTGAGCGTGTGGAAGTTCACGGCATAGCCGGAAACGCGGATGGTCAGCTGCGGGTACTTCTCGGGGTGAGCCTGAGCGTCGAGCAACGTCTCACGGTTGAAGACGTTGATGTTCAGGTGGTGGCCACCCTTCTCGGCGTAAGCGTCGAGCATGTGGACCAGGTTATCGGCCTGAGTCTCGGAAACTTCAGAAACCTTCATAATGTGTCTCCTTCGATCGATAGGCGCCGGCCGAAACCGGCGCACTAATCAGTAATCGTTATTGTTAGTATAGCACTAACAATAGTTACTCGCCCAGCTGATCAAGGTCGATATCGCCAAAGAACACCTGGTCCTCCTTGCCGAGCGCACTCGGGATGATGGAGAAGGTGTTGGAGATGCCGTCCTGAGCATCGCGGAACGGGAGCTTGGAAACCGAAGACAGCGAAGCGATGGCGCCATGGCTATCGCGCTTGTGCATGGGGTTAGCACCCGGGGCGAACGGCTGGCCAGCCTTGCGGCCGTCGGGCGTGGAGCCGGTCTTCTTACCGTACACGACGTTGGAGGTAATGGTCAGAACCGAGGTCGTGGGCACGGAGTTGCGGTAGGTGTCGTTCATGCGGATGTACTCCATGAACTGGTGCACAACGTCGTGAGCGATCTGGTCGACGCGGTCGTCGTCGTTACCGTACTTGGGGAACTCGCCCTCGGTCTCGAAGTCGACGATGATGCCGTTCTCGTCACGGACGGGGTGGACCTTGGCGTACTTGATGGCGGACAGGGAGTCAGCCACGACGGAAAGGCCAGCGATGCCCGTAGCGAACCAGCGGTGCACGTGCTTGTCGTGCAGAGCCATCTGGATGCGCTCGTAGCAGTACTTGTCGTGCATGTAGTGAATGATGTTCAGCGAGTTGACGTACACGCCAGCGAGCCACTTCATCATGTCGTTGTACTTGGCCACAACGTCGTCGTAATCGAGCGTATCGCCCTCGACGGCGCGATACTTGGGGCCGACCTGCTTCTTGGAGACCTCGTCAACACCGCCGTTGAGTGCATACAGCAGGCACTTGGCCAGGTTGGCGCGGGCGCCGAAGAACTGCATCTCCTTGCCGATGCGCATGGAGGACACGCAGCAGGCAATGCCATAGTCGTCGCCGTGATAGACGCGCATGAGGTCGTCGTTCTCGTACTGGATCGAGGAGCTGGCGACAGAAGTCTTGGCGCAGAACTTCTTGAAGTTCTCGGGCAGACGGGTCGACCACAGAACGGTCATGTTGGGCTCGGGGCTGGTGCCCATGTTCTCGAGCGTGTGCAGGTAGCGGTAGCTCATCTTGGTAACGAGCGTACGGCCGTCAACACCCATGCCGCCGATGGACTCGGTGACCCACTGCGGATCGCCGGTGAACAGGGCCTGGTACTCGGGGGTACGGGCAAACTTGACCATGCGGAGCTTCATGATGAAGTGATCCACGAACTCCTGGATCTGCTCCTCGGTGAAGGTGCCGTTGGCAAGGTCGCGCTCAGCGTAGATGTCGATGAACGTAGAGGTACGGCCGATGGACATAGCGGCGCCGTTCTGCTCCTTGACGGCAGCAAGGTAGGCGAAGTACATCCACTGGATGGCCTCCTGCGTGTTGGTAGCAGGGTTGGAAATATCGAAACCATAGGTCTCGGCCATCATCTTGAGCTCGCCGAGGGCGCGGATCTGCTCCTGCAGCTCCTCGCGATCGCGGATGTTGTCGGCGGTCATGACCGTCGGAGTGGAAGCCTTCTGGGCCTCCTTGTCCTTGATCAGGTAGTCGACGCCGTACAGGGCAACACGACGGTAGTCGCCGATGATGCGGCCGCGGCCATAGCCATCGGGCAGACCGGTGATGATGTGAGCCGAGCGGCAAGCACGCATCTCGGGGGTGTAAACATCGAAGACGCCAGCGTTGTGGGTCTTGCGCTCGAAGGTGTAGCGCTCGACAACGTTCTCGTCGACCTTGTAGCCGTGCTGGCTGGCAGCCTGGCAAGCGATGCGGATACCACCGTTGACGTGCAGCGCGCGCTTGAGCGGCTTGTCGGTCTGGAGGCCAACAATGGTCTCCTTGTCGCGATGGGCATTATCGATGTAGCCAGCGGGGTGGCTCACGATACCCGTGACGGTCTTGGTGTCCATATCGAGGACACCACCCTGCTCGCGCTCCTTAAGCAGCAGGTCGAGAACCTCGCCCCACAGCTCCTTGGTACGCTCGGTCGGACCTACGAGGAACGACTCATCGCCCTCGTAGGGGGTGTAGTTCTTCTGGATGAAGTCTCGGACGTCAACCTCTCCCGTCCAGATACCTTCCTTGAAGCCTTCCCATGCCTCCTGCATTGTGTAACCACGCTCCTAGTTACGTATAATGCGGCGCTCTCTCACACCGCTGCTTATTGAATTCTTGAATTTTCGGCTTGCACTACCAGCTTCTTCCGTTCTTCACCACACGTTGGTGCAGGAAAAACGTTTGTCCACCTTGGAACTACAACCCAAAACCCAAGATTTCACCCGTCTGAGAAGGATAACATAGCCACCCTCTCCATCTGGGCTGTTATATGTTTCTTTTTTTATATCATAAGGGCGTTTTTTACAAACCCGCAGGAAATGCGAGCGCGAACAACTACCGTTCACCGATTTGTTTGGTATTTTTCCTTGCCTTTGTACGACGTTCGCTCTAGCTGTTATGCCAGCTTTAGCAGGGTAAAGTGTCTCAGAGACCCTACAGAAACTGTAGGGCGGCCACAGGATCCCCCGTGGTCGCCCTGTGGCGTAGCTAGTTTTTAGCTTTGATTGCCGCTTGGCATTAGGCGGCTGCGGCGGCCTTGTCGGTCGTTGCCTTGCTATCGCCGTTGCCCTGGCCCTCAAAATGCTTGTAGCACCAGCTGGTGACCAGTGGGGTCAAAATAGCCGTCACGATTGCGCAGGCAGCAACCTGTGCCGTAGCCGTCGCGAGCACGACGCCGCCGTACATGGCCCCGTTGACGCTTGCCATGGCAGCAGGCGTGGCCACATTGGCTCCGGCGCAGCTCGAAATGGCCGCACCTGCGACACCCGTACCACCCGTGAGCTTATCGACCGCGATGACGGGAATTGCAAAGACCACCGAGCAGATCACGCCGAGCAGAATACCGGGGAGACCGCCATTAATGAGCTGGCCAAAGGTCATGGTCGAGCCCATGGCAAAGAAGACGAGCACGATGATGGCGGAAAGTGCCGGGGCCATCATCTTCTTAAAGCTCGGGAAGAGGTTACCCAGAATAATGCCGACGACGATCGGCAGGATGGCGCCCACGAGCGACCAGCCGATCGGAGCCTGACCGGCGGCGCCAAGGACAATCATCGTGACCGGAGGGCCGACAACGAGCGTGGTGATGGCGACGGCGCCACGCTCGGCCTCATTGCCCATGGTGCCCATCAGGCCAGCGTACATAGCGTTGTTGGCGCCGGTGCAAGCCGCCAGCATCACCATGGCAGAGATGCCAAACAGGTTGTCGTTGAATACATAAAGAATGAGCAGCGACACGGCAACGACCACGATCTGCTTGACGGCGATGATAATGGCACCGCGGGCGGCGGCGGCAGGAGCGCTCTTAAACGAAATCGTCGTACCGACGATGAGCAAAAAAGCGCCCACGAGCGGGCCTGCACCCTGCTGGGTCATGCCAAGCGTAAAGCTGCCGAGCGTTTTGAACAGGTCGGGGAATAGTGTGTTGAGCAGGCAGCCCAGCAAAAGCGGCACCAAAATATTGGCACCCGGGATGGAGGACATCTTAAAGAACGGCTCCTTTGCCGTCGGCGCCTCCACCGCAGTCGATTCACTCATATATATCTCCTTTGGATGCATGCGAATCGTAGCCGCACGCGCCTATGTCAGAAAGAAGGCGACGGTCCCGAGTCGCAGGAGCCGTCGCCGAATAATCGTCGTGGGGTATTACCCGTCCAGGACGATGCCGCCGTCGCAGTCGCCGATCTCGCCGTTCACGAAGCTGGCGAGGTCGGAAGCGAAGAACAGCACCATCTGCGCAGGCTCGCTGGCCTGGGCGGCGCGGCCCAGAGGAATACCGTTGATGATGCGCTGAGAGTTCTCGTCAGAGAGAATCGAGGTCATATCGGTCAACGTGAGCGACGGGCACACGGCGTTGCAGCGAACGCCAAACTTGCCGCCTTCCTTGGCGACTGCCTTGGTTAGACCGTTAACACCTGCTTTGGAGCTGGCGTAGGCAGCGGTGCCGAGCAGGCCGCCACCAATCTTGCCCGCAACAGAGCTCACGTTGACGATAGTGCCGGCATGGGCCGCCTTAAAGTGCGGGTACACGGCGTTCATCATAGTGAAGGTACCGTTGAGGTTGATGTCGATGGTGCGACGCCACTCGGTGTCATCGATCTCGTCGAACTTCTTGGTGCTGATGACGCCAGCGCAGTTGATCAGGATGTTGGTTTGCGGCAGGTCCGTAAAAATCTGCTCGACGGTCTCGCGCGCCTTGGGCGCATCGGCGACATCGAGCTGATAGAACTTGTTGCCCTCGCCAAGCTCGGCCACAGCGGCCTCGCCCTTAGCAGCGTTCCTTGCGATGAGCGCGACATGTCCGCCGCCCGCGACGATGCCCTTGGCGATCTCGAGGCCAATGCCCTGAGTGCCGCCCGTGACAATCGCGGTCTTGCCCGTGAAGTCAAATGCCATGACTCCATTCCCCCTTATGTAAGGTGTCTCCTTGCGGGAAGTTGGAGCATCGCACGTGGCGCTTATATGAGTCCCAGTCGTCATGGTGGTGACAACCCCTCGCCTAACCGCGGGCATGATAGTTCTTTGAAACGCTTCAGCAATTGAATGATTTTAAGTCTTTATGAGCTCTTAATATTGCCCACTGTATGAGGCCCGCGTATGGGGGTATCATCTTTCACCGAAAATAGTTTCTAGTGTTAGGGGTTTTCGGTGGAAGATACCGATTTCCGTGAGCTTGGGCGTCAGCTCCTTACCGAGTTCGGCAGCATGCATCAGCGCATTTCGCGCTTTGCGGACAAAGCCCTCGGCGGCGAGATGGCCGTCATGCGCGCCCTCATACTCGCCGGCGGTTCGCTCACGCCGAGCGAACTCGCTGATCGTGCCTGGGTCTCGAGTGCCCGCATCGCTAATATCCTACGCGCTCTCGAAGCCAAGGGCTGGGTCGAGCGCGAGCACTCAAAGACCGACCGTCGTCGCGTACACGTCATAGTGACCGACAAGGGATTCCATGATCTCGAAATCAAACGTCGGGAATTCGAGAACCGCACTGCGGCTTTCCTCGAGCAGCTCGGCGAAACAGATACCCAAGAGATGGTGCGTCTTCTAAGGCGTGCCAACGAAATTATCGACCGCAATCAAGAAAGGAGAGATGCCGAGTGAGGATTCTCAAGCTCTTTAAAAAGCATATCCTGGCACTGTTCGCAGCTATCGTACTTATCGTAATCAGTTGCAACGCCGATCTGGCACTGCCTACCTACATGAGCGATATCGTCGACGTGGGCGTGCAGCAAGGCGGCATCGCCTCGCCCGTGCCCGACACCATTCGCGCCGAATCGCTCGACGACCTCGAACTCTTTATGAGCGCCAAGGACGCCAAGGCTGTGGAGGCCGTGTTTAGCAAGGCTGACAAAAACGACATTCGAACGTACGAGGGCACCGAGGAAGAGCGTGCCGATGGAGGCAAGATTGCCGACATTATGAGCCTGCCCGAGACTGTTGTCCTTTCGCTCAACCAGGGCATCGACGCCAACTCCATGGGCGACATGATGGGCTCGTCCAGCGAATCCGACGCCAGCACCACCCAGACTATGCCCTCCCCCGAGCAAATGGCAGCGATGACGCCCGAGCAGCTCGCCGAGATGCAGCAGAAAGCCGCGGCGGCGCAGAACATGCAAAAGCAGATTGATGCCGACGGCGGTAAGATCACCATGAAGAGCCTGCGCCTGGGTGTCGAGGGCGGTCTGGTAGACCAAAGCAAGCTCGTCGAGGGCGCCAACCAAATGGCGGACAAAATGGGCTCCATGTCGGGCTCCATCGTCACCCAGCGCGCCGTGAGCTATGTACAGGACGAGTACAAGGCACAGGGCATCGACCCCGCCGACGTGCAGAACGCCTACCTGAGCCGCATGGCGACCACGATGTTTGGGCTGTGCCTGGTGTCGCTCGTCGCCACCATTCTGACCGGTGCCGTGGCGTCGCGCACCGCCTGCTCCATCGCCCGCGACCTGCGTCGCGAGACCTTCAACAAGGTTATGCACTTCTCGCCGGCCGAGGTGGGCAAGTTTAGCCAGGCCTCGCTCATCACCCGCTGCACCAACGATATTCAGCAGATCCAGATGGCCGCAACCCTGTTTATCCGCATGTGCCTGATGGCCCCCGTCATGGGCATCGTCGCCGTCATGCGCGTCCTGGCCAACCACACCGGTCTGGAGTGGACCATCGCCGTGGCCATCATCGCGGTTTCGGCCGTTGTCGGCGTGCTCATGGGCCTCACCATGCCCAAGTTCAAAAAGATGCAGAGCTTTGTGGACCGCGTGAACCTTACCGCCCGCGAGCTGCTCGACGGCCTGATGCCCATCCGCTCGTTCAACCGCGAGGAGCACGAGCTCGAGCGTTTTGACAAGGCTTCGCTCGACCTGATGACCACGCAGCTCTACACCAACCGAGCCATGAGCTTTATGATGCCGCTCATGATGCTCGTCATGAACTGCATCACCGTGCTTATCGTCTGGTTTGGCGCGCAGGGCGTGTCCGACGGCGTGATGCAGGTCGGCAACATGATGGCGTTCATCTCCTACACCATGCAGATCGTCATGGCGTTTATGATCCTCACCATGGTTTCGGTCATCCTGCCCCGTGCCGAGGTCGCAGCCGAGCGCGTGGAAGAGGTCATCACCTGTCCCACGAGCATCAACGACCCTGTCTCACCCAAATTGCCTGCTGCCAGCGCGCCGCGCGGTGAGCTCACCTTCCGTGACGTGAGCTTCCAGTATCCCGATGCCCGCGCCGACGTCATTAGCGGCGTAAACTTCACCACGCACGCCGGCCAGATGCTCGGCATCATTGGTTCCACGGGCTCGGGCAAGTCCACGCTTGTACAGTTGATTCCGCGCCTGTACGACGTCACGGGCGGCAGCATTTCGCTCGACGGCATCGACGTGCGCGACATGACCCTCTCTGAGCTGCGCCGCCGCATCGGTTATATTCCGCAGCAGGGTCGTCTGTTCTCGGGTACCGTCGAGAGCAACCTCAAGTTTGCCGGCGACATGGTGAGTGACGAGGATATGCGCCAGGCAGCACACGTCGCCCAAGCGGAGGACTTTATCGCCGAGCGCGAGGACGGGTACGACTCCCCCATTAGCCAGGGCGGCTCCAATGTCTCGGGCGGTCAGCGCCAGCGTCTGGCCATCGCCCGCGCGTTGGCCAAAAAGCCCGAGGTCGTGGTGTTCGATGATTCGTTTAGCGCCCTCGACTACAAGACCGACGCGCGCCTGCGCGAAGAGCTGGCCAAAAACGTCACCGACGCCGCGCTCGTGGTCGTGGCCCAGCGCATCGCGACCATCATGCACGCCGACCAGATCATCGTGCTCGACGACGGCCACGTAGTGGGCACCGGCACGCACGAGGAGCTGCTGCGCAGCTGCCCGGCGTACCTGGAGATCGCGCAGTCGCAGCTTTCCGCCGAGGAGCTGGGGCTTACCCAAGAAGAGATTGCAGCCGTTATGGAAAGAGGCGAGCGCTAATGGCAGACGAGACCAAGACTCAAATTCCCAAGCCCACTCGTCAGCGTGGTCCCATGGGCCGCATGGGTGGCATGCGTCGCGGCGAAAAGGCCAAGGACTTTAAGGGCACCATGAGGCAGCTGCTCGGGTATATCGGCCAGCACAAGATTGCCGTGTTTGCCGCCGTCGCCTTTGCCGTGTGCTCGGTCATCTTTAACATTGTGGGGCCCAAGGTGCTCGGCCAGGTTACCACCAAACTGTTCGAGGGCTTGGTTGCCAAGGTCAACGGCACCGGCGATGTCGACTTTAACTGGATCGCCAAGACGCTCGGCTTTTTGCTCTGCCTGTATCTGGCGAGCTCTGTTTGCAGCCTCATCCAGGGCTGGCTCATGACCGGCGTCACGCAAAAGATCTGCTATCGCATGCGCAAGGAGATCGCCGCCAAGATCGCTGTCGTTCCGATGAGTTACTTTAACGGCCACAGCAAGGGCGACGTGCTCAGCCGCATCACCAACGACGTCGATACGCTCGGCCAGTCGCTCAACCAGAGCGTGACGCAGCTTATTACGTCCGTCACGCAGATTATCGGCGTGCTCGTCATGATGCTGTCGATCAGCCTGCCGCTCACCGGCGTCACCGTGCTCACGCTGCCGGCAGCCGCAATTATCTTGATGGTGATGATTCACTTCTCGCAGCCGTACTTCCGCGAGCAGCAGCAGGTCCTGGGCGCCGTCAACGGCATTATCGAGGAGGACTTTGCCGGTCAAAACGTCATTCAGGTGTTCGACCGCGCCGAGGCCTCAATCGAGGAGTTCGACCGTCAAAACGACCGCCTGTTTAT